>CAIXHD010000311.1 GCA_903919065.1 uncultured Bacteroidota bacterium
ACCCGATACCCGATACCCGATACCCGATACCTGATACCCGATACCCGACACCGTTTTAGAACGAGTCGCGTTCCTTCAGATTGCGAAAAACCTGAGAGGCTAAAATAGATATGAGGGTTGATACGTTCATAAGAGGATGCAAATTTCGAAAATTAAACGGAATTGATATCAAATGGAATCATTATTTGGGCACAGCTTTTGTAGTTTTGCAAACTGATAGGCAAAAATTGAACTGATGAGAAAGTATTTCCGGATTTGTTTATTGATATTTTTACTGCTACCCGCTTATTCTTTGTTCTCTCAGGTGACTGAGAAAAATGTTGTTGGAAAGGAGCTCCTTAATGTTTCACGCGATTCCTTGCTGCAGCTGATAAGAATCAAGGACTCCGTCCTGCTGATAAAGAAGCACGATAGCATCATCATGGCAAGTATGATAGCCCGCCTGGAGTTTAACCGCGATTCATTGAACTCATCACTTAATTATGCAATTTATCGTCAAAAGGTGGATTCGGCTGAGCGCATGCGCCATTATCTGAATTATCGCGATTTTAATCGCCGTACCAGAGCTGATATTTATGACCCGATTGGCATTATTGAAGATGATTCAGTCAGAAGTTCACTAAAACAACTCGCTGATGTGATTTTTGAAGACACAGCTTATGTCCCTAAACCTCTGGCATTGAAATCAACTATGGAACGATTGGTCAGTCATCTGACAAATGATTCCATTTATTTCAGGATAATTAATGCGAAGCAAGATACTATCCCCTTTATACTGAAAAAGAATAAGTACGATTCGACCGCATTTTACGTCATGAACAGCTCAGAGGACTCTGCCAAATTATTTGTTCGAAATCTTGACAAGCATACCCTCTATATGTGGGTTGGCGATGATTTGATGCTCAAACACATGCTTAGGAAGCAGGGTGAACCGGAATTGATTTCGATTAACTGGCAGGATAAGAATAAATCAAGGATTGCGCGGCGCAAAGATGCTGTACCTCCTTTCCGAGCCTGGAATAAAAGAGCAGAATTAAACTTGATTCTCAACCAGAACATGATGATCAATTGGGCCAAAGGGGGAAATAATAACACCTCCCTGACCACCGACTTTAAAGCCTGGGCCAATTATGCTAAAGGTAATGTGCGGTGGGATAACCATTTCTGGTTTATTTACGGATTACAAAAGACTGAATTATTGCCTTTGCGCAAAAGCAACGATAAAATATACATGGCCTCTACCTTGTCTCATAAAGCTTTTAAAAGTTTCGATTATACTCTAAGTTCGACTTTTAATACACAGAGTTTCAAGGGTTACAACTTGCCAACCGATACAGTACCGGTATCCAAGATCATGGCTCCTGCCGATTTGGCCATCAGTCTCGGTTTGACTTACCGGCCAAATCCCAAATTACTGATCAACATGTCGCCAGTGAGCGGACAGTTCAGATTTGTTTTGGATACCACCCTGATCAACGCAGCCCGGTGGGGTATCAAACCAGGTAAGCAAATGAATGCTCTGCTTGGTGCCAACGTAACAATTCAATATAATACTGTTTTGTTTAAAAAAGTCAATATGGGTCAGTTCCTGAACTTGTACAATAATTATATTATTGACCCTCAGAAAATTAACTTTTACTGGCGAATGAATCTTTCCCTCCCGATAAATAAGTTTATCAGTATGTCTATTCAGACGGAAACCGTGTATGATTACCGGACAGTAATTAATTTGTACGAAGTTAAGGATGGTAAAAAAGTCAAGGTGGGTGAAGGAAAGCGAGTTCAGTTTAACGAGATTTTCGGCGCAACATTCAAATATATCTTCTAAAGGAAGCCAAACTGTTTTGGTGGATACATGAGGTCAGCGTAAAAACAGGTCGGCAATCACAAATGCGGCAAATATGACGCTTGCGATGCCGTTGGTTGTGCCAAATGCCCGGTTAACCCGGCTCAGGTCGGAGGGTTTAACTATAGAATGCTGGTAAATCAGCAAACCAGTGAATACCAAAGCACCAATCCAATAGAGTATCCCAAACTTTGCCAGTACCCCACTGATTATAACCAGCGAAAATGACAAGAGGTGCAGAAATCCTGAGATTATCAAAGCGTTACGGACACCTACCTTTGACGGTATGGAATAGTAACCGTTTGACTTGTCGAATTGAGCATCCTGCAGTGCATAGATAATATCAAATCCGCCGACCCAGGTTAATACTACACCGGAGAATATCAGCGGAAGCCAATGGAATTGAGCGGTAATGGCTATGTAAGCACCGATGGGGGCAAAAGAAAGTCCCAATCCAAGTATGAGGTGACACAACCAGGTAAAACGCTTGGTATAACTGTATCCGAGAATGACGATCAATGCGACAGGTGAGAGTTTCAGGCACAATGGATTGATAAGGGCTGTCAATAAAATAAACATTGAAGCATTAACTATTGAAAAGGCGAGTGCCGCATTCCCTTTGATCACTCCATTGGGAATTTCACGCTGGGCGGTTCTGGGATTGTTTTTATCTATGAAGCGGTCTGCCCAACGGTTAAAACCCATGGCTGAATTGCGGGCCAGTACCATACACCCAAGGCAGAGAAGCAGAGTGGTCCAGCTAAACGGAAATCCGCTGTACTGAATAGCCAAAAAGAATCCGATCAGTGCAAAAGGCATTGCGAAAATGGTGTGGCTGAATACGACAAGTGAGAAGTAATCTTTGATTTTGGCCATGATCTTATTATTGCTGCGAAAATAGTGATTCGGCCGGTTCTATCATAGTCCAGAGCTTTTAGTACTTTTGCATCCATGATAAAAATGGTGGTCACCGACCTGGATGGTACCTTGCTGAACAACGATCAGCAGGTAAGTGAAGAAGATTATAATACATTGGTTGCTCTTGGTAATCAGAATGTTATCAGGGTAATTGCTACCGGTCGATCCCCGTTCTCATTTGAAAGGGTTATTCCGGCTGACTTTCCGATTGATTATCTTGTTTTCAGCTCAGGTGCCGGCATAATGGACTATCGAACCAAAGAGATCCTTTATTCAAAAAATCTTCCGGAAAAGGTGGTGCACAGCATTGCAGATCAGCTTCGCAGCCTTGGGGTTGCATTCAAGGTTCTCGCCCCAGTACCGGAAAATCATAATTATGTTTATTACCAAAACGGGGAATTGCATCCTGATTTTGTTCGCAGGATGGAGAATTACCGGGGCTTTGAGAAGCCGATTTCCTTTGATCCGCCAAATTTTGGAGAAGCCTGTCAGTTCCTGATTATCCTTCCCTCAGACCCCGAAGGATTTTTCAAGTTAAAGGGTTTGTTCAGCGGGGTGAAAGTCATCAGGGCAACCTCCCCGATGGATCATGAATCTATCTGGATGGAGATTTATCACAGTGATGTATCAAAGGGCAATGCTGTTGAATTTCTTTGCCACCGGCACCATATCAATAAGGACAGGGTGATGGGAATCGGTAATGATTATAATGACACTGATATGCTCGGGTTTGTTGGCCAGCCATTTGTTGTCGCCAATGCACCGGAGGAACTTAAAGAATTATACCGGCACTCCCTCTCAAACAACGAAAGCGGATTTACCGCAGCACTGCGCCAAATTTCTTCTCGAAGGCAGTAATCAGTTTTTCCATAACCTGCTCAATCTGCTTGTCGGTTAAGGTTTTATTTTCATCCTGCAGAATGAAGCTTACCGCCAGAGATTTTTTACCCTCTCCAAGTTTATCACTTGTGTAAACATCGAAAATGTTGACGCTTTTGAGAAGTTTGCGCTCTACCTGATAGGCCAGTGTTCGGATGTGTTCATATCTTACCGCATGGTCCACAACCAGGGCGAGATCTCTTCTTACCCAGGGATACTTGGGGATTTCCTCGAATTTGACATTCAGGTGAACCTTTTTAAGAATGACATCCCAGTTTAATTCAGCATACCATATTTCCTGGTCAATATCAAAGGGTTCGAGAAGGGTGGGGTGAACCTGTCCCATTAGAATGCATACTGATTTTCCAATGTTGCACGAGAGACCGGTGGCAAATCTTTCATCGGCTTTTTCTTCAATATCCAGGTCGTCGGTTTTGATACCCAATCTCTGGAGAACCCGGAATGCAACTGATTTCAGATCAAAGAATCCGGCATCCTGACTTTTCCCCGACCAGTGTTCCGGATTTTTCTTGCCAGTGATAAATAGCGACAGGTAGCGGGTTTCGTGATAACTCTCTGCCAGCAATCGGTTGCTCTCTGCCTTTAGCTCATAGGTATTGCCGAATTCATAAAACTTAAGATCAGCATTCTTGAATTTCATGTTTGCTGAGAGAGCTTCGAGTCCGCCAAATAGTAATGTCCGGCGAAGCATGCTCAGGTCGTTGCTCAGAGGATTGAGTAATTTGACTCCGGATTCCGCGGGATACATTTCCTTATTTTCGTAATAGGAGGATTTCGTGAGGGAGTTAGCCATGATTTCATTGAAGCCCAGTGCGGTCAGTTGCTCAGAAATCATATTTTCGAGCTTCTCCGGATCGGGGTGAGGAGCATAGGATAGGGTAGAGTTCAGCTCATCGGTAAGGCCGACATTATTATATCCATATATTCTCAGAACCTCTTCAATCACGTCAGCTTCACGCCGGACATCCACCCTGTAAGTGGCAACCTCCAGCAGAAGGGAATTTTCGTTCTCTTTAATTATCTCAATATCAATAGATTTTAAAATCTTTTTCACTTCATCGTGATCAATCCTGATTCCGATCAGGCGGTCGAGATTGGACCACTTTAGCTCCACCGGATACGGCATAACCGGTTTTGGATAGATATCAACCACCTCTGAGGCTATCCGGCCTCCTGCAATTTCGCAGATCATGGCAGCTGCCCTTTTGAGCGCATATACAGTAGCGTTGGGATCTGTTCCACGTTCAAACCGGAAAGAAGAATCCGTATAGATCATGTGCCGTTTGCTGGTTTTTCTAACCCAAACAGGATTAAAGCATGCCGATTCCAAAAAGATGCTGGTAGTGGAATTTGATACTCCGGAATGCAGGCCGCCGAAAACACCTGCTATGCACATACCTTTCTTATCATTACAAATCATCAGATCTTCCGAACTCAGTTTCCGTTCCTGTTCGTCGAGGGTGACAAAGGGGGTGCCTTCCGTCAATGGTTTAACAATGACCTTATTTCCGCTAATCAGAGCAGCATCGAAAGCATGCAGAGGCTGACCTGTTTCATGCAGGACGAAATTAGTGATATCAACTACATTATTGATGGGATTCATGCCAATGCTGCGAATCCTGTTTTTAAGCCAAAGTGGTGATTCGGAAATAGTTATACCTGTGATCGAAATGCCTGAATATCGAATGCATGCATCGGGGTCAGTGACTTCCACGGAGATGTCCAGGGTGTCGGTTTTGGGAGGCAATTCGGCAATCGGCTTGTGGAGGGTGACCATTCTTTCGGATCCAATGCTTGCCTTGAGTTCGCGGGCGATACCATAATGCGAGGCACTATCGATCCGGTTAGGGGTGAGGCCGATTTCGAAAATATGGTCTGATTCAACTTCAAAAAGGTCAGCGACCTGCGTACCAACCTGAACAGAAGGATCAAGGATAAGAATTCCTGCATGGTCTTTTCCCATGCCGATTTCATCTTCAGCACAAATCATTCCTTCCGATTCCTGTCCCCTGATTTTGGCTTTACGAATGGTCAGTGGTTCAGGGAATCCATATAAAGTACAACCCACCGGGGCCACGATTACTTTTTGTCCGGCAGCTACATTAGGAGCACCACAAACGATTGATAATGGGGTAGGTCCGCCAGTATTTACCTGTGTCAGAGATAGCTTATCTGCATCCGGATGTGGTTTGCAGGAGATAACTTCGCCAACAACCAAACCGCGCAAGCTGCCTGGAACAGATTCAAATGGCTCGGAGGCCTCAACTTCAAGACCTATGCCGGTTAATATATCAGCTGTTTCTTCTTTGGTAATATCCAGATCGATATAGGAGCGGAGCCAATTGTAAGATATCTTCATGACACAATTAATTTGGAGGGGGTAAAAATAGGAAAAATCCGGATTGGGAGTCCGGATTTTCACTAACCTAAAACCTAACCTATGAAATGATCCAGAATGGATCCTTGAGTTGTGACCTATAAAACTCAAAATGCTGATTATTTTAAACTGTCCCCACAGATAACAGTAAAATGAATAATGTTATAATAATAACACTGTTATATAAATCACATGGCAAATGTAGGAATCATTTTGAAACCTGCAATAATTATTCAACATTCTACCCTGTTTTTTTTATCAACAACCCCGTTGATGGATCAGATTTTAAAAATTGTATTTTTGTCCCATTCATTTTGAAAAAATAGCATGCTAAAATTTTATAAGGTTCTAGTTATCACGATTATAGGTCTAATTCCATTGGCAGGTTGCCGCGCTCAAAACGGCTCCTCGATCACCTCTGGTGAACTAAGGAAACATGTCGAATACCTGGCTTCGCAGAAGCTTGGCGGCAGATATCCAGGCACAAGGGGAGACCTGGAAGCTGCAGTCTATATATCGAAATCTTTTAAGGAATATGGACTTAAGCAATTTGGTAAGGACGGTTTCCAATCTTTTAAAGTTACCACCGGAATTAAGAAGGGACCTTCAAATTTTTTGTCCCTTAATGGCCAAATAGTTGCAGCGGAAAAGGATTTTACACCTATATCTATAAGTGACAACGGGAAGGTTGAGGCCCCGTTTGTTTTTCTTGGATATGGGTTTAAAATAAAAACTGATTCACTGAAATGGGATGATTATGCAGGTATGGATGTCAAGGGAAAAGTTGCACTGATTCTTTTAGGTGCTCCGGAACCGCAAAAGGGTTCAACTACTGATCCTTTCGCTGACTATGGCTCAATACGCTCAAAACTGCTTAATGCCAGGGATGCCGGAGTAGCCGGAGTTATTCTGGTTGCCGGACCGGTTTATGATCCGAAAGATGAGCTTGAATTCGGAACCGTAAAAGAGAGCTCGGCCGGATTACCTGTAATTCATGCAAAAAGGTTGCTGATTGACCAGGCACTGGCAGGTAAAGATTTTAAGGTTGAAACGATGGAGGCCCTAATAAATCAGAATCATAAGGTTGTTTCCATGGATCTGCAGATGAAAGCATCATTGCAAACTGATATAATTACCGAATCAGCCACTACCGAAAACGTTATTGGCTGGGTACAGGCAAAGGACACTGGCGCTGTGCAGGAATGGATAGTTGTCGGGGCGCATTTTGATCACCTGGGAATGGGCGGCGTTGGCAGCAATTCCAGGGTTCAGGATACCGTTGGTGTTCATCCCGGCGCCGATGATAATGCTTCCGGAGTTGCTTCCATAATTGAGGTAGCCGGATATATTTCATCCATGAAGGATCAATTGAAGAGGTCGGTTCTTTTTGTAGCCTTTACCGGAGAAGAAATGGGGCTTTTAGGATCAAAATATTTTGTAGCCAACAGTCCAGTTTCTCTTAAAAGAATTTCAGCCATGTTTAATATGGATATGGTTGGCCGTCCGAATGAGGAAAAGCGACTTGCGATAAATGGTACGGGAACAGCAGTGGAAATGGACAGTATTCTTGGGTTGGTAAATCCGGGAAAACTTAGCTGGGCAAAATCCCCTGAAGGTTTTGGTCCTTCGGATCATGCCTCTTTTTATACAGTTGGCATACCTGTTCTTTATTTCAGTACCGGAGCCCACCTCGATTATCATACTCCTCAGGATACTCCGGATAAGCTGGATTACAATAATATGTCGGAAATCTGCAAACAGGTTTCCGGTCTCATCCTGTCTGTTGATGATGCAAGTAAGGCCCTCACCTTTAAAGAAGCCGGCCCGAAAAATTCCGATTCAGGTCGAAGAAAACTCAAGGTTACTCTTGGTATTATGCCGGATGTATCGGGCACGGAAAATAACGGTTTAGGGGTGGAGTTTGCCACCCCGGGCAAACCCGCCCAGCTGGCCGGAATAACCAAAGGCGACAGGATTGTTGCCATAAATGGCCTTCCGGTAACCAGCGTTTATGATTACATGACCAGGCTTCAATCCCTGAAACTTGGCCAGACAGTTACTGTCGAAGTAATCAGAGGTGATAAAAAAGTAGTAGTATTGGTGCAACTTTAATAATGAATTAAATGAAGAAGACTTTATTATGGATTCTGGCAGTGGTGATTACCCTCGGTGCTGCCCTTTACCAGAGAACGACCGGACCAACCTATCCGCGTTCAGAAAAAGTAACACTAGCAGGAACTGAATATAATTGTGATCTGATACGGACCAGCGGTGCCCGTGATGCACGCGTTAAACTGCCCATAACGGATACTACTGTTCATGCAGTTCTGTTTTATAAGAAACTTGGTATGGCTGAAGAATTTACCAGAGTTGATTTTAAGTTGACTGATATTAAAAAACACTCACTCTTTGGGAAAAAGAACGCGAATAAGGTGGAAACCCTTCTGGCTGCCTCCTTGCCACAACAGCCACCGGCAGGAAAGCTTGAATATTATATTGAGCTATCCAAAGATGGGCAAACTGCTGATATTGCAAAGAATAAGCATGTGGTTATCCGTTTCAAAGGCGACGTACCGGCCGGAGTGCTTATTCCGCACATCATCCTTATGTTTTCGGCCATGATGTTCGCTACGCTTGCCGGACTGTTTGCTGCGTTTAAAGTAGAACGTTACCGTCGATATACTATCTGGACATTCATCATTCTTTTTATAGGCGGATTTATCTTCGGACCCTGGGTTCAATGGTACGCATTTGGTGAATGGTGGACTGGTATCCCTTTCGGCTTTGATCTGACAGATAATAAAACGCTTTTTGCCTTTGTATTCTGGATTGCTGCCCTTTTTGGCATCAAAGGAAAAGGTCGGCCATGGCTCATCATTCTTGCTGCATTAATGACCCTGGTTATTTTCAGCATTCCTCACAGCCTGTTCGGATCAACCCTGGATTACGCAACTGGATCAGTCAAGCAAGGTTAATGAATCAGGCGTAGCAGGTTTTTTATTAACTGTAAAAATGTCAGGCAAATTTTGATGGCATAGCCTTTGAAATAGAAAGGCTGGCTAAAACTATTTTATATATGGAAACTTCAAAGCAAAAAGGAACTATTAATGTAACCTCGGAAAATATCTTTCCGATCATCAAGAAATTCCTCTATTCTGATCATGAAATATTTCTTCGTGAATTGATATCCAATGCAGTGGATGCAACGCAAAAGTTGAAAACCCTCGCATCTGTTGGTGAATTTACCGGTGAGCTTGGTGATTTGACTATTCGCGTTATTCTGGATAAGAAGAAGAAAACGCTGACGGTGTCTGACAGGGGAGTCGGTATGACAGAAAAGGAAATCGATAAATTTATCAATGAGATCGCCTTTTCAGGTGCCGAGGAGTTCATGAAAAAGTACAAGAAGGATGCCAATGCCATTATCGGACATTTCGGTTTGGGTTTCTATTCTTCCTTTATGGTGTCTGATAAAGTTGAGATCATTACAAAATCACATAAAAAGGGTAAAGCAGTCAGTTGGTCATGCAAGGGTAATCCTGAATATACACTGGAAGAAACTGACCGCGAGGTCCGTGGAACAGATGTTATTCTTCATATCGACAAAGAATCATCAGAATTCCTGGAGGAGAGCCGCATACAGGCACTTTTGACCAAATACAGCCGTTTTCTCCCGGTACCGATTGCTTTTGGCCAGGAGCAGGAGTGGAAAGATGGTAAATATGTGGATACGGGAAAAGATAAAATCATTAATAACACGGAACCGGCATGGACCAAAAAACCAGCCGATCTAACCGAGGAGGATTATACAAAGTTCTATAAAGAACTGTATCCGATGACCGAGGATCCGTTGTTCCATATTCATCTGAACGTTGATTATCCATTCAACCTGACTGGTATTCTCTACTTTCCGAAAATCAGGAACAATTATGAAGTTCAGAAAAACAAGATTCAACTATATTCAAATCAAGTATATGTAACGGATTCTGTTGAGGGAATCGTACCCGATTTCCTGACTCTGCTGCATGGTGTTTTAGATAGTCCTGATATTCCATTGAACGTCAGCCGTTCCTATCTGCAGTCTGATCAGAATGTAAAGAAGATATCATCCCATATTACCAAGAAAGTAGCCGATCGGTTAAGTGAGATTTTCGCCAATAGCCGTGAACAATTCGAACTGAAATGGGATGATCTGAAGTTATTCATCAATTATGGTATGCTTACCGAAGAGAAATTCTGGGATAAGGCAAAAGAATTTGCATTACTCAAGAATACCGATGGTAAGTATTTTACTTATGATGAGTACAAAGAAATCATCAAAGGAAATCAGACCGATAAAAACGGAACCCTGGTGTATCTGTATGCCAATGATAAAGAGGAGCAATTCAGTTTTATCCGAACGGCAAAAGAGAAGGGATATGACGTTCTGATAATGGATGGCCAGTTTGATACACACTTTTTAAACCATTTGGAAGAAAAGTTTGAGAAGTCACATTTTGTTCGTGTGGATTCCGATGTGGTTGATAAACTGATAGTGAAAGACGAAGCAAAAGAATCCAAGCTTGACAAAACAATTGAAAACTGGTTAAATCCGGTATTCAAAAGTCAGGCTCCGGCAGAAGGATATTTTGTAACTTTCGAAGCGTTGGATGAGCATGCTCACCCAGTTATCATAACTCAGTCCGAATGGAGCCGAAGAATGAAGGAAATGTCAAAATTATCCGGTGGCATGAATTTTTATAAAGATCTGCCGGATAGTTTTAACCTGGTAGTCAACAGTAACCATCCGATTGTACTGAATCTGGGTAATCAGCTGAACAAGGAATATGGCGCTGAAGCAATAAAGTTTGATGAGGCGGTCACAAAAATTAAGGCCGATCAGGAGAGCTTGCAGAAATTGCTGAAAGACAAGAAAGAAGATGAAATTCTTCAGGAAGAGAAAGACAAGAGGACAGAGCTTCAAAAGCAAATTGAGGAAACGGAGAAGTTGAGGAATGAGGTTCTGGCCGCTTACGGAAATGAAAATCCGGTAGTTAAACAATTGATAGACCTTGCTTTACTTGCCACGAATCGTCTTACAGGCGAGGCTCTTGATGCTTTTGTTCAACGAAGTATCGGTTTGCTCAGCAACGATAACTAATCAACTCAATGAAAAAACTAGTCACCTTTACTGTCATGGCCGTCCTGCTGCTAGTGGGATCGGCCGCCCATTCACAAGTATTCTCCTACGGGGCAAAACTGGGAATGGGTTTTCCGGGTTTTATTGATGAACCGATTGCCAGCCAGCGAATCACCATATCTACAGGATTTGTGGGAGGAGTGAAAATTGTGGATGGCCTTTCGATCATGACAGAGCTGGGCTATCAGAGAAAGGGAAGCAAGTTTACCAACCAGTATTGGGATAAAACAGGTAAATTAATCGATGATTCCACCTACCTGATGAAAACTAACCTCGACTATGTCACCATTCCTCTCTTTCTGCGAGTCAATCTGGGCCGGTCAAGTAAGTTTTACCTGCAGGCAGGTGGATATTACGGCTACCTGGTTCATGCTAACTTCTCCGGAATGCGTGCCGGTGAGATGGTTAAAAAGGCGCCCATCAGAGAAGGGTTATATACCAGCGATTATGGCATAGTTGCCGGAGGTGGAATAGAAACACCTATTCGTCCGGGGTTTGGCGTTGTTTTGGATATCAAGTATCAGTATGGGCTGAGGGATCTGAACAAAGACCCGCACATCATTGGATATTCCAGGCCTGTAAAGAATAAGGGGCTGGCTTTGAGTATGGGTTTCTACATGGATATCGAATAGTTCTACCTTTCCAATAGCATCCGTGCTTCCTTACGCAGAAATTCCAGAGCTACATTGGTAGGCGAGGTTTCGACTTCCATCTGGATTTCGATGATTTTTTTACTGAGTTCAAGTGCCCGGCTATCGGGATCGACCTGCATTGCTGCACGGTTAATCATTTTAATGGTGCCCTCTTTTGCATTTCTGACCACATTCCATGCGTCACCTGAAATATAAATCTGTTGTGTCAGGTTGTGTTCATATTCAGCCCTCACGATGGCAAGCAGGTGCTGGTGGAAATCCCGGACGGTAAAGTCGTCATTTTGCTCACGGACAACCAGCGAATCAACGGTGATTCTTTCCAAAAACAGGGCCAGCCTTTCATAGGCCTGCAACCTCATGGGCAATGTCTTTTTTCGATCCTGAAGAAGGAGATCCCTGTCGCGGTCCCGCATAAATGATTTGAAGTAGTAACGGATCATGACGACAGCTGTTAAGAAAACAACAATGGAAGGAATGGTGTATTTCAGGATTTCGATTATATCTTGCATGGCTAATTAATTAAGGGAATTTTCAATAATTGCAGTTTTACAGCCACAAAGGTAAAAATTGTACCTTTGGACCTTTCTTTTAAAACCTTTTTACGCAATGAAAGTTGATCAGGTTTCGAAACGTTTGCAGGCACTGGCAGTATCGGAAACGTTAGCCATGGCCCAAAAAAGCAGGGAACTGCGCAGTCAGGGCATTGATATTATCGATTTAAGCCTTGGTGAACCGGACTTCAATACTCCGGAGCATATCAAGAAAGCGGGGATTGATGCAATCACGCAAAATTTCACTCATTATCCGCCGGTACCCGGGTATCTGGATCTTCGTCAGGCTATTGTCACAAAAATGAAACGTGACAGCGACCTGGATTTTACCCCGGACCAGGTGGTTGTATCCAACGGTGCCAAGCAATCTATCGGCAATGTTCTGCTCAGTACAGTTGATCCCGGTGATGAGGTTATTATACCTGCCCCATATTGGGTTTCGTATCCTGAAATCATCAAAATGGCTGAAGGAACAGCTGTAGTTGTTTCTGCCGGTATTGATCAGGATTTCAAAATCAACGCTGCACAGCTTGAGGCGGCTATTACCCCCAAAACCAGGGCATTCCTTTTTAGTTCGCCTTCCAATCCTACAGGGGAAATATATTCGCATGATGAATTAGCCAGCCTGGTAAAAGTATTTGAGAAGCATCCTCAGATTCTCATTATCTCTGATGAGATCTATGAATACATAAATTATTTTGGCAAGCATGAATCGATTGCACAATTTGAATCACTGACGGATAGGGTAGCGATAATAAATGGTGTTTCAAAAGGATATGCAATGACTGGCTGGAGAATTGGTTATATGGCCGGCCCGCTTTGGCTGGCAAAAGCTTGTCAGAAATTGCAGGGACAATATACATCGGGAGCCAGCACCATTGCTCAAAAGGCTTCCATAGCAGGTTTATTGGGTGACCAGTCTGTTATAGGAACGATGGTTGAGGAATTCAAAATCAGGCGGGATCTGGTGGTTAAGCGGCTGTCGGCGATCCCCGGAATCCGTACCAACAATCCTCCCGGGGCATTTTATGTTTTACCGGATGTAACTGCCTATTATGGTAAGACAGATGGGAAGTATGTTATTTCGAATGAAACCGACCTGATCATGTTTCTGCTGAATGAAGCTCATGTGGCACTTGTTTCTGGCTCTGCTTTCGGAGCTCCGGGATGCATACGTATTTCCTACGCCATTTCGCAGGAGATTATCAATAAAGCCATCGACAGGATAGAAAAGGCTTTATCTATGCTGAAATAGGGGTATGCCAAAAAAGAAGGCTTTAATAAGAGGCGGCCTCATCGGAGGAGCTCTGGTTATTTTGTTTCTGATCACCGGTGGGGCGCTTTTATATACCTGGGTGGCTTTTCCAAGCCTCATTAATACTGAGAAGGATTCGACATACTTTTTTGTCAGGACAGGATCGCAGTATCCTCAGGTTTATATGGATTTCAAGAAATCCGGCATGTTGAAATACGACAGGGGATTCGACTGGGTGGCAAAGAAAAAGGAGTATCCATCAAACATCAAGCCCGGCCGGTATTTACTCCTCAAGGGGATGTCTAATTCCCAGATTGTTGATCTGCTGCGGTCAGGCAAGCAGGCAGAGGTAAGTCTGGTGTTTAATACCACACGTTATTTTGACCGGCTTGCCGGGGTGATTTCAAAGCAGATTGAAGCGGATTCGCTGACACTGTTAAAGGCTTTCCGTGATTCTTCCACGGTCAGCAAATATGGTTTTACTCAAGATCAATGGCGTGGGATGTTCATTCCCAATACCTACCGTTTTCTCTGGAATACCAGCGCTGAGCAATTTCTTGATCGTATGAACCATGAATTTAAAGCTTTCTGGAATCAGGACAGAGAGAAGCGTTTGAAAGAAATAGGACTTGATAAGTTTGAGCTTATGTCACTGGCTGCTATCGTTCAGGAAGAGACATTCAAGCCGGAAGATATGCCAAAAGTTGCCGGAGTTTATATGAACAGGATCAGGCAGGGGATAAAGCTTCAGGCCGATCCGACTGTGATATACGCCTTGGGCGACTACTCCATCAGACGGGTTTTGCATAAGCACCTTTTGGTAGATTCCCGATATAACACCTATAAATATCCGGGATTACCGCCAGGACCTATCAGAATTCCTTCGCTTCAGGCCATCGAAGCATCATTGAATTATCAGAAGCATGATTTCCTGTATTTCTGTGCCAAAGAGGATTTTAGTGGCTTCTCTGTTTTTGCCAGAACTTACAATGAACATCTCGTAAATGCCCGGAAATATCAGCGGGCTTTATCAAAGCGCTAAACAATCCGCACTTCCATTTCCAGCTTAATTCCAAACTCTGTTTTTACAGATTCCTGTATTTCGTTAGCAAGACTAATTATTTCATCAGCAGTTGCACCGCCGTAGTTTACAATTACAAGAGCCTGTTTAGGATATATTCCGACCTGGCCGCGCCTTAATCCCTTCCATCCGCAAGTTTCAATCAGCCAGCCTGCGGGTATTTTCACTGTTCCGGGGTTGTGGTAATAGGTTGGAATATCCGGATATTTCTCCTTCATCAGTCCGGCCTGACATGCGCTGACCACCGGATTCTTAAAGAAGCTGCCCGCATTGCCGAAAACGGCCGGATCGGGCAATTTTGAACTGCGGATTTTTATGACGGCTTCCCTTATTTCCCGTATGTCAGGCCGGTATTCTGGCGGGAAGAATTCCTTAAGAGGCTTATATGACAGGTTGACCCGGGGATCTTTTTCCAGCAGAAATATCACCTCCCAAACCATCCAATATTTGCTCTCCGGACGCTTAAACTGACTATCGCGGTATCCGAAATGGCACTCCTCCCTGGTCAGGGAAAACTTACGTGCACTCGCAAAGTCAATAGCTACCACTGATTCCACGCAAATCGCAGCTTCGGTACCATAAGCACCGATATTCTGAATCGGCGCTGCTCCCACAGATCCCGGTATCAGCGAAAGATTTTCCAATCCGCCATAATTCTTCGATACTGTCCACTTTACAAATTCATCCCAATCCATTCCTGCTCCGCATTTTATCAAAACAGAATCACGCGATTCTTCCAGAACCGTGATCTCCTTATTGGTTGCATGGATCACGGTGCCAACCACCGGTGTACTTAAAACAATATTGCTTCCGGTCCCCAGAAAAAGCGGATTGGAAATATCTATTGTGTTGTTTTTCAGTTCATTTATAAGTTCTGAAGAGTCATCTGTCTCAATATAAATACTCGCGGTTGATTCCAATCCAAAGGAGTTGGATTGTTTTAACGGATAATTCTGGTGGATCTTTATCATACAGCAAAGATAAGCCCGTTATAATTAAACTGCTACTTTTATAAAATGAACAAGCGAGTCATCCTTGCGGTAACCAATGACCTGTCCGGAGATCAGCGTATTCATAAAGTTGCGTTGAGCCTCACGGATCTTGGTTATGAGCCGGTTTTGGTCGGCAGGTTGCTCCCTTCATCCATTAAGCTGGCCCGCAATTATAAATACAAGAGATTTCATTTGCTATTTATCAGGGGACCTCTTTTTTATATCAATTTTAATATCAGGCTTTTCATTTATCTGCTTTTTGTGCGGCGGGCTGCTGTTTTTCTGGCTAACGATCTGGATACGCTATTAGCTGTTTTTCTGGCTGGAAAGATCCGGAGGAAGAGGGTAGTGTACGATTCACACGAATATTTCACCGAAGTTCCTGAGTTGGTTGGTCGTCCGGAGATTAAGCGTATTTGGGAGTTCATTGAACGAAAGATATTCCCGCATTTATCATCAGTTTATACCGTAAATAATTCAATTGCTGATATTTAT
>CAIXHD010000312.1 GCA_903919065.1 uncultured Bacteroidota bacterium
CTTCAGCGATCCGTGAAATTAAGACTTTTCATTATACCGTTAATAAAACTAATTACAATTAGAAGTATGAACCCATTCAAAAAACTCAGGATTCCGGCATTGTTCCTGATCGGAGCATTAGTCCTGAATCCTCTTGGAGTTGCGGGCCAGGACAAAAAACCGGCGGATTCCAAAGCAGATGCCAAACCCGAATTTCAAATGACGGTATTGAAAGAGATACCTGTCACTTCCATTAAAAGTCAGGCCTCCACTTCAACCTGCTGGAGTTTCTCTACTACCTCGATGCTTGAAAGTGAAGTTATGCGACTTGGAAAAGGGGAAGTCGGCTTATCAGAAATGTTTACGGTTAATTATATTTACAAAGATAAGGCCGAACAGTATGTCAAATTTCATGGAACCTGCAACTTCGCTGAAGGCGGTGAACAACATGATGTTACCAATTCCTTTAAGAAATATGGAATTGTTCCGAGGGATATCTATCCTGGATTGAACTATGGCGAGACCGCTCACAAGCACGGGGAGTTGGTAAATGCTTTGACTGGGATCGTACAGACCATCGTAAAAAATCCGAATGGCAAGATCAGCCCCGTTTGGCTTAAAGGCGTTGAGGGGGTTACGGATGCCTATCTTGGTGAGAAACCTCTTTCATTCTCCTACAATGGCAAGATGGTCACCCCAAAGGAATTTGTTAAAGAAATCGGCATCAATCCTGATGATTACATTGAGTTTACTTCATTCACGCACCACCCGTTTTACGAGAAATTCGTTCTGCAAATTCCCGATAACTGGGTTCAGGCACAAGCGTATAACGTTCCCATAGATGAACTGCTGGAGATCGTGGAATATTCGTTGAATAAAGGAATCTCGATAGCCTGGGGTGCTGATATCTCCGACCTCGGATTTGCCCAGGGGTATGGAAGAATCATGGTTGATGGTGGAGATCTGAAAGATCCGTCGGCAAAAGAGAAGGAAGTGACGCAGGCTGACCGCCAGTATATGTTTGATTCCTGGCAACTGACCGATGACCACGGCATGCACCTGATGGGAATTGCTCAGGATCAGTTTGGAAACAAATATTTTCAGGAGAAAAATTCCTGGGGCGAAGGTGGAAAATATAAGGGATACTCTTATGTTTCAGTTCCTTTCATGCGATTGCGCACGATGTCGATTATGTTGCATAGAGATGGAATTCCAGCAGGTATTGCTAAAAAGATCGGTTTAAAATAAAACTCCTGTAAATCATGAACCCCTCATAAACTAAGCTCGCAAAAGCATTGAAAATAAATTGAGGGCTCCATGAGTACCAGCTGATTTACATTGAAACAATAAATGATTAACGAATGAAAAAACTATCATATCTAAAATCCGGAATTATTTTACTGGCCTCAATTATCGCACTGCCACTTCCGGTTGAAGCAAAAAAGAAGAAAGTACCTGAGCCTCCCTATAAATTCACCATAGATGTGGAGCATCCCCGGACAGCGATAAAAAACCAGGGCTCATCAAGTACTTGCTGGTGCTACTCAACCTCCTCATTTCTGGAGAGCGAGATGCAGCGTATCGGCAAGCCTATGGTTGAACTATCCGTTATGTACACAGTCAGGAACACCTATATAGATAAAGCCGAAGAGTTCATCCGCTGGAATGGAAAATGTGAATTTGGCCCCGGTGGTGCTGATCATGATGTAATCAATTCGATAAAGAAATACGGAATTGTTCCCTTAGCGGCCTATCCGGGAAATGAGATCAAGGAAAAGGGCGTGATCCACAATGAGATGGATGGAGTGCTGAGAGCCTATGTAGATGCAATCGTGAAAAATCCGAACGGCAAATTGAGTACTGCCTGGAAAAATGGGTTTACCAACCTCGTCGACGCCTATCTTGGAGAAGTGCCCGAGAATTTCGAACATGCCGGAACCTCCTACACCCCAACTACTTTTGCTGCTTCGCTGGGACTCAACATGGATGATTACGTCCAGATTTCGTCCTTCACTCATCATCCTTTCTATGAAAAGTTTGTGCTTGAAGTTCCCGATAATTTTGCGCGCGGAACAGCCTATAATGTACCTATAGATGAGTTGGATCAGATCGTTGAAAATTCGCTGAAAACAGGGTATACTGTTGCATGGGCCACTGATCTGGAAAAAGGTTTCAACTTCGGGTTAGGGGTTGGAGTGATTCCTCCGGATGGATGGGATGGCAAGACTTTTAAGCCTGGTATGGAACCGGTGATCACTCAGGAACGCAGACAGGTTGAATTTGAGAACTACCAGACCACCGACGATCATGGCATGCACCTCGTAGGTATCGCTCACGACCAGAACGGCGGCAAGTATTATTGCGAGAAAAACTCCTGGGGTCCGGGTAATCAATACAAAGGGTATTCATATATCTCCTCGGCTTACCTGAAACTGAAGAGCACCTGTATCATGGTTAACAAGAACGGGATACCGGCTGAGGTCAGGAAGAAGCTGGGAATCTGAACAGTCGGCAGTCTTCAGTCACCAGTACTCAGTTCTCAGTTGGCAGTTGGCAGTCAACTGAGTACTGCAGACTGAGTACTGCAGACTGAGTTCTGAAGACTGAGTACTGCAGACTGAGTACTGAAGACTGTTGACTACTCTGCCCCAAACTTATAAACCGTAGTATGCTTATACCGCTGACCCGGCTCAAGTACTGTTGAAGGGAAGGTCGGCTGATTAGGTGAATCCGGAAAATGCTGTGTCTCTAAACAGAATCCCCAATGTTTGGTGTACTTAACATTGCCGGTTCCGGTGAGGATACCATCGAGAAAATTTCCTGAATAAAACTGTACTCCGGGCTCGGTAGTAAATACCTCCATGATGCGGCCGCTTACCGGCTCTTTTACCCGCACTACCTGGCGCATTGGAGCTACATTATCGGACAGTACATAATTGTGATCATATCCGCCGTCCACCTGAGCGATTCTTTCACCAACAGTATGTGCCGTGGTGAAATCCATTGGGGTGCCGGCAACCGGTCTTAGTTCACCTGTGGGGATTAGCGTTGAATCAACAACGGTATAACGGTCGGCTAAAATTTGAATCTCATGGCCGAGAATATCGGTTTTGGCATTGCCGGTGAGGTTAAAATAACCATGGTGGGTAACATTAACCGGGCAGGCCTGGTCAATTGTCCCGTCATAGTCAACCTTTAGACTGTTATCTTTCATCAGGGTATAAAATACTGTAATGGTAAAATTGCCAGGGTATCCCTCTTCCATGTTTTTACTGAAATAACTTAACTTAACACCATCCCCCTCTTCGTTGCTGAATGGTTCACTATCCCAAACTACCTTATCAAAACCCTTGAGTCCGCCGTGTAATGAGTTGGGTCCGTTATTGATGGGGAGGGAAAAATCATTGCCATTCAGAGAGAATTTACCTTTGGCGATTCTGTTGCCATAACGGCCGACAATGGCACCGAGATAGCAGCAATTATTGATATATGGCTCAGTCCAGTATGACTGCAGCTTATCAAATCCCAAAACAACATTTTCAAATTTACCTGCTTTATCCGGTGCAGTCAGCGCAGTAACAATGGCGCCGTAATTAGTTATGCTGGCGGTCATTCCGTTCGCATTTACCAGGGTATAGAGAACAACCTCTTTCCCATCCAGTAATCCCACAATTTCTTTTTTAATTTTCATAGCTTGGTCTGAAGTTTTTTGCTGTTTGCTTTTGCATCCCGTAATCATCAGCAGAGAAAGTCCGATAATGGATATCTGCAAAATTAAAGTTCTGGTTTTCATACACTTATTTAAATTAAATCGTGTAAAGCAAGTATAGTGTTTTTTGTACAATTAATGACTTGGAGGTCTGTTTTTATTCTATTTTTACCGGAACAAAATGATAACCAACCAAAGTTAAAATGACCACAGAGATTTTGAAGAAAGAACTTGAAGAAAGATATTCAGTTTCCAATTCACCGATACAATACTTTTTTTCTCCCGGGCGGGTGAATCTGATTGGCGAACATACTGATTACAATGGTGGATACGTATTTCCATGCGCGCTTAGCTTTGGAACTTATCTGGCGGTGAGGATAATTGATGAGCCAATAATCCGCATGTCTACCACTAATTTTGATTTCAAGGCGGAGATACCTGTGGGCTCCTCCTACGCTAAGATCGGTGAGGAATGGGTTAATTATCCATTAGGAGTTATCAGCGAACTATCAAAGCAAGGTATTCAGGTCCCTGGTCTCGAGATGCTATTCTCAGGTAATATCCCGAATAAAAGCGGACTATCATCCTCGGCATCCATTGAATTGGTTACTGCAGTGGCACTGAATGAACTGCTTGGACTGAATATTTCAAGAATCGACCTGGTAAAAATCGGCCGGGCTGCAGAAAATCATTTTGTAGGAGTGAACTGTGGTATCATGGATCAGTTTGCTGTCGGCATGGGCAAAAAAGATCACGCCATATACCTTAATTGTGATACCCTGGATTATGAGCTTGTCCCCATAAAGCTTGCCGGGTATAAGCTGGTCATTGCCAATACCAACAAACCCCGCGGTTTGGCTGATTCTAAATATAACGAGCGGGTTGCCGAATGCCAGACTGCTGTAAAAATGCTGTGTGAAGGAAAAAGATTACGCTGCTGGCCCAGTTAAATATGAGCGATTTCAATACACTACAGCACTATATCACTGACGGGGTAATTAAACGCCGTGCCAGACATGTGATTTCTGAAAATGACCGGACTTTTGAAGCAGTTGCCGTACTTAAAACCGGCGATTTGGGGAGGTTTGGCCAATTGATGAATGATTCCCATGATTCCCTTCGCGATGATTATGAAGTAACCGGCATCGAACTTGATACTCTGGTGGCTGAATCGCGAAAAATACCGGGCGTTATAGGATCACGCATGACCGGTGCGGGTTTTGGAGGATGCACCGTCAGCCTGGTAAAAGAGGAATCTATCGATCGGATGATCAAAGAGGTTGGCGAAAACTACCTGGCTAAAACCAATTTGAAAGCTGATTTTTATGTTGCCGAAATCGGCAATGGCGCCCAAAAGATAAGTTGATATAATAATGTATTGATTTGATGATATGATGATTGATGATGTAATGATTTGATAATTTAACTGTTAACCTTTTTTGTCATTCCCGCGGAAGCGGGAACCCGATACCTATGATCCACCTCGCCCCCTTCCCCCTCTCCCGCGCTCGCTGCGCTAGCGCTCCACTCACGGGAGAGGGGGCGCACCGAGGCTAACTTCCTACCCGATACCCGATACCCAATACCCGATACCCAATACCCGATACCCGACACCCGATACCCGACACCCGATACCCAATTTCCGATACCTAAACCCTGAAACCTGAAACCCGATACCCATGAAAACCACACGCCCAATCCTGACCGCCATCGCAGTACTGATATTTTTTATCGCATTACTGTTCTTAGGAATAAACATTCAATCACATAATAAACCCATGGAGCACCAACCCGAAACAGCAGCTTTTCAGCCGGGTACTTTCGGCTATGATCTTGAATTTCTTAATCAGCACCAGAAAACCGTTGTATTGAAAAACGGTGAAGCCATGCTGGCCCTGATCCCGGGCTACCAGGGACGGGTTATGACTTCAGCTTCCACCGGCATGCATGGCATGAGCTATGGCTGGATCAATTACAAACTGATTGAATCCGCGCAAAAGGCCGCCCATTTCAATAATTATGGTGGTGAAGAACGGTTGTGGTTCGGACCGGAAGGCGGACAATTCAGCATCTTTTTTGCACCCGGAGTGCCATTTAAATTTGAGAACTGGCAAGTTCCGGCACCGATTGATACAGATGAATTCAGCCTGATTAGTTCCAATGAAACCACTGCAGTTTTCAGTAAGGATATCGAGCTGTTAAACTACAGCAATGTTAAGTTCAACCTGAAAATACAGCGGACAGTTAACCTGCTCACGAAAAGCCAGATCGAATCAAGAATTGGCATCAGCCTGCCTGCCACTCTTCAGCCGGTTGCCTATGAGACTGAGAATAACCTGACCAATACAGGCACACAGGCCTGGACAAGGGATGGCGGATTATTATCCATCTGGATGCTTGCCCAACTGATTTCCTCGCCAACCAATATCGTGATGGCACCTTTTATCGAAGGCCCTGAGGAGAAGCTTGGCCCGATTGTTAATGACAACTATTTTGGCAAGGTTCCTGCCGACCGCCTGAAAGTATTAAAGAACCTGATCCTTTTCAAGGCTGATGGACTTCAGCGTGGGAAAATCGGGTTGTCGCCCCTGCGCGCAAAGAATTTTATCGGAAGCTATGATTTCGGCAAGAAGGTTCTCACACTGGTATTCTATAACAAACCTGAAAAATCCGAAGGTTATGTGAACTCGATGTGGGAAATCCAGAAGGATCCATTTAACGGTGATGTGCTGAATTCATATAATGACGGGCCACTCGAAGACGGAAGTCAGATGGGGCCTTTCTACGAACTCGAAGATTCCTCACCGGCAGCAGCATTGAAACCTGGTGAAATCCTTAAGCACGTGAATCTCACCGTTCACATCACTGGCGATGAAACCGACCTGAATAAGATCATTTCCGGTCTATTCGGAATTTCGGTGGAAGAAATCAGACAAGCTTTTACCAAATAATCAGGATCAGTGAAAAGCGGATTCGGATTAATAGATTACCTGATATTTTTCGGGTATTGCGGAATAATTATATTCATTGGACTGTTTGTCTCGCGAACCAAGTCGGGTAAGGAAAAGACAGCTAAAGACTATTTCCTGGCTGATAAATCGCTTCCCTGGTGGGCAATCGGCTCATCGCTTATTGCAGCCAACATTTCAGCAGAACAATACATTGGCATGTCGGGCAGCAGCTACGCAATCGGTCTTGCCATTGCATCCTACGAATGGATAGCTGCTCTGGGGCTCATTGTTGTGGCGATTTTCATCCTGCCGGTATTTCTTAAAAAGGAAATCTATACGATGCCGCAATTTCTTCAGATGCGGTTCGATAACAGGGTGCGTACTACTCTGGCAACGTTCTGGCTGCTGGTTTACGTTTTTGTTAACCTTACCAGCGTAATGTGGCTTGGCGCACTGGCGCTGAGCACAATCTTCGGCATACCGGTATTCTGGGGCATCATCGGACTTGCACTGTTTGCTGCAATCTATTCGGTTTACGGAGGATTGAAAGCCGTTGCGCTCACCGATGTTGTTCAGGTTGTATTCCTGATTGGAGGAGGCCTGTTAACCAGCTACCTGGCACTTAAGGCTATCGGGGCCGGTGAAGGCGCCATTGCGGGATTTCATAATCTGACCAGCCAGGTTCCGGAAAAATTCCACATGATTATCCAAAAAGGGGATCTGATGATTCCAGATGGAAAAGGGGGAATGGTTGATGCCTGGACCATCTTGCCAGGATTAAGTGTCATAATCGGAGGTATATGGGTTGCCAATATCGCCTATTGGGGATTTAATCAGTACATTATCCAGAGAGGGCTCGCAGCAAAATCAATCAGGGAAGCACAATACGGACTTTTATTCGCCGGATTTCTAAAGCTCCTGATACCCCTTATTGTGGTTATTCCGGGGATTGCGGCCTTTCTGATCTCGAAAAATCCTTCAGCATACGGCTTGGAAGGAGTTGCCGGAATAGTAAAATCAGACCAGGCATATCCGTGGCTTTTACACAATATTGTTCCTGTTGGCGTTAAAGGAATTGCATTTGCAGCCCTGGTTGCCGCTATCGTCTCATCACTGGCTTCCATGCTCAACTCTACCTCCACGATATTTACCATGGATATTTACCGTTCCTGGTTCAAAGAATCTCCAAGTGAATCGCGCCTGGTCAGGGTTGGCCGCCTAACGAGTATCATTGCTTTGATCATTGCCGTAATTGCAGCAAAACCACTACTTGGAACTCTGGATCAGGCATTCCAGTTTATTCAGGAATTTACCGGTTTTATTACGCCTGGAGTATGTGTCATATTCCTCTTCGGACTCTTCTGGAAACGAACTACCTCAAATGCCGCCCTGTGGGGAGTCGGACTCAGTATCCCGGTATCTTTCGCTTTCATGATATTCCTGCCACAGGTTCCATTCATGAACAGGTGGGGATATGTTTTTCTGATTCTCTCAGCGATCATGATTACTATCAGCCTCGTGGAATCAAAAGTTGATCATCCCAAAGCAATTATCCTGGAAAAAGGCATTTTCAAGGTAACACCAATATTCAGATTCTGGATGATCGTTTTAATCGGCCTTCTTGCCACATTATACACAATCTTCTGGTAACAGCTTTTTCGCTCCATTTCAAAAGGGCAGATCATCGCGGTCTGCCCTTTTTTTCATTCGAAGTTTCTCTTACCTTTGCGCTGCCCATACTAACCGAAGTAATGATATCTAAATGATAACCAAGGATTTACTCAACGAAGACCTGGCATTAAAACTTGACAGTGAAGTTGCTTGCATGGGTATTCAGGACACGCTGAGATATCTTTCCAACCGATTTCAGGGAGAGATTGTTTTTTCTACCAGCTTTGGTCAGGAGGACCAGATTATTTCCGATATGATCTTTACCCCAGATCTTCCGATCCTTGTCTTCACGCTCGATACCGGCCGGCACTTCGAGGAAACCTACAAAGTCATGAATCAAACACTGTCGAAATACGGGAAAAAAATAAAGGTTTGCTTTCCTGATAAAGACCAGGTGGAAAAGATGATGACACAAAAAGGTCCCTTCAGTTTCTATGAATCTGTGGATAACCGCAAAGAGTGTTGTCATATCCGTAAGGTTGAACCATTAGAAAAAATCCTGAGCCAGGCTAGCTGCTGGATCACCGGTTTAAGGGCTGCCCAATCTGAAGCCCGCCATGAGCTCAGCCAGTTCAGCTACGATGCCGTTAATCAGGTTATCAAGTATAATCCTCTGATAAAATGGTCTATCGAGGAAGTGAATGATTACCTTAAAAAAAATCACGTACCTCAGAATATTTTGCATGACAGAGGATTCCTCAGCATTGGTTGTGCTCCTTGTACCCGCGCTGTGGCTGAGGGAGAAGACCTCCGCTCAGGAAGATGGTGGTGGGAACACAATTCGTCGAAAGAGTGCGGATTACATCAGAATGATTAAAAAGGAAAAGTAAAATGACCGCATACAGGATCAATCATTTAAGCGAGCTCGAGAACGAATCGATATATGTTATGCGGGAGGTTGCCGCACAGTTCGAGAATCCAGCCCTCCTGTTTTCAGGTGGCAAGGATTCCATCGTTATGGTTCACCTCGCACGCAAGGCGTTCTGGCCTCAGAAATTGCCGTTTACACTTGCCCATATCGATACAGGTCACAATTTCGAGGAGACACTCGTATACCGTGATAAATTGGTGGAAGAACTCGGCGCCAGACTGGTAGTCGGTTCTGTTCAAAGCAGTATTGATGAGGGTCGGGCAACTGAGGAATCCGGATTCAATGCCAGCCGCAATGTACTTCAAACAGTTACCCTCTTGGATACCATTGAGAAATACAAATTTGATGTGGCTATCGGGGGGGGACGCAGGGATGAAGAAAAGGCGCGTGCTAAAGAGCGGTTCTTTTCTCATCGGGATGAATTCGGCCAGTGGGATCCGAAAAACCAGCGCCCTGAGCTTTGGAACATCTTCAATGGCAAAAAGCGGGTAGGTGAACATTTTCGAGTATTTCCACTCTCCAACTGGACCGAGATGGATGTTTGGCAATATATTCTCCAGGAAAATATCGAAATGCCCAGCCTCTATTTCACGCATCGCAGAAAAGCTTTTCTCCGCGATGGTGTTTGGCTTGCCTGGGCTCCCTTCATGAAGCTTAAACCGTCAGAAACGGTAATTGAAGATGACTTTCGCTGCCGCACCATCGGTGATATTACCTGTACAGGTTTATCCCCTTCAAAGGCAGATTCTCTGGTAGATATTATTCGTGAAATCGCAGCAACAAGAGTAACCGAACGAGGCGGACGGTCGGATGACCGCCGCTCCGAAGCCGCTATGGAAGACCGGAAAAGAGAAGGGTACTTCTAGAAGTATGAAAGATGAGATTCGAATTAAGAATTCTGAAATCCGAAGTATGAGATCCAAGTAACCTGAAACCCGAACCCGACACCCGATACCTGATACCCGAAACCCCATACCCGATACCCTATACCTGATACCCGAAACCCATGTTTGAAACCGATTTTAGCTCCGAAGCCTATCTGAATATGCAGCTACTGCGATTCACAACTGCCGGAAGCGTTGATGATGGAAAATCCACACTTATCGGGAGGCTTTTATACGATAGTAAATCCATCTTTGAAGATCAGCTCGAAGCCGTCGAACGCGATAGTATCCGTCGGGGCAATGAGCAAATCAACCTTGCCCTTCTCACCGATGGTCTTCGCGCTGAACGTGAGCAGGGAATAACCATTGATGTCGCTTACCGGTATTTCGCCACTCCACTGCGGAAATTCATCATCGCCGATACCCCCGGACATATCCAATACACACGTAATATGGTCACCGGGGCCTCCACCTCAAATCTCGCACTGGTACTGATCGACGCCCGTAACGGAGTGTATGAGCAGACGATTCGACACTCCTATATTGCTCATTTACTACAGATTCCACATCTTATTATCTGCGTCAACAAGATGGACCTCATGGAGTATTCGGAGGAAACATTTAATAAGATCCGCGAGGATTTCCTCGCCATGTCGGCAAAGTTATCGATCCCCGACCTGCGTTTTTTACCGATCAGTGCACTCAATGGAGACAACGTTGTTCATCCTTCGGAAAACATGCCGTGGTACACCGGTCCTACCCTGCTCCACCTTCTCGAAACAATAGATATCACGTCTGATCTGAACCGTATCGACCCTCGATTCCCCGTTCAATATGTTATCCGTCCGATTTCCGACGAATTCCATGATTATCGTGGATATGCCGGCCGCGTAGCAGGTGGTTCATTTGCAAAAGGCGACCATATTATTGCCCTTCCCGGAATGAAGGAATCCACAATTGAATCCATCGACCTTTTCGAAACTTCCGTTCCACAAGCTCTCACATCCGAATCAGTAACCATCAGGCTTACGGATGATATCGACATCAGCAGGGGCGATATGATTGTTAAAAAAGGCAACCTTCCTTCTGTGAATCAGGAAATCGATATAATGATATGCTGGTTCAATGAAAAGCCGCTGAATCCGGCAGGAAAATATATAATCAGACATACCTCCCGTGAAGCCAGGTGCCTGATCCGTGAGATTGACTTTAAAATGGATATCAATACCCTTGAGCATAACCGGAAAGATCTGACTATCGGCATGAATGATATTGGAAAAATCCGGATAAAAACCACCCAACCCCTGTTTTTCGATTCCTACTTTAAGAACCGGATCACAGGAAGTTTGGTATTGGTTGATGAAGGCACATTTGAAACTGTTGCCGCCGGAATGATTATCTAATCAACACAATCATGGAAAGTACTAAATATCAATTTATCTGCCGGAATTGCGGTCACAAGATCGAAGGTTTCGGACAATGGTTTGCTGAAGGCCAGAAATGTCCGGAATGTGGTGGCAAATGGGTTGATACGAAATACACCCACGGATATCTTAAGCTTCCCGACCTGGTCAATAACCGGGCCGGTCATCCGGATTCCATGTTTCACTATTTCGATTACCTGCCACTTCTTGATCGTAATAATATTATTTCTCAAGGGGAAGGGGTAATCCCGATTGACCATTGGAAATTCCTGGAAGATTTTGCCAGTGAGCATTATAACCTCGACATCACTGTTCTTGCTTACCGTAACGATGAAAACCCTGCCACAGGAACCTTCAAGGATGTTGCTGCGGCAGTTGTTGCCTCTGTACTTAAGGAAAACGGGATTAAGGAATATTGCGTCGCAAGCACTGGAAATATTGCGAATGCTTTTGCACATTACCTGGCTATTGCCGGTATTTCCCTTTCTGTATTTATTCCGGATGATGCACTTAAGGCCAATGAGGCTGGTGTTGGATGTTACGGACAACGAGTGTTCCGTGTGCGAGGCGACTATTCTCTGGCTAAGAAGCTATGTGCGGAATTTTCTGCCAAACATAATATTCCCATGTCAGGCGGCAATATCGATCCTGCTAGGGTGGAAGCTAAAAAGACCCAGGTCTTTGAATGGATCCGCCAGCTGGGTTACCTTCCTGATGTATATATCCAGGCCCTGGCAGGTGGTACAGGCCCGATCGCCATTCAAAAAGGAATTGATGATATCCGCCACCTTAAGCTTTTTGATAAAGAACCCAGATATGTCCTGATACAGGCAAGTAAATGCAACCCAATGACTATGGCATGGGAACAGGCCAAATCAGAAGGTTTCACCGAAGGGTGGAAACAGCGGTTTCCTATACTTGACAGCCCAAAAACGTGCATTCCCACCCTTGCGAACGGGAATCCGCAGACCTACCCGATACTGGCACAGCTTGTACATGCTACAGGAGGCGAATTCCTGACTTTTGATGAAGATATGCACGTTGATGTAGCCCGGCTTATTGCTTTCGAATCTTCCGCCCGTATAGGTCCAGCGGCTGCTATTGCTGTTGGTGGTTTCTTTGAGGCACTAAAATCAGGGTCGATAAGAAATGGCGAAAAGGTGATGATCAACATCGGCGAAGGGATACAAAGAGCTCCGGAAATGCTGGAGAAAATGATTTATACTACGGAGAGTGTACTGACCGTTGAGGAGTGCCTTCCATTCAGGCGCCAGGATTACCGCCAGATGTTATACCAGCCATTCCTGCCTTAAACAACACTGATTCTGATGATTTTTCGCTAATTCCTTAGGATCTTCTGCACTCCGACATATTGGCCATCCATGAAATAGCGGATAAAATAAACTCCACTCTCCCATGAGCTGGTTGATATTACTATCCGAGTGCGTTGCGGTTCAGACATTTCTTCGACCACTTGATTCAATACATTAACAATCTGTATTCTGCTAGCGGGCCGGGTCATCTCTACAGTCAGCCGGTCAGAAAAAGGATTCGGATAGGTGCGTATGCTGTTGAACCACGATCTTACCTCCACCCCGGCATCAATATTTATCATGACATGATATTCTGTAGTTGTTCCATCCTCTGCTTCAACGGTATAGACAACCATTTTTGTGAAATCGTTCGGAGTAACCCCACTGGTTTGCTCAACAAGTCCAACAAAAGCTTTAGCAACAGGCGATAAGCTAAAATAACCAACCAGGGAATTCAACGGTGTTCCCGGCTGAACGGTAACAAATATATCTGACCCGACAATTTGCCCTACCACAGGCGGAGTCAAATCATTAAAGCTGTAGCCGAGAATAAGTTTTTGCTGACTGGCTTCAGTAACTGTACTTACCTCTGTACTACCTGCTGAGACATTGCCATGAACATCTGCGGCAAAAGCCCGGTAATTCCCGGGGAAGAGCTTGAGTGTGCTGATCTGCACATCGGTGTTGGCAGACTCCACCGCAGCTTTTTGCCCTTTAAGGGATCCCACAGCAGCTTCAAGCTGCTGCTTTGTGGTGTGAGGAACACCCTCCAGTATTATATAAATATATCCGCCGTTGTCAGAACTCCTGGCATTAATAAAAACCCCCGGTGCATTGGATAAAACCTGTGATTGCATAAAAACGTCTGGAGCGATGACATCCATTACAGAAATGGTATTGATACCCGGCAAAGATTTGTTTCCTACCCCGTCCACTGCATAAGTGATATAAACCCCCTGGTCTAAAGCGTAAGTTGATATCAATATGTCGGTATTAGCCTGCATTACAGTATCCTTTCGGCCTAATCCAGCTTTAACAGCCCTTTCAAGATCAGCAACCGACAACTGCGATGCATTACTTTTTACGATATAAACAAAACCATAAGATTCGTTACTCTGCAGAACAACAAACTGGCCAGATTGGTTTGTCACCAGCTGTGAGGCATTATAAATCACCGGAGGCCGGGTATCCGCTTCTACATTAACAAGTACAGTATAGTCGGCTGAAGATCCATCCTGGGCGATAACATGGTAGACAACCGGATAGGTATAATCATTGCGATTAACACCGCTGGTTTGAATGCCCAGCCCCTCAATAAAAACGTTCGAAAAGGGAGAGCTTTCAAAAGTTGCACGCAATGAGCTAATATCGGTACCGTCATTCACCACCAGGGTTATCGTCTTGCCAGTCTCATCGATCTCCCCGATTGAAGATGGAAAAAGGTCTTCGAAAGCAAAATAGGTTATCGCCTTTTCGGAGCTGCCTGCTTCATTGATAACCGTAACCTGGTATTCATTTATCAGCCCGCTTTCAGAGGTACATCTGTATACCACAGGATTTATGAAATCGTTCTTGGTAACTCCGCTGATCTGGGCAATCCCACCCACGGTCACCGCAGCAAATAATGAGCAGGAAAATGTCGGTATCAATCCATATCGGGTGGTCCCGTAAGGAATCACTGCATGTATAGTCTTTGCCGACTGATCAATAACAGCTTTAACAGGAGAGGTTAATCCATCGAAACTGAAAGCGGTAATAAAATTATCGTTTAATCCGGGGCTCTTAAGAACCAGAACCTCGTAATTCTGAATTAACCCGTCCTCAGCCCGGACCGAATAAATCCGCATATAATTGAAATCGTTGTCAGTATTACCAGAGGTCTGGATCACATCTCCAATCAGGACCACTGACTTATACGAGGAGGTAAAGGTGGCTACCATGTGTAACCGGTTGGTGCTGAAAGGCACATATACCACAATTCTTTTTTCGGCCTCAATAATATTTCCTATAGCAGGTTCCGGCAAATTGTTGAAAGAAAACGACAGCATTTTCTTTTCAACATTAGGACCAACATGCACCGTTACAAAATAAATTTTTTCGGTATTATCCTCAGCCACTATAACATAAGATACTCTGGTGGTAAAATCGTTTGGGGTAACACCGCTGATTTGAGTAGCTCCACCGACCTTGGCCACGGCAAAAGGAGACAAAGTAAATCTGGCCACCAGGTTTTTTATATCCGTTTCTCCGGGAACGGTTACGGTAATGTTCTTGCCATCATTGCTGATCACCCCGTTTGCCGGCCTCAGTAATCCGTCGAATCCGAAGGTTAGAATATCATTGAGGCGACTCGCCCGGTCATGAAGGACGGACACCTCGTATAATGCGACTGAACCATCCTCAGCCTCACATCTATAGGTTACTGGTCTTACAAAATTGTTGGCTGTGACTCCGCTCAGCTGAAGGTTAGATCCGACAAAGACCTTGGAAAAAGGACTGGATGCAAAACTAGCGACGAGGGAGGTAAGGTCCTGAGTAAGCGGTACCGTAAGTGTAATGGTTTTAGTACCCTGACTGATGTTCCCTCTGATATCTGGTTCGAATTGAGATTCGAAATTGAAACTTAGAATGGAATTACCCGTTGATGGCAGTGCCTTAACTACCGTAACAAGGTAGGTTTTAATGGTTCCATTTTCTGCAGTCACATTATAAGTCAACGGTGAAGTAAAGTTATTGGTGGTCTTACCGCTGGTTTGCACCAGATTACCAATTTTAACCGTAGACAGGAGCGAGTTGGTGAAGGTTGCCGGCAGAGTTGTGATATCAGCACCAAATGGGATAATCACCCGAATAGTTCCGTTTTCTTCATTTATTTCCCCAACTGCAGGAGAAGATAACCCATTGAACCTGAAATCAGAAATCCTCGCCTCCGTCCTGGGTGGATCATTTATCACCGTCACCGAATAGCTTTGTACTCCTATACCATCTTGTGCATGAACCACATACAGCCTTGTTTGAGTAAAATCATTCCATGTTTCACCTGATGTCTGCCTAACCGTTCCGTCTAATACCCATGCATTTGCTGATAACGTGAAGGTGGCAAGAAGATGATTTCTGTTGACACTGTATGGTACGTTAACCTGCACCGTTTTCAAAGTTTCATTGATCACTCCTGCCACTGGCGGGTTCAGCCCCTTAAATTCAAAGGTATACAGCCGCTTTTCATGGTTTGGATCAACAATAACAGAAACTGAAAAATATTTTTCGGTATTATCCTCAGCGGTCACACGATAAATGACGGGTTTGGAAAAATCATTCGGGGTCTCATCGCTCACTTGCAATATACCTGCCACATCAACTTTCGAGAGTGGTGTACTATTAAATCCTGCCACCAGATAGCTTACATCAGTGCCAAAAGGAACATGAACTTTTATTGTTGCAGCAGTATTATCAATAACTCCGGAGGCTATAACATTGTTCAGGTTAAATCTAAAACCAAGAATTTCTTTAAGATTGCTTGCAGGAGAATGTGTTACACTGACAGTATAAAGTTCCGCTGAACCGTCTTCGGCTCTGCAGGTATACGTTAATGGATAGGTGAAATTATTAGGAGTAACACCGCTCACCTGTACATTAATATTTACCAATACTGTAGCAGATTGACTGGATGTGAATGTCGGAATCAGTCCGGTTACATCGCAGGAATAAGGAACATTGAGATTAATCGTTTTCGAAGTATTATCTATTACCCCGATTATGGGAGGATTAAACTGAATTTCAAAATTGAAGGTCGATATAGTGTTGCCTTTTGCTGGCACTGCCCGATTAACAATAACAGAATATTCCTTTGTTGAAGAGTCATCTGCAGTAACGATGTATTTAACAGGGGAGGAAAAGCTTTGCACGGTGGAACCACTAATCTGTATCGTTGAACCGACTTTGACAGTTGATAAGGGGGAATTTGAAAAGGTTGCCACCAATTGATTTATGTTGGCAGACCAGGGAACTGTCACGATAATCATACCTGCATTTTCATCAATCACTCCGATGGCATCACCTGCCAACCCGATAAAACGGAAATCGGTCAATTTTTTAGCAGAACTTTCCGGGTCCTTGATCACATTGACAGAATAATTCTGAATGCTTCCATCTTCAGCGATCACCTTATAAACTACCTCATTTGTGAAATTTCTGGCAGTCACACCCGATACCTGAATTGTATCACTAACCTTTACCTCTGCCATATAGGAGCGTGAAAATGTGGCAACCAGGGCTGTCACATTCGTTTTGGAGGGCACATGAACCACAACCTGGTGAGTTTGCTGATTAATCACACCTTCGGCTGAAGGGGTAATAGTCAGGAAAGAAAACGATTCCAGAACCTTGTCAGTCCGAACAGGATCTCTTACAATATTCAGGTAATAGTACCGGATAGAACCATTCTCGGCTCTGATCGCATAAGTTACCGTTGATGTGAAGTTATTGGCTGTTAACCCACTGGTCTGCAATACTCCGCCCACAAAAGCCTTAGCCAGAGGTGAAAGGGTGAAGGTAGCCACCAGTCCGCTTACCGATTGACTTACTGGCAGATGAACCGTAATAGTAAAATTAATCTGGTCCACAATTCCGATAACATCAGGATCAATATCATTGAAGCGAAATGTTAACAGATTGTTTAATGTAACCACCTCGGCGTGTGAAACGGAAACCAGATAGGAGGAGGTTGTTCCGTCGGCAGCGACACAATAATACGTTAATGCTTTTGTAAAATCGTTAGTTGTAACACCACTGACCTGGGTGGTAGAACCAACCATAACTTTGGAAAAAGGGCTGCTGGAAAAAGAGGGAGTTAACCTTGTTATATCCTGTGAATAAGGAACTACAAGGTGTATCGTTCGGGATGACTGGTCGATCGTTCCGATAATATCAGGATCAAACTGGGATTCGAGATTAAACCGGAGAATGGAAGACTCATTTGATGGCGGTTCTGTAACAACTCGAACAAAATAATATCTGAAGGTTCCATTTTGGGCGGTCACCTGATAAGTAACAATGGAACTGAAATTATTGACTGTTTGTCCGCTCAATTGCTGAACGGTACCAACCATCACGGTACTTAAAGGGGAACTCGTAAAAGTCGCTGTCAGCCGGGTAATATCGGCACCCCATGGAATCGTAACAAAAATAGAACCCAATGCCTCATCTATTGTACCAATGGCAGGGGCTGACAATCCATTGAACCTGAAATCCGTGATCTGTCTGGCGGAGCTGGCTGGCAGAACAGTTGCCGATACCAGATATTCCACAAAGGTACTATCCTCTGCAATTACACGGTACTTCAACGGATTCGTAAAATTATTACGTGTAATTCCGCTGATTTGCCTGGTCGTTCCGATCTTGACCCTTGTCAGCATCGAAGTTGTTTCAAATGACGCTGCAAGAGAATCCGTTAAGTTGGTCCCGGCAGGCAAGGAGGCAGTTATTAAATGGGCGCTCTCATCAATAACACATCCGACCGGAGGATTCAGCGAGTTGAAACTGAAGGAGACCATTTGCTTTTTGGTCTCGCGGGGGTTTTTTGTTACAGTAACCGTATAGAAAGTGGAAGCACTGAGCCCATCAGCTGCCTTCAACTCATAGGTTAAGGGACTCGTAAAATTATTCACTGTCGACCCTGATACCTGAGGGGCATTATCAATTAATACTCCTGCATTTATTGTCGATGCAAAGGTGGCGATCAGAGAGGCTTTTGAAGCGGAAAATGGAATATATACCTGAATGGTATGGGCAGAATCATTAATTATCCCATAGGCAGACCAGGTAACCTGATCTCCTCCGATGGTGATGGCAGAACTTAAAGAAAAGCTTAGAAAGCGCGGCGATATTAATGTACTTCCTGTTGCCGGATTAGCAACCGCTGCCTTAACAGATCCAAGAGACAAACAGAAAATCAACAGTATCCGAAAAACTACTTTAAGTCCGCCTGCCTGAAGGAAAGCGGACTTCCAAACTGTTTTATCGTTTTTAATCAATTCGCTATACCTTAATTCTTAATTATCTTTTGAATCCCGATGTACTTTTTCTCGCTGAAATATCTGACAAAATAAATCCCTTTCGACCATGAATCTGTAGAAACCTGAATGGTCGTTTGTCCCGGATTCTGAATGTCGGATATAACCTGGCCGTTGCCATTAAGTATTACAATATGGTCAAGAGGCAGACTGGTCTCGATGGTCAGATTCCCGGAAACAGGATTCGGATAGGACCTGATGCTGTTGATCCAGCTGTTATCCTCAATTCCGGTATTGAATTCAACCGTCACCGTGTAAACCAGTGATGATCCGTCTTCAGCCGTCACAGTATAAAGCACCGGCGAGGTGAAATCGTTTGCGGTTACACCTGAAACCTGCAGTTTTGTACCAACCCGCACCTCGCTTGTAGGGGCGGCAATATAGGTTGCTACAAGGCTGGTTACCGGGGTGCCTACCCTTACCCTGACAGTTATTTCCGTTCCAACTATCTGGCCAATGGCGGGTGGATCCAGCTGGTTGAAACTATACGCCAGAATTGATTTAATTCTGCTGGCCTCAGTTACGACTACCACATTTGTACTCGGAGCAGAAACGTTATTGTAAATGCTGAAATCAACTGCATATGCATGATAATTTCCAGCTTCCAGATTTGCGACAGACACAGGAGTAGGAACATTTGGATTAATGACCAGAGCTTTGGCACCTCGATTGGAACGGATGGCATCATCAAGATTTGCTTTATTAACTTGGGGAACCCCTTCCTTTATGAGATAAACTATACCGTTGTCACTGCTGGTAACATCCACTGTTTTGGTACTTGCATTTATAATCGTCTGGGCAGCAACACTGACAACAGGTGGTATACGATCCTGAATAATAATGGCATTGGCACCCATGGCTGACTTATTGCCGGAACCGTCGATAGCATAAGTATTGTAGGTTCCCTCAGTCATACCGGCTGTTGAAATCGGAATATCGGAATTTGCAGCAAAAACATAGGCAGATTTTCCTTGTTTCGCAGCCACAGATGCTTCCAGGTCAGCAACAGTTGTTTGGCTGGCTGCCTGTTTGATAATGTAAACTTTACCGATAGACTCGTTGCTTCGGAGAATTACGTATTGCCCTGGCAGGTTGCTTACAACCTGAGCTGCATTAGTCACTACCGGAGGAGTGGTATCGGGAGCTTCAGTGATAGTTACAGTGAAATTCCGGGTACTTCCGTCAGATGCAGTTACCTGATAAACTAAAATTGAAGTGAAATCATTTCGGGTAAGACCGCTTTGCTGCAATCCTTGTCCAACAACGCTGACAGTTGCCGCCGGTGAGTTTGTGGCAAAAAATGCGCGCAGTGAGGTCCTGCTCGAACCATTTGGAACAGATCCGGTGATAGTTAGATTAGTTGTATTTATGGTGCATATAACATCCGGGTTAAAGTCTTCAAAGGCAAAATAAATGAAATCTTTTGCTGCCGCTCCCTGATCAACAACAACAGTAACAGTGTAATCAAGAATTACTCCGCTTTCAGAAACCACTGAATAAATCACCGGGGATAAAAAGTTATTAACGGTTACCTTGCTGGTTTGCAATACAGTACCAATTTTAACAGCCGACATATAGGAACAGGTAAAAGTTGCGATTGCATGTGCTATATCAATAACTACGGGAATCCTGACCATAACAGTGTGGTTAAGATCATTAATAGCCCCAGCTACACCGGATACAGAGAAAGTCAGCAACTGGTTGCCTGTTCTGGCAGCATCCCTGACGAATTTGATGAAATAATTATTGTAAACCCCGTTTTCTGAAAGAATAGAAAAAGTAAGTCCGTTAGTTGTCAGTGCTGCAGTATAATCACTTGCCGTGACACCACTGGTTTGAATGTTTCCACCAATATAAGCAATAGCTGCATCGGATATCGTAAACTTGGCCACCAGGTTCTTAACATCCATGGTTAGAGGAACACGTACGGTCACGCTTTTATCAGTCTCTGAAATTGTTCCAACAGAACCGGGCAGATCGGGAAACTCAAATGCTGTTAACTGATTGCCGGTAAGAACCGCATTTCTGGTCGCTGTTACCGTATAGGTTTTTGTTACAGCACCATTTGCACTGGTCACAACATATGCTACTGAGCTGGAAAAATTATTAAAACTCACACCGCTGGTTTGAACAGCTCCACCCATACGTACAATCGCACCCGGAGAAGCTGTAAATGTTGCCACCATACTGGTCAGATTGGCAGAATACTTAACAGGAACGGTAATGGCTCCGGTTGATTGAACGATCACCTCCGAATATTTGGGCAATGAAGTGAAATTGAATGCGGTTATCAACGCCTCCGCGGTGGAAGTTATTGTAAATCCGGCTGATACAAGTGTCAGCGAATAATTGGTTCCTGCCGAAAGAGTTCCTATAGTGATTGCATAAGGACTGCCTTCCACAGTTTCTCCGGCGGCGCGCGCGAGGGCGCCGGAAAAAACATCTGTACCAACTAATGCAGGTGCATAGGTATAGGTCAATACAGGATCTGAAGTTCCGATCAGTTTACGCTGCCCCGCGTTGGCAGTAACAGTGATCGGTTTGCGGTCAACAATTCCGGAAAAAGCGACATAGGTAATACTATAATTTGCGCTTAAAAATCCGGCTGCCCCGGTTGCCTGTGAAGGCGTTACCTGATAAGCGGAACCGGCAGGGGTAATAGCGATAAGCCCTTCATTATTGGGAGTCAGGATAACAGATGCAATAGTCTGATTCCCAACCAAAGCTGTTGTGGTAAAATTCGTGGAACTCACGCCTGCAGTAAGAGCGGTGCCATATACTTTGGCAGGGCCTGTAGCGGTAACAGTCAGGGCCTTTGGAGTTATGTTGGCAGTTAGTCCGGTGGGCTGGGTTAAATAATAATTACTTACATCCGTACCTGTCAGCGAGCAATCAGAAGTAACGGTAACAGCCGGCCCTGCATTAACATCTGCTAAAATTCCTGAACCAACCAGCGACACATTTTCGGTGCCGACCCGGCCCGTGAGGGTCCCTGTTATAGTTACGGCAGCAGTACCATCGTAAGGCCTGCTAACTACAACCGGGGTTACTACGGTTAACTCCTTTTGAAAAATTATAGCTGTAAGAACGGGCTGAACGACAGAATAATTTCCGGAAGCAGTGCCGCTCAAAGTATATCCGCTCACTGTTAATGGCTTTGATACACCGGGTGCTGCTGTTGCGAAGTTCGCTACAGGATTTCCACCTAATGTAACGTTGGCAACATCAGCTGCAAGTACGGTATTCATAACCGGGGCTCCGGTAAATAATCCTGCAAGAGTACCGTCATAAGCCTTGTTCGTTCCTCGCAAACCGGTAATTGTCAATGGCTTGGGAGTAATATTAGCAATCAGGCCAGTAGGCTGAACCAGGGAGTAATTCCCGGCTCCGGCTCCATCAATTGTACTTGTAGAAGTAACAGCGATTCCGGTACCGGCATCAACGCTGGCAAAAGTTCCTGTTCCATGCAAAACCACCACCTCAGTACCAACAATGCCGGTAAGTGTACCGGTAATGGTAGTCGGGTTTGTTTTATCGTATACTTTATCCGCTGCAACAGGTGAAGTGAGCGTGAGAGGCTTGGCTGTAATGTTTGCAGTTAGACCGGTCGGTTGAGTCAGTGTATAATTCCCTGCCTGAGCGCCAGCAAGAATAGACGTTGAAGTTACAGCGATTCCGGTGCCTAAATTTACGAATGCAAATGTTCCTGTTCCATTTAAGGTGACAACATCGGGACTGACCACCCCGGTAAGAGTACCGGTAATGGTTGCAGCATTGGTGCCATCATATACTTTGGTTACTGCAGCGGGAGTAGCAAGAGTAATAGTTTTTGCTGTAATATTAGCTGAGAGACCGGTCGGTTGAATTACAGAATAATTGACTGCTGCAGTACCGCTGAGTGAATAACCGGAAACCGTCAAAGCAATAGCAGTTCCCACTGGTGCCGTTGCGAAATTTACTACTGGCGTTCCGCCCAAGGTAACGTTTGCCACATCACCAGCCAAAACAGTATTCAACACTGGTGTTCCAGAAAGGGAGCCGGTCAGAGTACCGTCGTAAACCTTATTGACACCGGTTAATCCGGTTATTGTAAGGGCTTTTTGAGCAACGACAAAAGAACCCAGCTGTTGAGCTGTTGTTGTTGCACCATTCTTTGCCTCCAGCATATAACCTGTTGTTCCAGCCGGAGTGCCAGTAGTAGTTGTTATGGTTATCTGGATTGGAGAAGTAAAAGTTAGCAAATCTATGGTTGTTGGCAGGGAAGTGGTTACTCCGGTTGGAGCTGTCCAGATAATATTGATGGTAGCTGATCCTGCGCCACTGCCACTTATTGTAAATGCAACCGGAATAATAACCGGACCTGCAGTACCATAGGTTGCAACTGGCTGTGTTCCAATGGTCATGGAATTTATTATTGTCTGAGCTTGCAGGGAATTGGTGAAGACCAAAGCTGCTAAAATGACAGTTAATGCAATTGTCATTTTTTTAACGGCAAGAAAAACCAATTTCTTCATAACACTATTATGGTTGTTTAAGGCAAAATTAATTCTAAATTGTAGCTTTTGTAACATATACGGTGATTCGTTATCAAATATACGGTAATATTTGTAACATTTTGGTCCAAAATATGGACACCACAAAACCCCGAAAAATTGGAATGAAATTTGTTCGAAAACTAGATAAACTATTTAAAAAAAATGAAAAATAGACGTAACCTTTGGATTATTGTGATTGTGGTAATTATTGCCATGATTGGTTTCTCGGCTTACAGTAACTATAACGGCATGGTTACCAAGAATGAAAAAGTTGATGAGCAATGGTCAAATGTTGAGAATGTATACCAGCGCCGCGCTGATCTGATCCCGAATCTTGTTAATACAGTTAAGGGATATGCTGATTTTGAAAGTAAAACCCTCACCGCTGTTATTGAGGCCAGGGCTAAAGCTACCTCAATCCAGATTGACCCGAAAAACATGACTGCCGAAGACATGAAGAGGTTTCAGGATGCACAAGCCGGACTAAGCGGGTCTTTATCAAGGCTCATGGTTACAGTGGAGCAATACCCTAACCTTAAGGCCAACCAAAACTTCCTGGATCTTCAGGCTCAACTGGAAGGTACGGAAAACAGGATCACCACTGAAAGAAGGAAATTCAACGAAGTTGCCCGTGATTACAATACTTTTATCAGAATGTTCCCAAAGAACATATGGTCAGGGTTGTTTAATTTCGCCAAGAAGCCTTATTTTGAGGCAGCTGAAGGAACAGAAAAGGCTCCTGAAGTAAAATTCTAAACGGATGAATGCACGAAAATTCTTTAGTGAGCAGGACCAGCTGGCGATAAAAAACGCCATCATGCAGGCCGAAAAAAACACATCCGGGGAAATCCGGATACATATCGAGGCATCCTTTAAGGGAGAGGTTCTTGATCAGGCCGCTTTCATTTTCAAGCAACTGAAAATGCATGAAACGGAACAGCGTAACGGCGTTCTCATCTACCTCGCTGTGAAAAACCGGAAGTTCGCTATTATCGGTGATTCAGGCATCAACGCAGTAGTTCCCGCAGGTTTCTGGGACCGTGTCAGTGAAATCATGACGGAACAATTCCGTAATGGCAGGTTTACTGACGGCCTTGTAGCCGGGATCAAGCTCACGGGCGAAAAACTCGTCGAATTTTTCCCCTATCTGATGAATGATACGAATGAATTGTCGGACGACATCTCGTTTGGTAAATAACAATACTTCGAATGAAAAAACTATTGGCATTAAGCCTGATTCTGGCACTATTCAGCCCGATGCTCCGTGCTCAGGGATTTCCTGAACCGATGCAGCCACCCAGGCTGGTAAATGATTTCACCAAGCTGTTCAGCCAAAGTGAAGCTGAAAACCTTGAGAGCAAATTACTGGCCTTCAACAACTCAACCTCCAGTCAGATATTTGTGGTTACAGTTCCTACTCTTAATGGATATGAACCTAATGATTACACCACACAGCTGGCAGAAAAATGGAAGGTTGGGGTTAAAGGGAAAGACAATGGCGTTATGATTCTCGTAAAACCAAAAACTGCTGACGAAAAAGGCTATGTCTATATCGCAGTCGGATATGGTCTGGAAGGAGTTTTAACTGATTTGCAGGCGAATCAGATTGTTGATATAGAGATGATTCCAAGATTTCGGCAAAATGACTATGCCGGTGGAATCGATGCTGCTGTCAATGTCATCATGAAGATTACGTCCGGTGAATTTACCGCTGATCAATACCTCAACCAATCAACGGCCCGCAAGAAGAAGAGCAATCCAATTCTGGGGCTGATCATCATGGCAATCATCCTGTCGATACTTTTCGGAGGAAAATCCCGAATGAACCGTCAGCAGGGAATTGGCGGCAGTGGTCTGCCTTTGCTCCTTCTGATGGGAATGATGGGCGGTCGTGGTAACGGTGGCTCATTCGGAGGATTCTCCTCAGGAGGTGGTTTTGGCGGCGGATTTGGCGGTGGCGGAGGTGGAAGCTTCGGCGGCGGCGGTGCCGGAGGCAGCTGGTAAACTATTTATCCAGTTCCCTCAAGGCTGCCTGGGCCTGCCGGCTTATCCCATCGCGATAAGCAAACTTATTGAGATCCAGGCAAACAGTATAATACTTTCGGGCCAGCTCTGTCTGGCCCGTTTTTTTATAAATATAGCCCATCTGAAGAGCAGAATTGGGAACAATGTAACTATTGATTTTATCGGCCCGGGCGATGACCTCCCGGAAACTGTTGAGAGCGGCAGCAGTTTTACCCAACCGTTGCTCGCTTCTTGCCTTCCGGTATAACAACTCCCCATCCTCCGGACCGGATATTCCGCCAGCCAGAAGCATCTTTTCACAATCACTCAGACACTCCTGATAATAACCGCCATCAAATAAAAACCTCATCTTCAATAAGTACGGATTTGGCAGCTTAACAGCCGATAATTCATTTAACGCCTGCTTATCAATCATATTCAGCGGTGCATTAAGATTACGGAGGTTTCCGATATAATTCTCCACCCTACCCTGCTGACCATGAATCCGATAATACCACGCGGCCATAGACATAGCAGAGTGCTTGTAGTTATCACTTCCCGGATCACTCAGAAATTTATCAAAGAAAACGACTGATTCAGGACTATCCTGGTAAAGCTTCGTGCGGCCAAGCTGGTAATTCCAATAGGAGAATGGGGCTTTCCCATCTTCCGACAGGCCAGTCTCCAGAAGCTTTACGGCAGTATTGCAATCCCCGGCCTTCAAGGCTGATAATGCACATTGGTACCTGATCAGCGGATTTTCCATCATGGGATTTCCTTCGGCCTGGATAAAACGCCAGGCTTCGGAAGGATCCTGACTGAATTCCTTGTGCGATAACACCAAAAGCAAATACCCCTCGATCCTTTGTGCCGAGCCAGGCAAAGCCGAGCCATAATATCGTTCCAGCCCATTATAGCCGCTCAATCCTGCCGACCGAATCCCCAAAAGCTTAAGGTACTTGACATATTGATCAGGGATCTGTTGAAAAAGTACACCCATGATACCCGAAAGCTTATTCCGGTCATTGACGTTGAAATCCATACCAGATCGGGCAACTATCTTATAAGAGGTGATCAGCTCGGTGGCAGAAGTCTTGTAATCTGAAATCTGAGCCGAAAGAATCGAACGATAAAGGCGGATTTCAGCAATGGCGACCTGTGTGTGTATACCCGAACTGCGCGATTTATCAAGCAGCTGTATCCATGCAGAAGATTCGCTTTTGAAATTCTCAGTGCCGATTTTCGACTGATTAAGGAGGGCTTTCAGGAACTCACGATAAGCAGTGAGTCTGACAAAATCCGGACTGTTAACCTGATACCGTTGGGAAAGCAATCGGTTGCCTCCAACA
>CAIXHD010000313.1 GCA_903919065.1 uncultured Bacteroidota bacterium
GAATCCAATGGTACCGTTGAGATCAGGTTTGGTGAAAAACTCACCTTGCTGAGCCGAAAACAGGGAAAGCTGGCTTATGACGGATGGATGCCTATCATACTTATCAATGCCGATGAAAATGGAATTCGATATGAATTCACTATTTGGGCAACCCCCATGCCTGAGGTGAAGGACTGGCAAAAAGCTTTTGACTGGCCAACGGAAGGCGAGAATTTTATGGTTTGGATTCAATATAAAGTAACCAACTCTTCCGGAATTCCAGCCAAAGCCAGGATGCTTATCCGCAAGGATCCTATCGGAACTGCCGGAACTCATTATCTGGATAAACAATTAAAACCGGGTGAAACCATCGATGAAGCCGCTCGCTTCCCCTTCTTTCAGGTTAAAGATCCGGCACTAAAGTTAAATGCCGACTATAAGGTATGGCTCCAGCGGACCATAGATTATTGGAATGGGATGAAAAAATCAATCGCTTCCATCGAGGTTCCCGAGAAAAAAGCTAACGATGCACTCAAGGCTGCTCACGTATGCCAGATGATTGCCAATGACCTGGGTGAAGTGAGGGGTGGTGAGGGATTTTACGATGAGTTTTACATCCGCGACGGCGCTTATCAGATTATGGAACTGGAAGAGGCAGGGATGTGGGATGCTGTAAAAAAATCAGTTGAGTTATACCTTCCCCGTCAAAGGGCTGATGGCCGTTTTGAATCGCAGGCAGGCCAGTTCGATGCCAACGGACAGGCATTATGGGTATTATGGCAGTATTATAAGATGTCGGCTGACCGCACTTTTCTTGAAAGGGTATATCCCGCTATGCGAAAGGCTGTTGACTGGACAATAAGAACTCTGGCAGAAACACAAAACGATCCTGAATTTCCCGGATTATTACCGAAAGCCCTGGCCGATGGAGAATATCTGTGGGCAGGTCAGAATCATATCGTGGGATATGATTTCTGGAATCTGCGGGGATTAATCGTCGCAGCGGATGCCGCAAAGATTCTGGGGAAAAATGATGAATCGGCAGAGTTGCTGAAGCAGGCAGATCATTACAGAGCGTCCATGGATGCTGCGATGAAGAAAAACGGTCTCGGGCATTTTCCTCCCAGCTGGGAACTCATCGGCACCCATTGGGGAAATACAGAAACATTGTGGCCAACGCCGATATTCCCCAAAACTGATCCACGGGTTTCGGGTTTGGCCGACTTTCTCCGTACCGATTTCGCCGGAGGGTTTGTGGAAGGTACGATACGATGGATGGGGCTACCGGGGGTTATTCATCCGTATATGGGAGCATACACCACCATGACTGAACTGAGCCTCGGACATGATGAACGCGTGGTGCAGGATTTTTACTGGACCCTGCTCCACTCCACTGCGGCCCACGCTTTTCCGGAGGGTATCTTTTATAAAAGCAAAACTGCCTGGGGCAACACCATACCGCACGTAACCGGAGCCGGGAACTATGCCATATTATTGCGCCATATGCTGGTACATGAGGATGGCAATGATTTGCACCTGTTAACGGCTGTACCTGACTGGTGGCTGGACGATGGTGAGCATATCCGGATAGAACGGCTTCCCACCTGGTTCGGTGAAATCTCCCTGGAGATCACCGGCACAACTAAAGGGGTTGAAGTCAGGCTGGACGGGCCCACCAGGGAAAAACCGGCCAGAATCATCCTTCATCTGCCCGATAACCGGCCTCTGGTAAATACAGTGCCTGGGTTAATGGTTGAAATCCGCAAGCCACAATCGGTCCGGCAGGATTTCAAAAAAACCGTTATTGATTATGAAGCAACCATAGCAAAACCTTTTACCACGCTTCGCTTCGGCGTAATGACCGACGTGCACAAAGATATCATGCACGATGCTGATCAGCGGACCCGGACTTTTATCAATGACATGACGGCTTTTAATCCTGATTTTATCATTGAGCTTGGTGATTTTTGCCAGCCAATCGCTAAAAACAAGGGATTTTTAAAAATCTGGAACTCCTTCCCCGGTGAGCGGTATCATGTTTTGGGTAATCATGATATGGACGGTGGATTCAGCCATGATTCCACTGTTGCCTTTCTTCATTCACCTGGCCGATTCTATTCATTTGATAAAGAAGGATTTCACTTTGTGATTTTGGATTGTAACGAAATAAATCCCGCACCCAACCGTCAGCCCGGATATGCCCATTTTGTTGGGCAAGACCAGCAAAACTGGTTGAAAAAAGAGATTGAAAAATCGAAATTTCCTACGTTAATTTTCTCGCATCAGCCATTGAACAGTGGTATTGAAAATTCCAAAGAAATCCTGCAAGTATTAACGGAATCAGGCAAAAAAAATCCTGCCGGCCGGGTTATTGCGTGTTTAAACGGCCATGACCATGCCAATCAATATAAACAGATTGAGGGGATCTGGTTTTTGCAGATAAACTCTATGTCCTACGACTGGCTTGGTGACCAGTTTGTCCATAATAGTTATCCCGATACGGTTCATGCGAAATATCCGGACATTAAATATACTGCACCTTACAAAGATCCATTATGGGCTTTGATAACACTTTCCTCCGACGGCAAAATCATTATCAAGGGACGTAAAACGGAATATGTGGGTCCTTCACCGACAGATCTGAAACATCCGGGCAAGGGTGGTGGCATTCCATCCTCCACCGCCATTACTGACACATTAATATTGTATAAATAATTCTATAGAGTTGGCAACTCTATAGAATTATCAACTTCCTAATGGATTTTGCAATTAATTGTAAATATGAATCTTACCCATCAGATAAAAATCAAATAAAGAAGCATTACCTTTCATCATATTGATTAATTGATGATTAGAATTGCAGCTGGCAACTGCCATATAAAAAGTTGCCAAGTGTTTTATGTATACCATTCTATTACAAAGCTTTGGACCCTTAATTTATCAGAGATTCATTAGCATGATGTTTTAAATTATTATAAATCAATCATTTGCAAAAGAGCAGAAAAGTTGGCAACTTTATAGAGTTGCCAACTCTACCTTGAATATAAATTTATGAATCGTCGCGAACGCTTGCTTTATACTCTGAGAGGTCAGAAAGTCGACCGGCCAGCCGTATGCTTTTATGAGATCAACGGTTACGATGAAAATCCGGATGACAAGAATCCATTTAATATTTTCAGCCATCCCTCCTGGCTTCCCCTGATCGAGCTGGCACGCGAAAAGACCGACCGCATTATTATGAGGGGTGTGGCATTTAAGGAGATAGCACCCGATCCTATCGGGCATATTGCTGTTGATGAAACCACTATACGCAATGGAAGCCGATACATAAAGAGAACTGTTAAGGCGGGAAATCATCAACTCACCATGGAAACCCGCCAGGATCCGGACATTAACACCATCTGGACCATTAAGCCATTATTGAAGAATGTTAATGATCTTGATATTTTTCTTGACCTTCCGGTTTTCGGCGCTGGTGAAACGGTTGACGCAACGGCCTTCCTGAAGGCGGAATCGGATATCGGCGAGACAGGCCTGGTAATGATTGATACACCCGATCCTTTGTGCCTTGCCGCTTTGCTATTTGACATGAGTAATTATACGATGATCGCCCTAACCGAACAGGAACGCTTTCATCGGCTTTTAGATCGATTTTCAGAGGTCCTTATTACAAAAACCCGTGAGGTTGCCAAGCTTTTGCCAGGAAGGCTTTGGCGAATCTACGGTCCGGAATTTGCCTCCCCACCATATCTTCCGCCATTGTTGTTTCACGAATATGTTTACCGCTATGTAAAACCGATGATCGATATCATACATCAGTCTGGCGGATTTGCACGTATACACTGCCATGGAAATATCCGGGATATATTGGACGATATCGTGGACATGGGGGCTGATGCCATCGATCCTATTGAACCTCCACCCCAGGGTGATGTTGAGCTCAAATTTGTCAGAGAAAAATATGGCGACAAACTTGTCCTGTTCGGAAATCTTGAATGCGCTGATATTGAAAATCTTCCGACAAATGAATTTCGTAAAAAAATTGTCCGGGCGGTAAATGAAGGCACAGAAAACTCCGGTCGCGGCTTTGTTCTTATGCCATCAGCCTCACCATATGGTCGGGTTCTTAGCAATCAGGCTCTGGAGAATTACCAGGAAATGGTCAGGATAATTGAAAGTGTAATTTAGCAGGTGCTTCAATGAGTTTTATCAAAATCGAACCATCTTTTTAGTAATTTGGAAAGGTGAAACAAAACAAGCCAAAATCTGCGCTCGACGAACTGTATCTGGCTGGTGCCCTGCTATTCGTAGTAATGGTTGCAGGCATTATCGGATATCGGCTGATTGAGGGGTACAACTTCCTCGACAGCCTGTACATGGTGGTGATTACCCTGGCAACTATCGGATTCAATGAGGTTCATCCCCTCTCCGATCCCGGAAAATATTTTACGATTATTCTGATAGTATCCTCTTTTGGGATTTTCGGTTATGCTATTTCCACCATAACCAGGTTCATTATGGATGGCAGATTCAAAGATTTTTATCAATTGAAAAAATTGCACAGGATGATCAATCATACAAAAAACCATGTGATCGTATGCGGATACGGCAGAAACGGAAGCCAGGCTTGCCGGGAACTATCGCAGCATGATCAAACCGTACTGGTAATTGAAGTTAAGGATTCGGTAATTTCGAGAATCAAGGAAGACGGGATAAAATTATTTCTTCACGGAGATGCCACGCTCGACAGTGTGCTCGAAACTGCCGGAGTGAGAACCGCAAAAGCTTTGATAACAACATTGCCCAGCGATGCAGACAATACCTTTGTGGTTCTGACAGCCAGGCACCTGAATCCTGAACTTACAATTATCTCGCGTGCCTCCGGAAATTACAGTGATGTTAAACTGAAAAGAGCCGGTGCCAACAATGTTATCATGCCTGATAAGCTGGGTGGCATTCACATGGCTAAGCTTGTGGTTCAACCAGATGTAGTCGAATTCATAGATAATATCCTTCTTTTCGGTGGAACCAAGGTGCGTCTCGAGGAGATTCACGGCAGCGAAATCAATGCCTGCTTTCTCGAATGGAGCATTGGTAATCTTCAGGCGAGCGCAGGCTCTGGAGCTAGCATTATCGGAATAAAAACGGCAAACGGAGATTATATTTACAATCCATCTCCTGATGAAAGAATCACGTGTGATGACAAGCTCTTTGTCCTGGGTACCGCGGAGCAGATTGACAAGCTCAAATCCATTGTTCAGGCGGGACTTGAGCAGGGAAACGCATGATGTTTTCCTTTAGAATTCCCTCAAATATCATCTGCGAACAAAATCATATATCGATATATGTTGTAATTTTGATGCAAATACCTGAACTATGAAACTACCTAAGTCCGTGAATAACCGGTTATCCATAACCGGTGCAATTATTGCTTTCATCAGCTTGATGTTCATTCTTTTCCTGTTTACATTAGGCATGTTCTTCCAGGAGGGCAGCTCCTATCTTGGTTTGTTTACCTACATTATTCTTCCGGCATTCCTGATTTTGGCACTCCTGATGATCCCCATCGGAATGGTCAGCAAAATGAGGAAAATGAAGCTTGGTCTGGAACCTGTAGTCGGAAAACCCTGGCTGATCGATTTCACGGACAGACGACATCGCAACGCTACTTTTGTCTTTGGTATTGGAACGGTTATATTAGTCTTTCTGACCGGTATCGGAAGTTACGAAGCATTTAATTATACCGAATCGGTTAAGTTCTGCGGCACCACCTGCCATAAGGTAATGGAGCCGGAACATACTGCTTACCAGGGATCTGAACATGCTAATGTACGATGCGTGGAATGCCATGTTGGTGAAGGGGCCGGTTGGTATGTCAGATCTAAAATGTCAGGCCTCCGTCAGGTTTGGGCCGTTTTGACCAACACTTATACCCATCCGATTGAAACCCCGATAAAAAATTTACGTCCAGCCCGTGAAACCTGTGAAAGGTGCCATTGGCCAGAGAAATTCTATTCAAATAAACTTGTTGCAGAAAAACATTACCTCGCAGATTCGGCAAATACCGAATGGGATATTGATTTGCGGTTGAAAGTTGCTGCTTCGCACAGCGCAATGGGCAATACTGCCGGTATTCACTGGCACATTAATCCGAATATCCAGATTGAATACATGGATCCCAAAGACGATCGGGAAGCATTACCCTGGGTTAAGAGCACAAACAAACTCACCGGTGAGACCGTTATCTATAAGGATACTGAAAATCCCATCACTGATTCAGCTTTTAAGGCTACCGCCCCTAGGACTATGGACTGCATGGACTGCCACACCCGTCCATCGCACAAATACCGTTCGCCCAGTGTATTTGTGGATAACTCCATTGCAGCCGGGGAAATACCTGTCTCCTTGCCGATGATCAAAAAGGTTGCTATGGACATTCTGACTCCTGCATGGGCCGATCGTAAAATTGCCCAGGATACTATCAGAAAATATGTAGAGAACTTTTATAAAACCACTTATCCGGATATTTTCGCCAATCGCAAGGCTGATGTTGACAAAGCGATTGCAGGGATGCTGACTGGCTATTCAAAGAATATTTTTCCCGAGATGAAAGCTACCTGGGAAGCATATCCTGACCATATCGGCCATATGGAGGCAAATGGATGCTTCAGGTGCCATAACGGTAAACATACCAGTGATACAGGCAAGACAATATCACAGGACTGCAATCTCTGTCATAATATTATGGCACAAGGAACTCCTGGAAAACAGGAAGTTGCGCCATTCGACGGATCGCTTAATTTTACTCATCCGCTTGGCGATGAATCCTGGAAAGAGATGGCTTGCATCGAGTGTCACAAGAAGTTATACTAACTTTTTGAAGGCTCAAGGCTCAAGGCTCAAGGCTCAAGTTGCTCTCAATAGCCCCGGTAGGACAGCGTAAAGGTCCCCGCTTCCGGCTGCGCCTGCGCGAGGATGACAGAGAAGGGATGCTACGTTGGATGCATTCTGGAAGAATGCTTTTGCTGAAATTGCTGTAGAAACACTTTTGCATATATTTCTGACAGGTGCATTCTTTTTCAAGCTATCCTAATTAGGAAGCCCTTTTCTGTCATCCTCGCGCAGGCGCAGCCGGAAGCGGGGACCTTTACGCTGTCGTACCGAGCTAATTGAGAGAATGTTTTCGCTGTCGTTGTGAGTTAATTGAGAGCGCCTTGTGCCTTGTGCCTTGTGCCTTGTGCCTTGAGCCTTGCGCCTTCATTTGAGCCCTGCGCCTTCCCTTCACCCTCCAACGGCCGCCTCCAGTCCGAATTCCGCAAAAATACGGATAGCGTTCCCGATCTCGGTTTGTGACGGTTCCAGCATATCTCCACTTTCATAATCCTGGCCCAATTTACCGTACTTATGGATGGCAATATTGTGATAAGGAAGCAGGCTGACCAACTTCTTTTCCCCGGCAAGTTCAGCGACAAATTCCGCCGATTTCCTGATATTATCTTCATCAGCATTGA
>CAIXHD010000314.1 GCA_903919065.1 uncultured Bacteroidota bacterium
CTGAAGTTTCCGTTAGGCACCCAGTAATTTCCCTCTTTATCGAAGGTCATGCCATCGGGTGACAGGCGCAAACTGGAAATCCAGTCATCACGCAAGTCCGGGGTCTTTTGGTAGTCGCTGAACACCAGCAGGAATGAGTCCGTTGCCAGCGTTTTCTCTCCCTCTTTTGGTCCACCCTTCACCAGGTTGTCATTAAATCTGAACTCCTCATTCGGATCGTAATAAAGAAATTCCGTTTGTCCCGAAACCGGATCCCAGCTGAACAGGCTGTCCATCGAGGCCATCCCTATTTTCGTCATGGCCGCGCTCAGCTTCTCCATATGCTGCAGATCCTTAAATCCGTGGTAAGCTTTCCGCACATAATAGTGGTTAGCCGGTAATTCATTCGCATAGAGGCTGGCCAGAAAATGTCTTAAACTGCCTTTGAAAACTCCGGCTCGGTTCATCTTGAAAAAGAGGGCATTCAAAGGAATCACCTCCGATAAATCCTGGAAGAGTGCACTCCCGGAGTAACCAAAATAAGCGCCGATTGTGTTATTCGCATCAGGATTCTTATCCTCCACATATTTGAAATAATCCAGATAATAGGTTAAACGGTATCCGAGGTACCGGTTCTCGATAATCAGCGGTTTCTTAGCGGTAGCCTTTATAATATCCCCTTCGTAGAAATAGGAAATATCATCCGGATTTTTTACCGTGCATACCGACCCTCCCCGGTCGCCCAGGAAATATTCCCTGAACAGCTGAAATCCGACACGCCGGTCGGGCACCTTTCCAACAATCACAAACTCCTTCAGTTTAGTAGATTGTTCAGCTACTGTCAGATTCACGGTAATTTGAATTCCTGCCTGTACAGATACCTTTCTGGTTACCGTAGGATATGACAAGTGCCTGAATTCAATAGTATAATCACCCGGGTTCAATTTATCGAGAAGATATGCCCCTTTCTGATTGGTAGCGGTACCAAAGGTGGTTGAGGGAATAAATACGGAAAATGCAATAATTGGCTTACCGGAAAGCGAGTCGGTTACCACGCCGGCAACTGAACCTGTCTGCGCAAAACCTGAAGAAGCAGAAATAGCGAAAAATAGGATAACTAGTTGAAGAATTTTGTTCATGGCGCCACCGCTGAGTTTTTAAATAACCATCCGATATAACTGCCTGTAGTAAGGATAAACCTTGGTGTCGTACAAAAAGTACAATGCATTGTCATATATCCTGACATTAGAAATATTTGAAAATTCCGGTATTTGTATTACCCGGTCAATTTGTCCGGTTTCCAGATTAATTTCCTTCAGATATTGCTTGTTATCCGATTTGTATCTATAGAAAGCATAAGCCTTCCCTGCTTTCTCATCATACTGGATGTTTTGGTCAAAATTTTTAGTATCCACATCCACGGAATAAATACGGAAAACCAGGCCATCGATAACATTAACGTTCTGGAAGCTGATGGGAACTTTCCGCACCGGGTTCAGATTGCTATCAAATACCTCAAAATGATCACTGAAAAAATCGAATACAAACAGTTCCTTACCCTTCCGGAACATGGGGGCGCTTACCCTTTTATTGAAGTCTGCATCATGAGGTGCCATTGCCATTAGCTCTTTTGAGACATATCGGCTGTTAGCCTTTTTGTCCTGTACAAATTTTATTGGTGTTCCTTCCTGTGATCCCCGCCCGTAAAAAAAAGTGTAGCTTCCTGTAACTGTGGCAACCTGAAAAACCAGTTTTCCCTCCATTTCGCATTTGATTGGAATCACACGGCCTATAAAATCCGAATATTGGGTATCGTAACCAAAAGTGAGCCTGTCGAAATAATGATTGACTTCATGAGCACAATCCTTATCGAGGAATTGGATTTTTCCGGTGAAATCCCTGACCAGGAACTCGGTTTTCGGCATCATGATTTCAGGGAATTTAATCTCTTTCCCGGCATTGCTAACCTGTAAATGGCTCAGGGTGTCACCCTTCAGATTTGCCAGGTAGAGCCTTTGGTCTTTGAGGTTTTTGTAAAGACTGGCAAAAATGACGATCCGGTCGTCTTCAATTTCAAAGTCGATGATGTTCAGGGTATCGCCCTTAATTAATTTCGAAATCTTTTCACCGGTAACTGTGACTTCACTTATTTCCCTCGTTTCAGCAAGCATGGCAATCCTGATATTCTTTTCGCCCGATTTTTCAGCGAGGCAGTTTCCGATGCTGTAGCCCACATAACTGAAATAGAGGACCGACGGCAACCGCTGTACCTGTACGGTAAACTCACCAGCCTGATTTGTCGTCCAGTTACCTGAAGCCCCGACAACGCTGATATTTACCTCCTTCATCGGCTTGCCGGTAAGTGAATCTACCACCACCCCCGCCACGGTATATTTCCGGTTTTGGGCAGGCAGTGCAGAGCTGACGGCCAGGAGCAAAAAAACAGAGAAGATTTTGATAGACCCCATAGTCGGTTTGGTTAAATTACATTGAAAAGCAAGGGGGATGATCAAAGATACAAATAATTTGGATTCTATTTATAATGTTCCTACCTTTCTAAGGCATTGATTGATAATCAAATAACAATCTACCTAAATCTGTCTGTGATGAAAGCAATTTTAAGGACCTGCCTCCTTCTCATTCCGGCTGTATTTTTTTTCACCAGGTTTTGCCCTGCCCAATCAGCTGATCCGGGAATTGTCTTTATCCGTCTGAACAACAAAATCGGCTATATCATTGAACCGGAGGAAAACCTTTCCTGCAATCTGGTTCCTTATGTTAATACCAGGGAATTTCGATATGCAGCCCTGGCTCAGTTACCGGATTCCCGGGTGGTCATGAAAATCAGGCTGGCCAAAAGCGACATATACCGCAATGTAAATCTCACCGAAACTGAATTAAAACAGCTCGATTCATTGGCAGCAGTATTGCCTGATGGCAAGTCGGTTCTTGATTCAAAAGAGGAATCGGAATTACTAAAAGAAATGGCGGGTAAAGTCCCTTATCAGATGATAGATTATCAGCGATTCACATTCCCGGTACTTCCGCTGGTTGCCCCGCCAAAGCCTCCACCTTTGAAGCCTGATACCATAAAGCCTGTTGAAAAACAGACTGTTACAAAACAGGCAACAGATATCGCCTGGCCAGGGATAAATCCGGGTACAAAATTACAGCCTGTGAATCCATTACCGGTCCCTGATGCTCCGCGGATTTTTGCCTTAAATGTTGTTGAAGTGAATCTTTTGGGTCAGGGATCTCTTTTTTCACTCAATTATGAGCGTTTCTTTAACGTCCTCCCCAAAGTGTTCTGGTCAGGTAAAGTTGGAATCGGTTATAATCAGGCATCGACCTATAAATCTGGGCTTTTTCTTTTTGGCGGCCATGCGGATAACCCAACTCCTCCGGAAGATTTAATTACCATCCCTATTCAGGTAACAGCCAATCTCGGGTCAGATGATCTGTATTTTGAAATCGGTATGGGAGGAACGGCGTTTCTTGGCAATAGCACCCGCTTTTATCCCTATCCGATACTTGGATGGAGGATCAACTTTTTTGATAAAGTTCACGCAAGAGTTTTCTGCAACATTCCTCTGTTCAAGGAAGATTTCGGCATGATATTTCAAAAGGGTTACATTGCGTTTTTTCCGGTCGGATTCAGTCTGGGGTCCAGCTTCTGAATCACCTGATCATTTGCTTTCATTTGTTACAACAATCTTCGGCATATAATCATCCGGCAGCATACTCTTAACCAGGATGGTATTGAGGAGGTTTATCCAGCTCAGCCCGCCATTGGGGGCCCAGTAATTTCCATCTTTATCGAAAGTGATGCCACCGTCCGGGAGCCTCAGTGAAGTGATCCGATCATCCAGAAGATCTTTTGTCCGCCGAAAATCACTGAATACCAGCAGAAGGTAATCGGTCGCCAGAATCATCTCACCGGCTTTGGGCCCGTCCTTAACCTGAAATTCATTGAAGTTAAATTCTTCAGCAGGATCATAGAATAGATACTCCGATTTTCCCGACACCGGATCCCAGTTGAACAGGCTGTCCATCTGGGCCAATTTTATTTTAGATAATGCCATGCTTTGCTTCTCCGTATTTTGCAGGTCCTTGAGCCCACGATAAGCCTTTCGCAATTGATAATGATTAACCTGCAATTCATTCACATACAGGCTGGCAAGAAAATGCCGGATACTGCCCTTGAACTCATTGGCCCGGTTAATTTTCGAGTTAAGGGTGCTCAACGGCATTCCCGCCGACAGGTCTTCGAAAAGTGCACTTCCGGAGTAGCCAAAATACGCACCCACCGATTTTTCGGGATCCGGGTTCTTATCCTCTGCATACCTGAAATAATCGAGGAAATAGGTAATTCGATATCCCAGGTGTTTGTTTACTATCTGCAATGGCTTTTTAGCAATTGCTTTTATAACATCTCCGTCATAATAAAAGGAAATATCCAAAGGGTTTAAAATCTTGCACAAGTTTTCGTGATTATCACCCAGGAAATATTCCCTCAGATACTGAATTCCTAATCGCCTGTCCGGCACTTTACCGCGAATAACGAATTCTTTCAATTTCCTCGATTGCTCGGCAATGACCATGTTCAGGACCATCTCTTTCCCTTCTGAAATGCTTATCGGTCGGGTATACAAAGGGTAGGAAAGATGTCGGAATTCCAGGGTATAATCACCGGGATTCAGCTTATCCAGATGATATTCCCCTTTTTGGTTGGTGGAGGTCCCAAAGGTGGTGGAGGGAATGAACACCGAGAGGCCGGCCACCGGCTGACCCGTGAGTGAATCGGTTACAACACCTTTAATTGAACCGGTCTGCCCAAACAAGGAAGAAGCAGAAATAGCAAGACATAGGTTAATTAGCAGAAAATAGTTTTTCACTCGTTAATAATTTAGTGTTTCAATTATCTGATTTGTTTAAATAACCATCCGGTAAAGCAGCCTGTAGTAAGGATAAACTCTGGTGTCGTATAAAAAGTACACCGCATTGTCGTAAACCCTGATATTAGAAATGTTGGAAAAATCAGGAATTTCGATGGTTCTAATGATCTTACCGGTTTCCAGGTTCACTTCCCTGAGAGATTGCCTGCCGCTGTCACGCATTTTAAAAAATGCATAAGCTCTGCCCCTGACCTCATCGAACAGAATAGTCTGGGTAAAATTATAGGTGTCGACATCCTTGTAATGAAAAACCAACCCTTCGGTAACTTCTTTGTACTGAAAATCAATGGGAACCATATTAGCAGTAATCATACCAAGATTGAAAATTTCAATATGACCACTGAAAAAGTCGAAAATATAGAGTTCATTGCCCTTTCTGAAAATGGGTGCGCTCACACATTTGTTACCGTGTATATAACGTCTGTCTCCAAATTTATCTTTAACTATTTTTAATGGTTTCCCCCATAAGTTTCCCCTCCCGAAAAACCAGGTTAAGTTCTCTAATAGCGTGCTCACCTGGAATACCATCTGCCCGGCCATTTCGCACTTAATCGGCATCACGCGGCCAATAAAATCGGCATACGGGGTGTCGAAGCCAAACGTCAGCCGGTCGAACTCATGTCTCACTTCATGTGCACAATTCTTGTCCAGAAAATTCACCTGACCGGTATAATCCCGTATGAGGAATTCCGTTTCGGGATCCATCTTTTCAGGATGTTTTATCGCTTTCCCACCCTGGCTTACCTTGATATCATCAAGATTTTCTCCTGTCAGTGTAGTAAGGTAAATCCGAAGATCACCCGTGTTTTTGTATGGGCTGGCATAGGCAATAATCCGGTCCCCGTCGATTTCATATTCAATCACATTAAGCGTATCGCCCTTCATCACCTTCGTTATTTTCTGGCCGCTGACGGTAACTTCACCAATCTGACGCGTTTCCGGAAGCAGCACAATCCTGATACCCTTCTCGCCCGATTTTGTTGCCAGATAGCTGCCAATGCTATAACCAACATAGCTGAAATAAAGGTTGGAAGGCAACCGCTGAAGTAGCATGGTAAATTCACCGGCCAGGTTGGTGACTCCACCGCCCGGCACCCCGACCACACGGATACTCACACCTGGCATCGGCTGCCCTGACAGTGAATCAACCACCACACCGGATATCTGATATTTACGGTTTTGGGCAGGCAATTCGGAGCAGACGGTGAGGAGCAGACAAACAGAAAAAACTTTGATAAACCCCATAGTCGGTTTGGTTAAATTACAATGAATTAGCGTGGGGGATGATCAAAGATACTTAATATTCTGATTTGATTCCCCAAAGTGGCTATTTTCGGAGTTCATTCCGAAAAGGATAAGCAGCTATCAATTTGCCGGCGTCAGCAAAATGATCCAAAATGTTACTGTTCAGGTACCGTTTTACCTTCCGATCCACGTCACCCCCCGCCCCCTATAGCCGTCAACCTAAGGGCTCTTTTACATAGAAACAAATTGATAATCAGAGTTGTACCCACCCCTAACCCCTCCCTTAAAAAGGGAGGGGAATTGTGCTCCTGGTTGGTTGCGTAGTAAGGAAGCAACAAAGCTGACTCACAACTTCAGATCAGGACAATATTCTGATAAATAACTCCTTAGGTTGACATCTATGGGTCTAGAGGGTGAGGCGGATCGGTTTTACGGAATTTATCTGATCCGGTACAAACTCCTCTCATTTCTCAGTAAAATCGAATTCCCGACGATCGCCGGCGTGGCAAAAACCTCGCCCGGCAGTTTGTTCAGCCCAACCAGCTCAAATTTTTTGCCGGCTTTAATCACCATGGTTTCTCCCCTGGCAGAAGTAAAATACAGGTTGCCGTTTGCATATAAAGGCGAGGAATGGTATTTCTGATTCAGCTTTCTGGAATAAACAACCGCACCAGTTTTGGCATCAAAGCAATAGAGCATATTGCGCGTGTCGATCATGTATATCAGTCCGTCCTTAATCAAGGGAGTCGACAATTGTAAAACGGGCAAACGAAAGCGCCAAAGAATATTCGTTGCCGCAATATCGCCCTTGCCATCGGGATTCACGGCCAGCAATTCGGCAGACTTTTCTCCATCAGCGCCAGTTACAAATCCGGGTAAAAAATAGACAATCCCATTCTCGGAAACCGGGCTTGCAATCGTGGAATCCTCTCCTTGAACAATGCGCCAGACTTCCTCCCCCGTCAGGGGATCATAGGCAATGCATACGGCTGAACCGTTCGAAATAAGCAGGTCCCTTCCTTTTACATTGATGATGATCGGAGTGATGTATGCCTTTTTGCCAATGGGCAGCAAAGGTTCGTAAACAGCCTTAGGCCGATCGGTTTTCCAGACAGTTTTTCCGGTGAGTTTATCGAGCGCCACAAGATATTGAACATCTGTTCCTTCGATATGCAAAATCAGCAGGTTTTTATAAATGAATGGCGATGACCCAGGACCCTGGGCATGATCGCAATTCAGGTCGGTACGGGTCCAGATAGTCGACCCATCCGCAGTATTTAAACAAGCAGTTCCGTAGGTGCCAAAGTGCAGGTATACCCGGCCTTCCTCAATGCACGGCGTGGGTGTCGCATAGGTATTCACATCATGCTTGCCATAGATGGAATCGGGATTGAAAAGCTTCAGGTTGAATATTATTTCTCCGGAATTAAGGTCCAGACAAACCCCCGACATGTTCTTCCCCGACCCGGTTGCCGTTGTCACCCATACCTGATTACCGAATACCACCGGCGACGACCATCCTTTCCCCTCGATATCGGTTTTCCATAAGATATTGGTAGAATCGTTCCACAGAATAGGCACCAGCCCGGCATCCGATATTCCATTAAGATTGGAACCCCTGAAATGGGTCCAGTTGTCCTGTGCATTAACTGAAAAAAAGCTCGATGCCTGCAGTAAACCGAAGAAAAACGGAAGGAGAAGGAGGGGAATTTTAAGTCTCATATCCATGATACATTTTGCTTATCAAAGATATGATTAGCGGTGATTGTTCGCCTGAAATAATATATGGTTAGTCAAATAGTAGTCGACCGATCTGTGAACTTTCTAACACATGACTACTTTTGCTCTTGAGGAAGCTAGCCTGCTCACTGAAAAGATGAAACCGGAGGCCCAACCTCCGGTTTATTATTTTAAAATTCAAGCAGCTATGAAAAAACTACTATTTACAAAAACCGGTTTTCTGATTATTGCCCTGTTGATTTCAATCGCGTCCTGTGAATTCGACAGCGTCCTTTTGAAGTATGGTTCTGATCAATTTGCTACTTATTACCCCACCCGGTCGGATTGGGAACAAGAAACAAACAAGTATACCGGCGAGATTGTCGACTCAGGGGCCTTTCATCTTGGCTATGTAAGTGATTCGGGACACTTTAAGTTCTATTTGAGCAAATCTTTTGCTGATTGCCGTAATATCAGGGGTGAGTCTAACTGGTCTGATCCAAGAATGAAATATACTGGAGGTACTACCAATAATAGCGTGACACGTGATGCTGAAATGGCAACTACTGAATTTTCATTGGAGGTATATCCCACGGATAATTTACCGACTTCTCCGGTTCACCTGCATTTATGTCTGGATTTCTGGAATGAAAGTTCGACGGGCGTGCGGCTCGGGAGAACCTGGAAAGTAGCTACCATCGTTGATGATAAAGGAAAGGACCTTACTAATGACTCTGAATGGAATTATTACACCGATAATACCATGCGGTTTGAGAAGGCTGACCTTTTTATTTTTACTCCCGGTGCTTTGCGTTCTGCTAAGGAAACAGAGCTGTTCGGCACGGTCGAGGAATATTCGGATATTTTCGGGTCATATTCCGTTGCGGGTAAAACTCCTGGCCAGGTAAAGGTGACCCTGGTCTTCCCAAATTTCATCACCATTCTTACCGTGGTCGAATCCCGTTTTGGTTATATCAAACTCTCGGGCGTATCTGATGGTAAAAAAGGAATACTTGAACTGGTACCCATTGATTAATGTTTCCAGTCAAAACATCATCAATCTTTAAAAAAACAATCATGAAGCATAAATATTTACCCTCCCTGGTATTGGCCATGCTGCTTTCTTCCGCAGTTGCAAACGCTCAAATCAACGTTGCGAACCAAATAAATACCATTCCCGCCAATTTTTCAGCCTATGCCAATGCCTACTTGTCCGACCTGACAGGCCATCAGGGATTTGCCTTTCTGAATAACCTCAATACCACCGGCGATGTGCTTAAAAAATGGGAGCTCTCTTTTTCCCTCAAGATTGGTGCCGGTCTGAGTACAGATTATAGCTCGCCTGATTTTACCCAAAATTTTGAGATTACCGGTGGAATGCCCACCCTGTTTGGAACCCAAAAACCAGGTAAACTGGTGTTTCAATTTATGGATGAGGGAACCGGCGTTCCGGTAGTAAATCCGTTCACCGGCGATAATCTCGGTTTTGGCTTGCCGCTGTTTCCAGGCCTTGGAACCAGCATCGGTATTTCGCCTGCCCTGCTGCCTGTTTTCAGTCTGGGGCTGGGATACGGAACAGAGGTCTCTGTTGGAGTTCTGCCCGGAGCCATCAAGATGGCTACAAAAGGAATTGCCAATAACTTTTCCATCTCAAAAGATATCATGGCAACGATTGGTATCAGGCACGATGCTTTTAACTGGGTACCGGTTTTGCACGACCGGAAATTTTACCTATCCCTTGGAATCAATTATAGTTTGATAAGCCTCGGTGCTGCAGTAGGTGCCGACCTGATCGGCGAGATTGATGCACCCAGCACCGACAAAATTGAGGTCACCAACAACCTGTCAGGTTTAAATTACAAATCATCCAATCTTGGACTGGAAGCGGTTCTGACCAAAAAGTTCGGATTTCTTGATCTTTCGCTGTTCTCCTCCTGGAACCAGTCGAATTATAAGCTGCTGAGTGATGGCGGTATAGATATTAAAATTGCCAAAAGCTTCTATACCACGGTTGGTGAAGGTTCCGATACGTATTCTGTCGCAAACCTGATCGACCTTAACCAAAAGAACAGTCACTTTATTTACGGCCTTGCCCTGCAGTTCAACCTGGGCCGCTTCAATCTTGCTTTGAAAGCAGCCCCGTTAAGTGGTCACTATTACTCGCTGGGTTTGGGATACAAAATTCTTAAAGAGAAGAAAGCCTGATCAGGCAAGTTTGCATATCGATTTCGATATAGCCAACTTCGCCGGATGAATTTCTACACCGTAAAGTACTCCGAGTACCTGGCCGATCTGTGTAAACTGGAATTGAAATATCTTTTCAATCATTTAAACGACGATAAATATTTCTTTTCCGAGCTCCTGATCTCCCCATCGCGCAGTCCGTTTATTAAGGAGCGGCTGACTATCATTTACGAAGGAAACTCACTGGATTCCCTTGCTGAGCAGATTTTGTCCGACAAACTTGCGGCGGAAAATTTCAGGGTTACCTACATTAAACTTGAGGACGAAACCGAGGATTATAAGGAACGTCTTCAAAGCACCCGCGAGCTCGGATTAGTCATCGACGGGGAGGCTGATGTAAGGAATCCACAAGTCACCTTTGGCGTAACCAGCGTAAACGGCAAATGGTATTTCGGCAATTATGAAAAGAACGATTACAGCTGGCATCATCACGATAACAAGCCGCACACTTATTCCAACTCATTAAATTTCAGGGTTGCCCGTGCCCTGGTTAATATCGGTGTGGGGCCCGATACCGGTCAGACATTGATCGATCCCTGCTGCGGAATCGGGACCGTGGTGATTGAGGCGCTATCGATGGGCATCGATGCAAAGGGATATGAAATCAACCAGTTTGTGGCTAACAACGCACAGCGGAATCTTACTTTTTTCAGTTATCCTGATTCCATCTCTGCAAACGACATGCATGATATGCCGGAGCATTTTGATGTCTCCATAGTTGACATCCCGTACGGATTATATCAGCAGATAACCTCAGCCGAACAGCTTGCGATCCTGAAAACTGCCCGCCGCATTTCCGGCCGGATGATTCTTGTTTCCTTTGATAATATGGATGACATGATCAGGGAAGCAGGCTTCACCTTAACTGATAAAGCAACGGTACCCAAAGGGAAATTCGTGCGGTACATCAATGTTTGCGAATAGGTAGATACGGGCATTCATAGATAGAATATGCCAAATGGTCGATTTTTCTTGATCAGGCTTATCCCACCCATCTTCATCCTCGCTTCATCTTGAAGTTGTTCTTTGCATTACTAAAACAAACTATCCGATCATGGATTACAGCCCGATCCGTTTCTATCCATTACCCCTTGTTGTTCTTTTCATTTTAATCAGTTTTCAACCTTTAAAAGCCCAGGAAAAAGCCTACCGCGTCACCGGAATGTTTTATGGCTTCTCTCTTGAAGATGTCCTCACGGATATTGCCAAGCAGTCAGGCCTTGAACTTGATTACGATAAAAGCTGGTTCCACGGAGGCATTCATCCGGGAACCAGTTTTTCCAACCAGCCATTGGAAGAGTGCCTGAAAATCCTCCTGAAAGATCAGAAGATGTACTTTCGGGTGGCATACGGCAAAATATTCATCCGGCCTGACGGGGTGGGTATTGATTATGTGCCGCCAACAGTACTGCCAGCAGGCACCTTCTCAGAATATTCGCTCCGGGGAAGAGTCAAAGATGCTCGTTCAGGAGAGACCCTGCCCTACGCACAAATACTTGTTGATGGAACCTTAAACGGAACAACAACCAACATCGATGGGTATTTTACGCTGTTCAAGGTACCCACAGACACCTCGAAACTGCTGGTTTCCTTTGTCGGCTATCAGACAAAACTCGTACGGCTGGCACCCGACCTGGTCAGTAAAAGCCTGGTCGTTCTGCTTGAACCCATCACGAGGGAAATATCCGAGGTAACCATTTCCGGACATCAGGAAGAGCTGATGAGAATCTCTAACCGCACAGGTCTGATAAGCATGGCTCCTTCGAAAATAGCCGAACTCCCGTCAATAGGTGAAAAAGATATTTTCCGTTCCTTTCAGCTGCTGCCGGGTATATCCGGGAGCCAGGAATCCTCATCAGGACTCTTCGTCCGGGGTGGCACTCCCGATCAGAATCTTGTACTGTACGATGGGTTTACCGTGTATCATGTGGATCACCTTTTCGGCATGTTCTCAGCATTCAATGCTGATGCCATCAAGGATGTCAAGCTCAGCAAGGGAGGATTCGAGGCAAAATACGGAGGAAGGCTGAGCAGCGTGATGGAGATTACCGGGAAGGATGGCAATGAAAACGGCTTTGATGCCGGCGGAAATATCGGGCTCATCAGCGCCAACGCGTACGTTGAAATACCCTTCGCAAAAAAGGGCTCCATCCTGCTTTCAGGCCGTCGATCGTTTCAAACCTCCCTGTATACCAAAATATTCGATCAGTTCCAGACCACCACACAATCCACCGGAACTGAAGTGCCAACCGGCCGACAGATGAACCGTTTTGTGGGAGAGAGCAACCCTTCATCCTATTTCTACGATCTTAACGGCAAAATCACCTATCATCCCGGTAAGGACCAGACCATCTCGCTGAGTTTTTACCATGGTCAGGACGTGCTCGACAACTCCAGCCAATTCAATTTTTCACGCGGTGGCGCCAGCATCTCAGGCGGCCAGACCGACCTGACCGATTGGGGTAACTGGGGAACCAGCCTTAAATGGTCGAAAAGATGGTCGGAGAAATGGTACACCTATGTTTTAGGATCCTATTCAAACTATTTCAGTACTCGCGATATCAGCTCCCAGAGCAGCTTTGTCAGGCCAGGTGAAACGGAAGCCCGTAACATGGGTATTTACGAGGATAATGATCTCAGGGATTACAGCATCAAGCAAACCACCGAATGGAAGATCAACAAGAACAACCAGGTTGAATTCGGCTTGCAGGGATCGTTTTACCAGACCAATTTCCTTTATACACGCAATGATACCATTACCATTCAGGACCGGGCCACTCAGGGCTCCCTGCTGGCAGGCTACCTGCAGGACAAGCTGACACTGTTCGACCGGTGGACCCTGACCCCGGGTATCCGGTCATCCTATTACCAGCCAACCGGCAAGTTTTATCAGGAACCCCGTTTCAGCAGCGTACTGAGTTTGAGCGATAAGCTGAAATTCACTGCTTCGTGGGGTATTTACTACCAGTTTGCGACACGTATAATCAGAGATGATCTGGAATCCGGAAGCCGCGATTTCTGGATGCTGGCCGATGGCGACCTGATCCCTGTCAGCAAGAGCACTCATTACATTGCCGGGCTGAGCTGGGAGAATCGCAATCTTTTGTTCGGGGTCGATGCCTTTTACAAGGAAATGTCGGGCCTGACTGAGTATACCCTTCAATACGTGCCTGCCTATCGTGAAATCAACTACAACGAATTCTTTTATCAGGGAACCGGCACCTCGAGGGGTATAGAAGTTCTCGCCCAGAAAAAATCCGGGGCTTACAATGGTTGGATATCCTATACCTATCAGCAGGTTATTCATCAGTTCGATGTTTACGGCAGCAATCCCTACTATGCCAGTCATGATATCCCGCACGAATTCAAATCGGTGAATACCTATAAATACAAGCAATGGACCTTCTCTGCGGTATGGATTTACGGAACGGGCAAACCCTTCACGGCTCCGCTGGGCGCTTATCAGGTTACACTGCCCGACGGGACCACAAAGGATTATATCAGCATAGGAGAAAAGAACAGCTACCGGCTACCCGATTACCATCGTCTGGATCTTTCGGCGCAGTTAAAAATCAAAATGGGCGACCTGGGAACGGGCGTTCTTGGTCTATCGATATTCAATGTTTACAACCGGAAAAACGAATGGTACAATCAATACCAGATCGTTGGAGGTCAGCTGGTTGAAACCGATGTCAAGCTACTCGGGTTCACCCCGAATATTTCATTCAGCATTAATCTGCATTAATCATGAAAACCAAAATACTCCCCATTCTGGCTGTTATCATTCTTTTGATCTCCTGTGAGAAGGTCAATGTTGCTACCAAAACAGAGAAAACCCCTGTAATTGAGGCATTTATTATGCCACAAAAAGATAC
>CAIXHD010000315.1 GCA_903919065.1 uncultured Bacteroidota bacterium
AGGCTGGGTTTCATCGGGGTCATATTCAGGAAAAACCGAGGAAGATCACTGGCAGTGAAGCTCACCATGAGTGTACCGTGCGTATCATTGGGCTTCATACGGAAATTCGGGAAGATGATGGTCCGGAGCAGATCAGGGTTCAGTGCACTGTCGACCGCATAGCGAACATGCATCGAAACCTGCTGACCGCTCATTTCGATATGGTCAAAGTGTGGATCACCGGGCTTAACGGTCCATTCGATACTCCCGTTGTTCAGGATGTGCCAGCGGCTGGCTTTTTCCTGGGCGGGCAGGAGGATGGGGGTCAGAAGTGCGAGGGTGAGGGCGAGGGTTCGGAGGGTCATGGGGGGGGTGTTGGTTGATTAGTTGGGAGATAGACAAATTAGGCAAAAGGCAGAGGGCATAAGGCAGAAATTAGTTGCAAGTAATAGGAGAAAAGAATTAAGGTGCACTTAATCAGATTATTAAATGTCCGCGGGTTGAAACCCGCGGCTATTAATACCAGTGTCTAATGCCATTACCTATTGCCCTATTTGGTCCAGAAGCGTTCGATCTCTTCGAGCGATTTGCCTTTGGTTTCGGGCACCCATTTCCACATGAAGAAAGCGGCAAGCAGGCCCATCACGGCATAGATCCAGTAGGCAAATCCATGGTGAAATGTATTGGTGAGCGCGGTGTTGTTATTCATCATCGGGAAGGTCCACGAAACAAGGAAATTGGCGATCCACATGGCAGCCACGGTGAAAGCCATGGCCCGGCCCCTGATTTTATTCGGGAAGAGCTCTGAAAGGAGCACCCAGACAACAGGTCCCCAGGAGAAGGCAAAGCAGGCAACATAGCCCAGCATAGCGATCATTGCAGTAATTCCGAGCTTATCGAAATAGAAGCAGCAGCCAAGCAGCATCATGAAAAATGCCATGCCAAGACCACCGGTGATCTGCAAAGTTTTACGGCCGAAACGATCGACAGAATAGATAGCCAGTATGGTAAACGACAAATTGATGACACCTACTATAATAGTCTGCAAAAGGGCCACATTTGTGCCCGAGCCCATATTCTTGAATATTTCGGGGGCATAATAGAGTACGACATTGATCCCCACAAACTGCTGAAAAATGGATAGCAGCAACCCAACAATAATCACCAGCGATCCGAAACTGAACAATTTTCCTGTTGTGGTTTCCAGGGTCGCCTTGATTTCGGCCATGATAGTTTTTGCAACCGATGGGCCATTGATTCTGGTAAGAACCCGGAGCGCTTCATTGTCCTGATTTTTCAGGGCAAGATAACGGGGCGTTTCAGGAACAAAAAAGAGCAGTCCCAGAAACAAGACGCCAGGAATTGCTTCGGAGGCAAACATCCAACGCCATCCGACGCGATTGATCCATCCGTCATCGCCTTGAGCAGCAATGCTGTAGTTTACGAAATAAACCACCAGCATACCGAAAATAATGGCAAACTGGTTCCAGGAAACCAGCTTTCCACGGATATTTGCCGGCGAAATTTCGGCAATGTACATTGGTGACAGCATTGAAGCGAGGCCTACTCCTATACCGCCGATAATCCGATAAATGATAAAATGGACCATGAAGGATTCGTCGGCTGTGCCGATCGGTCTGAAGAACATTTCAGGCATACCTGATCCCAGAGCCGAGATAAGCAACAAGATTGCTGCGAGAATCAGTCCCCTTTTGCGCCCGAGTTTCAGGCTGATCAAACCACCGCTTAATCCACCGATTATGCATCCGATCAGGGCTGATGAAACCAGGAAGCCGTGCCAGCTATTGGCGACATTTTCCGGCCAGTTATGTGGATCGATGAAGGTCACTTTCAACGAGCTCACGGTACCTGAGATAACAGCGGTATCGTATCCGAATAGAAGGCCGCCGAGCGTTGCCACGAAAGTTATCGCAGCTATGTACCACATCCGGCTGTTTTTTGAATCCTGCATGTTTATTAGATTTCGATTATTTGCAGTAAAGATTATCAATTCTTTAAAAAGAAATCCAGTACGCCGACCCCGTAAGTAAAGAATCGTACAATTTTCTGCTCAGGAAGATATTCTACCCCGTTGATGGCGCCACCATTAGGACAGCTGCCCCCGCTCATATCGTACCATTTTTGATCCTGACGAGAGTAAACAAATCCATTATTGGCAAAAATAAAATTGCCTCCCGGGGTTATAGCCATATCCCTGATATTCAAAGTTACAGGCAGACCGTTGGTAGCCGCTGCAAAAGTTTTTCCTCCATCTTCAGAGATAAGAAAAGCATTGGTTGAATCGCCCTCCCCTGCCCAGCAGACAAAATCAGGATTATCAGGAGCGGTTTTAATGCAATAACCATAAGGACCCCACCATGGACGGTTTTTAACAAATGGCGCAGGTCCTTTATAGAGGGAGCGTGTCCAGGTTTTCCCGAGATTTGACGAGATAAAGAATCTCCCGTTTTTTGAGGCAGCGTACATCCTGTCGGGATCCGCTTTTGTGGTGGCCAGTCCTGCCAATACCTCATCTGTAGTATCCCTGAAATTAAATGGCAGCTCCATGCGACCTATACTATTATAATAGGGATCGTAAGTCAATTTAATCAGCCGGCTGTTGCCCGAAAGGAACACGGCATCTTCGCCGGTTTTCCATGAGGGCTGCATTGGCGGTGTGTACCAGGTGGTATCCTGGAGCGCCCGTGAAATATCGACCACCAGTGAGTCGACCTTCTCTTTTTGTCCTTTCTTATAGATCTTATGATACATGGTATTCCAGTAATGGATGTACCAGTAAGAATTCCCCTGATTGGCGATGGTTACGCGCAGTCCATCCGCTTTGGTTACGGTGTGACCCTTGTAATAACCTGGTTTCACTTTCTCCCAGAGCATGGTTCCGCGGTCCTGGTTGCAAGTGATAAGGAGGTCGGTACTTTCATTATAGGCGCCGTGATGGAGTATCTGGTGGATATTGTCGGTATTCAGATGCTTCCACGATAAGCTATCGGTATAGTTGGTGGTAAAATGGGCGCCGAAATCATTATTCAGAACAGCAAACCACTGGGCATCCTTGTTCCGGTACCACTGAAGGTTCTGCATATCCCAGCCAAACACCTTTTCCCACCATTTCAGCTGCTCCCACTTTTTACCGGCATCTTTGGTGATCCAGTTGGTTGCCGATGATTCGATGAGCAAGTTTTGGTCAGCAGGGTTAACCGCAGCAATTCTTTCGCGGATGGCTCCCGGTTTCCAGGTTTTGCCGCCGTCTTTGCTGCTGAATCCACCACCGGCGGCTCCGGCATACAGATAGGTGGTATCACCGATTCGGGTGCCCACAAAACTGCCCGGAGTTTTATTGGAATAATGAAATGCAATAGGTTTGAATTCTTTTAAAATCGGATCGAACTCCCTGATATTCCAAACATTGGTGGTTGTTATTTTTCGAATAAAATAGCAAGTATTCGAGTTGTAGGGTTTGCAGGCTATCAGTTTTACCGGTTCAGTTTCCTGCCAGGTCTTGATTTCAGCGAAGCTCTCACCCTGATCGGAGGATTTCAGAATCGTATAGAGTTCGATCTTACTGCTTGCTTTATTCACCGTTCTCATAGTCAATACCAGGATCGTTTTATCCTGGTCCTCGAGTATGGTTGACCATCGTATCTCTCTGTTAGCCAGATCCGCCCCGGCACTGATTTTCCATTCGGTACCGCCATTATCAGAATAATAAATACTTCCGCTGTTCCATTCGGGTTGGATGGCACCCAAAAGCCGGTATTGGTCATTCCGGGTAGTAAGTCCAAGAAACAGATTCCCATTGATGATCACCTTCTGGTTGGTCATTTCCAGAGCCGATGAATCCGCAAGATTCCCGGACAGGACATTTCGCACATCGCTCAGGATATAAACCCTGTTACTGACGGAATCGTAGGCTGAGCCCACTGTTTTGTGGCCATAGGTTCCGGTTTCGTCGTCGTTGAAATGATTGAATTGCCAATAACCATTGATTTTTCCGTTTGCATAGGATTCAGGCGTACCCATTGCTTTCGCCTGGGGAATCATAGCCTTTTCCGGTTTTTTACTGGCAGTTGATTTTTGAGAAAAGCCGGAAGCAGCGGTCAGCAAAACTAAAGCTGCGGTCAGGCAGGACAGTCGGATCAAAGGGTTCATTCGCTTTAAGTGTAATTTTAACACTTACCAAAGGTACAAATTCTTCATCAGGCCGAAGCTGCCGAAGAGCAATTCAGGTTGGGGACCATTGGCTTTAAAAGCAAAGTGCAGCCGGAGAATCTCCGGCTGCACCTGCCAATTGAATGCTTCAGGCCTATCTGGCCACTTGGAATCGTCCCGATTTTACTTGGTTCTGAGGAAGAACCAACCGATAAAAATATAAGCCGGGGCTAAGCTCCCGACCGTTGATAGTTATAGCTCGTCCGGGTACCATTTTTCTACTCATTACCAGGCTGCCCAGAGCATTCAGGATTTCAATTTTTACTTCACCCTCAAAAAAACCATCAATTTCAAGAGTAGACAAGTCGACGACAGGATTCGGATAAATTTTCACGATCAGTGAAGAGAGTCCGTAAGCATCTGTCCCGCTGGTTTTGACAGTTGGGAAACCGGCACTTTTCCAAGCCGACATACCACCCTGCATATTATAAACTGTTTTGATGTTTTTCGCAATCAGCTTGGTGCATGCACCCGGGCTTCGGCCGCCGACACCGCAATAAACCAGATAGATCTTATTTTTATCGAGTTTATCTATGGAATCGTTAAACCATGCTGAATTACCATCCAGATTACGAGATTTATCTATTCGCTCCGCATTGTATTCAACGGCAGTGCGAACATCCAGTATGACAAGATCATTTAAACCCTGGTGATTCTTGATCAGTGTGTCAGTTTGAGCGGCTGTGATGGTTTTATAGGTACCGCCCTGAGCAACAACTGTTGCGCTTAAAAAGATGGTTAATATGGCGACAAAATAAAACCTCATATGAACAGGATTACTAACAAATATAGTCCATTTCCAGCCTAAAAGCAAGTTTTAAGCGGCCTTTCTTGCATACAATCCGGCAAACAAAATGTATACCATACATCCGATTACCACAAAAATACTTGCCGATCCGCCCATATTCTGGCTGACAAGGCCCATCAGTGGAGGAATAACTGCACCGCCGGAGACTGCCATAATCATCAGGCCGGAGATTTCATTTACCCTTTCAGGCATTTTATTCACTGTGATGGAGAAAATCAGCGGAAAAAGGTTACCAGATCCAAGACCTGCAAGGAAGATACAGATTTTGCCGATTAACGGGGTTGGGGCCAGGATCATACCAACAAAAGCCATGATGGTAAGGAGAGTAGTGAGAATGAGGAATGGCTTTGGTTTGAAGAAGTTCAGCAGAACAGCGCCAAGGAACCGGCTCACCATAAGGGCAGCAAAATAAAAGCTGATACCCACTGAGGCTTCTTCCAGGCTCAGCTGGAAATTCTTCTGAAGATAATTGGCGATATTCGAGTTCATTCCAACATCGGATCCCACGGTGAGGAAAATTCCGAGAACCATCAGAAGAACAAGCGGATTACCAAGGAGTTTGAAGCAAGAGCTGAAGGTTGCAGGTTTCTTATCGATTTTAGTTTCATCAACCTTAGTGGCATATAACCAGAATACTGCAAGAAAAGAGGTCACGGCATAAACAGTGAAAACAAGTTTCCAGTCGCCAAGTTGTGAAGCGGCAAAAGCAGCAATGATCGGTCCGAGCATAGAAACAATCGCTTTAACAAACTGAGTCAGGCTCATAAAACTGGAATACTTATCAAGCGGGGTAACATCATGAAGCAGCGGGTTTGCTGATACCTGAACGATGGTATTTCCGATACCCAGCAGGATAAAAGCTACCAGCATGAGTGGGAAAGTATAAAGCGATGAGGAAATCAGACTGAGCATTGGAACCGCCATACCCAGACCGGTAGCGGCCATACCGATATTGAGGATGTTTTTCTTGCCGTATTTATCGAGCATAATTCCGACTGGTACCGAAAGGAGGAAAAACCATACAAATGCCATGGAAGGAATAAGCTGAGCGAGGGAGTCGCTCAAATTGAAATCCTTCTGCACATATCCGGCTGATACGCCTACTATATCTACAAATCCCATCACGATGAACGACATGAACACCGGAAGAATTTGCACCATTTTTACTTTTTGAGTTGACATGATCCTGGGTTTATTTTGTTTAATTCATTTTTTCGATCAGGGAATAGATTCGGGTCCAATAAGCCGGTTCGAGCAGGCGAGCGCTTCCGATAACTGCAGCGTCTTCCTTCAGTTCAGACCACATGATTCTGGTAGTGCAATTGAGATCGGCCAATGCTTTTTCGAAAGCTGGCAGGAACAGGTCGGAGGCGCCAACAGTATTACCACCGATAACGAGTACTTCAGCACCGAATTTATTGAGCCATGGTCCGAGAAATGCGCCGATACCAGCACCATATTCGGTGAACAGGGCAGCAACTTTCGGATCCTGGCGTGCCACTTCGGCAATTTCTTTCACGCCCGGCAGGGTTTCACCTGTTAGGGCGGCATATGACCTCACGAACCAGCGAGTTGAAAAATACTCATCTGCGATTGCATCTTTATAGGGAAGGTGCCATACGCAGCCCATTTTGGGGGTATCTTCACGCTCCACAACTGGCAGGCCTTCATCGATAAATGCCGAACCGAAGCCGGTACCCAGGGTTATACCAACGCATTTTTTTGTTTCTGCGGCGACTCCCATCCAGGCTTCGCCCACGGCAAATGCCGAAGCATCATTCATATATCTAACTGAGACTCTTGCAGGCAGTTTCAAGCGCTTGCGAATGCCTTCGGAAACATTGACTCCATAAAGGCCAAGGTACTTTTCCACCCGCTCAAACAGGGCGATACCGTTGACATAATCGAATGGTCCGGGCATTGCAAAACCAATTCCGGCCAGCTCATCGACAGCTATTCCGAGCATTGTTTCACCCACAGCTTCGGCCCAAACACCGAGGATTACCTCTGCAGAAGCAGTGTTATCCACCGGGATGGTGATGCGTGTTTCGGGCAGGATCATCTGATGTTCCAGGTCGATCAGGGCACAGGTGATATGGCTTCCACCGATATCAGAACCTACGGCATACTTGTATTTCATTCTTTAATATCATTTTGGTTTGTCCGGAAAATGGATTTCGAGCGCTAAAAATAAGCAATAAATCTTAGTAGAGCTGACAGCTCTATAAAGCTGTCAGGTTCTGTCCAATATAAAGCTTACAATGCTCATCTAAAGCCATTTAATACGAACCAGGATTTGTCAAAGATAAATATCGCCGTTTTAATCAATTGATAATCAAGGGGCCCAAAGAACCAAATTACAGCTGACAGCTTCCATGGTCCTGTCAGCTGTTTTAACATCTATTAACAGTTCATGCTATTTAAATCTGATTATCAACATATTAGAACCCATATATTAAACCTTGATCCTTGATATCTCGAATTCTGTCTTCTTATAATTTATTATATATCTGATATTTACATCTAAGAAAACAACTTATAATTTAGCTGACAGCTTTATAAAGCTGACAGCTCTACTAACAGTTCTTTTGCTTTAGAACATCCAATTGCCTAAAATCGTTGTTGATATTTGTTAAGGATACCTAAATCTTTTGATATGAATACTCCATTTCGCCCCGTTTTCCTTTCATTTCTCACTCTGCTTTCCTTCTTATCGGTAAGCGCCCAACAGATGGGAAACCATGATGCTCTTATCAGCCGTGCAGAAAGAACAGTATTCATGGAGACTTCACATAATGATGATGTGGTAAAATTCATTGAGGCATTAAAAGCGGCCAGTCCATTGGTTACTGTGGAACAATTTGCCACATCCAAGCTGGGCAACCCGCTCCTTCTGGCAATCATTGCTAACCCGAAAATCAGCACTCCCGAGGAAGCCAGGGCGTCAGGAAAACCGGTGATCTATATTCAGGCAAATATTCATGCAGGCGAAGTAGAAGGAAAGGAAGCATCGTTACAACTGATGCGCGAAATCGCTTTCGGTTACCGCAAGTATCTATTGGACAATCAGATCATCATGTTCTGCCCCAACTATAATCCTGACGGCAACGATAAATTCGCTGACAATAACCGCCCATCACAAGAAGGAAGCCCAAAAATGACTGGAGTAAGGGCCAACGGTGAAGGTCTGGATCTTAACCGCGAAGGGATGAAGGCAGAGGCTATCGAAATGAAAGGCCTCCTCAAAGGAGTTTTTAACCGCTGGGATCCGGCCCTGTTCATGGATCTGCATACCGATGACGGTTCATGGCATGGATACATGGCAAATGTTGCCCCATCGTTTCAATCCGCAGGAATGCCCGAGCCTGCCAATTTCACGATGGATCTGCTGAAAGATGCCATGCATACCGTTCTCGACAAATCAGGGATCAACATTTTCTGGCACGGGTACCTGAATATGCGCCCTAATGAGCAGGCAACGTTTGTCGCTTACGATCATCTGCCCAGATATGTGGCAAATTATGTAGGGTTACGCAACCGCATGGGAATCCTGAGCGAAGTGTTTCCACATGAACTTTTCGAGAAGCGCATCCTCGCCAACTATTATCTTTTGGTGAGCGTATTGGAATACACCGGAGGCCATGCTAAAGAGATAAAGAATATTATAGCAAAAGCCGATCAGGAGACCATTGATATGATAAAAACAGGAGCTGGAAAAATTCAGCGCGGCGTCACCTACAAACTGGCACCTGAGCCCGATCAGATCAGAATGCTGATCCGCGAAACCACTCCTTATACCGATGCTAACGGAAGAAAACGTCAGAAACCAACCGGCAACCTTAACTGGCTGGAAAAAATCAATCACTCCAACCATTTTGTACCCGTAAAACTCGCCACCGTGCCACGCACCTATATCTTCCCTGCTGAACTTGCCAATGTCGCACAAAAGCTGGAAGAGCACGGTATTATCGTTAAAAAAACCGACAAGAAAATTAAAATCGATGGTGAAGAATACATGATCAGCAAACTGACCAGATCGGATCGTGAAGGTTATGGCGGGCATAAATCTGTTACCCTGGAAGGCGATTTCCGGCCTGTGAAAAAAACTATCCCAGCCGGTTCTTATTATGTCGATATGGCCCAGCCGCTGGCGTGGCTGATCTTTTACCTGATGGAACCGCAATCGGATGATGGGCTGGTATACTGGAATTATTTTGATGAATACCTTCAGAAATTGGGAGCTCCGAAAGGGGGGCTTACCTATCCGGTGCTGAAGAGCAATGTTGCTCTTTAAGGCAAGGAGAAGGCTCAAGGCGCAAGGCTCAAGGCTTAAGTTAAGGAACAAGGCGCAAGGCTCAAGTTAGGGTAGAAGGATCAATTATCAATAGCCGCGGGTTTCAACCCGTGGGCGCAAGGTTCAAGGCGCAAGGCTCAGGTTAGTGTAGAAGGTGGAAGGTGGAAAAAGCAGAAATTGAATTTTGACGCAAAGCAAACTTGAGTTACCTTTCGATTTTTGAACATTAAAAACTTACTTGAGACTCGAGCCATGAGCCTTGAGCCTTTTTTTAACTCCTCAGGATGAATAAAGCACATTTTACAGCCATCACTCTAATCCTTTTAAGCATGAGCTTATCGGCCTATAATCAGGATATTAAATTACCAGAACCCAATAAAAAGGGTGGCATGCCCCTGATGCAGGCACTGAATGAACGCAAAAGCACCCGGGAGTATGACAGCCGTAAATTATCGGAACAGCAATTGTCGGACCTGCTTTGGGCTGCCTGGGGAATTAACCGACCGGATGGAAAGCATACCGCCCCTTCGTCGAACGACAAGCAGGAGATGTCGGTTTATGCAGCACTGGAATCGGGTCTTTATCTGTATATTCCTGAATCACTAGCCCTTAAACAGATCCACAATCGCGATATCCGAAAGGAAACCGGACGGCAGGACTTCGTCGAAGTAGCCGCTGTCAACCTGGTTTATGTTGCCGACCTGATAAAATCCGGTGTGAGTGAACCGGAAAAAGCCGGTCCCGAAGCACTGAACAAATCTGCCATTAATACCGGATTCATGGCCCAGAACGTATATCTGTGGTGCGCCTCTGAAAAACTTGCATGCGTTGTGAGGGCCTTTATTGATATACCTGTGCTCACAAAAGCCATGGAGTTGGCTCCACATCAAAGAATTATCATTTCCCAGACCGTGGGATACCCCAAAAAATAATCATGACTATCACAAAAGAAAAGATCGGCAGCTTCCGGTGGCGGATTCTGGCACTCCTGTTCATGGCTACTACGATAAACTATGTCGACCGGAGTATTCTGGGCGTACTCGGACCAACACTGCGCGACAAGGTTTTTGGCTGGACTGTTCAGGATTATGCAAATATCACCATCTCCTTTCAGGTGGCTTATGCCCTTGGTTTACTCACCATGGGTGGCATTATTGACAGGCTTGGAACCAAAAAAGGATTCACGCTTTCGATCGTTATCTGGAGTATTTTCGGTATGCTTCATGCTTTAGTAACCAGAGGAATGGGCTGGATCGGATTTGCAGCCGCACGTTTTGGTCTGGGTTTTGGTGAAGCAGGAAATTTCCCTTCCTCGATTAAAACCGTTGCCGAATGGTTTCCGCGAAAAGAGCGTGCTTTTGCAAGCGGGATATTCAATGCCGGCACAAATGTGGGCGCCATCCTGGCTCCTCTTTTCGTTCCGCTGATCGTTTCCAGCGATGGAACCCACTGGCAATATGCCTTTCTTGTAACAGCAGGTTTCAGTGCACTCTGGGTTATATTGTGGAATAACACCTACCGAAAACCGGAACTTCATCCAAAATTATCTGCGTCGGAGCTAAAGCATATACTGAGTGATCCACCCGAGCCGGTAACTGAAAAAATCCCCTGGTTGAAACTTCTTCCGGTTAAGGAGACCTGGGCATTTGCCGCTGCCAAGACTGCCGATGCGGTATGGTGGTTTTATCTTTTCTGGGGAGGATTTTTCCTGAATGCCCGATTCGGATTGGAGCTCAAAGGCCTGGCCCTGCCGCTGATCATTATTTATCTGATTGCTGATGTCGGCAGCATCGGCGGCGGATATATGTCGGGTGCATTTATCAAGCGTGGCTGGTCTGTAAATAAGGCCCGAAAGATTACCCTCCTGATTTGTGCCTGCCTGGTTTTACCTGTCACCATGGCCCCAATTGTTAAAAATCAATGGATTGCCGTTCTGCTTATCGGTCTTGCAGCAGGTGCTCACCAAGCCTGGTCGGCCAATGTTTTCACCCTTGTGTCCGATGTATTTCCCAAAAAGGCCGTGGCCTCAGTGGTGGGAATAGGCGGCATGTGGGGCGCTGTTTCCGGTATTATTGCCAACCTGGCCCTGGGCAAGGTTCTCACCGATGCCGGTCCGCACGGATATGTTTATGCATTCTTCGTTGCCGGTTGCACGTACCTCGTTGCCCTCGGCGTGGTGCAACTGATCATGCCAAAGATGACGCCGGTAAAACTTTAACCTGATACCTGATACCTGATACCTGATACCCGATACCCGATACCTTTTTTTCGTATCTTTAGCCACATCGACCAAAATTTATAGACATGTTTAATACTGCCCATTTCCATCCGATGATCGTGCATTTCCCTGTTGCACTGATCCTTGTTGGCTTTTTAGCCGATTTTGTCTATCTTTTCTTCAGTAAAGAAAAATGCCTTTCCAAGATGGGCCTCTACCTGATGGTACTGGGTACCCTCGGTGCCGCGGCAGCTTTCCTAACCGGCCATGTGTTCACTTTCGAACCAAAAGAAGGTGCGATAGTGGAGATATTTGAACGCCATGAAACGCTGGCTTTGGTTACTTTGGTGATCATGGCTATCGGTACGCTGATCCGCATCTGGGTATTGGTTTATAAAAAAGAGGAGCCGATGTATAAATGGCTGGTTTTCGGACTTTACCTGCTCGGTGCAGCGAGCGTAAGCATAACCGGATTTTTAGGTGGCACTATGGTTATGGATTATATGATGGGATTGTAATTATCTGAATATATTTAACTTAACATTTAAAGCTATGAAAAAAATAGTATTAAGCCTCATGGTATTTGGAGCTTTTTCCTTGTTTGGTTTTAGTCAGACAAAACCGGTAAAATCCATTGAAGGATTGAAAGCTGCATATAATGGCGAATCAACCGCCAGTGCAAAATATGCCAAATTCGCAGAGGCCGCCAAGAAAGAGGGTCTGAACAATATTGCCAAAATGTTCCTGGCCACTTCACAGGCTGAAACCATTCATGCCAACAATCACAAGAAGGTATTAACCAAGCTTGGTGAAACTGTAGGCGCTCCTGTAATTGGCAATTTCGATGTTAAAACGACCGCTGAAAACCTGGTCGACGCCAGCAAAGGTGAGTCCTACGAAGTAACCTTCATGTATCCCGGGTTTATCGCATCGGCAGTAGCTGAAAAAGCGGATGGTGCGAAAAAATCATTCAGCTGGGCCATGGATACAGAAAAAAAGCATAACGATTTCTATCAGAAAGCACTGGCTGCCCTGAAAGGTGGAAATGAAAAAACTTTCCCTGGTGAATGGTACGTTTGTCCGGTTTGCGGCAATACCTATGATGTTGGCACCCTGACAAATGAGTGCGATTTCTGCGGAACTCAAAAAGCAAAATACGTTATATTCAAATAAAATAATCGAGTATGAAATTACTGTTCAGTATTTTACTGTCTTTCGGCCTGATCACAGGTGCCGTGGCACAAGAGCAACCCAAACCGGCAGACAAAATCTTTAAAGAGGCCTGTTCTCTTGCAAAACAAGACAACAAAAAAGTGATGATCATCTTTCATGCCTCCTGGTGTGGATGGTGCAAACGGATGGATTCCATCATGAACATGCCGGAGTTAAAGCCTTTATTTGAAAAAAACTTCGTGATTGAACACATGGTTGTTTTGGAAAGTGGGACTAAAAAGGCTCTTGAGAATCCGGGAGCAGAGGCATTCATGAATAAGAATGGCGGAACAAAGCAGGGAATTCCCTTCTGGCTGATATTTAATAAAAAAGGGAAATTGTTGTCCGACTCCAGAATGCCATCCAAAGACAAGGCAGGAAAAGCCAAGCTGGCCAATACCGGCTGTCCGGCTCAACCCGATGAAGTCGCTTTCTTTGTAGGTCTGTTGAAGAAAACCACGAATCTGACAGAAGCTGAACTCGCGCTGATATCTGAAAAGTTCGTAATGAAAAAAGCTGGCACTACCCATTAGTAATGTGGACACAGAGCGAATCAGATTTTATTCATCAGTTTAAGAAGCCATACGATATCCAGCTATTCCTGGATTCTGTGCCTTATAATCCAAACGCGGAATGCCGCTCACCGCGCAAAGTTATCGCTGAGCAAAAGGCGCACTGTTTTGAAGGTGCGCTTTTTGCTGCCGCGATGTTGCGCGAGCTGGGATTCAAGCCCCTCATCGTTGACATGATGGCTGAAAACGATGACGATCATGTAATCGCAGTCTTTAAGATTCGCAATAAATGGGGTGCCATTGCAAAATCGAATACCACCGCACTGCGTTATCGTGAACCGGTTTACGCCTCCCTGCGCGAACTGATCATGTCGTATTTCGATTTCTATTTTAATACTCTCGGGGATAAATCGTTGCGCTCATTTTCGAAGCCGGTCGACCTATCCCGTTTCGATCGGAAAAATTGGTCGGAGAGCGATGACGATCTTGAGTATATCGGAGATTACCTAACCAGGATCTCGCATACAACTTTGCTGGATACTGAATCGATAACAAATCTCCAGCGCGTTGACCAGAAACTCATGGATGCCGTTTTTCTGGGAGCCAATGCCGCCGGGCTCTTTAAGCCGGAGGAATAACATGATCGGGTTACTGATTCTGCTTGGCGTATCCTCTGTTTTTCTGATATTCCTCATTGCCGAATCCATTCTTTACAACCAAAAAATCAAACGGATTCCGCTCCGGATCAGTGTATCCGGTACCCGGGGAAAGTCGAGTATAACGAGAACCCTGGCATCCGTTTTCAGAGCACACGGAATCAAGGTTCTTGCCAAAACCACCGGCTCCGAAGCTATGTATATTCTTCCCGATGGATCCACTGAACCGATCAGGCGGAGAGGAGTCACCACCATTCTCGAACAGAAAAAACTGATTGCCAGGGCTGTCAGTCTTGATGTGGATTGCATCATTACCGAAATCATGAGTATTCATCCGGATAATCATAAAACCGAGACGCATAAGCTCATCAAACCAACACTCACCGTATTCTCCAATTTCAGGGCCGATCATACCGATGTTGTGGGCGAATCGATTGGCGAAATCACGGGTCTTTTTATCAATGATATCTTCCCGGGATCAAGAATCATCCTGCCCGAAAAAGAGGTGAATGAATACTTGCTGGCTGGTACCAAACAGCTTGGAGCTACACTCATTGCTGCAAAAGCGGGTTTAATCGATGAGCTGAATCTGCCGGAATCCATTTATGAAACCCATATAAAAATAAACCTCGATGCAGTGACAGCCGCAGCCCGGTATATGGGAATTCCTGATGACAAAATCATTCGTGGTATTTTGGATACAAAGCTTGATAAAGGGCAACTGGGTATTTTCAGGATTGAGAGGGAGCTAATGAGTCGGAAAATCTGGTTCGTTAATGCCTTCGCGGCAAATGACCCCTTTTCGACCGTTCAGGTTATCGAAAAAACTATGAAAATTCTGGTGCGGGAAGTAACTGATAAGCCAGATAAAACCAGCATTGACATTGCAGAAACGACTGAAAATAACGCAACAGGCAAAGGGGAGAATCTCTCAGAAACAGAGGCTTACTTTCAACCAAAACTGATTGGATTGATCTCACTTCGTTCCGATCGCGGCGAGCGCAGCCAACAGTGGCTCAATTATTTACAAACCGATGGCAAGGATCTTTTCAATCATATATATGTATCTGGAACCCATTCTCCTATCTTTACCCGAAAACTTAAAAACTGTACACGGCTTATTACCAATGACCCTGATAAAATCATTAATCAGATCATTCAATCCACCACCGGCGATATCGTTATTTTTGGCATTGCAAACATTCACGGGCTGGGCGAAGGAGTCTTAGAATGGTTAAATACAAACAAAAATGTTAGAGATTCGAGAGCCAGTGTTGAATGCTGAAATCACAAAGTCAAGTGGGTTAGGAGCTATTATGGGTTCAGTGCTTCTTGATCTTGATATTCAAAATTCAAAATTGGTCCTCGAATCTCTAACTTCTTACCTCATAACACATTGGAATACGAATTATTCTTTATCGGCCTCCTGATTTCGCTGCTCTTCATCGCAGTGACAGGCTATTTCCCAGGCGGAATAATCGTACCGGGATACCTGGTTCTGTATGCCGATCAGCCGCTGCGGATCACAGGAACGCTGGTAGCTGCCCTGATTGCCTGGCTGATTTACAAATTTGCATCACGTTACCTGATTCTTTTCGGCAAGCGCAGGTTCGTTTTCCTGATTTTGATAAGCGCTGTAATATCGTTCTCCTTTTCGTTCCTCGTTCCGATGATTTTTCCGGTTTCTTTGGAAATGAGAATGATCGGCTGGGTAATTCCAGGATTGATTGCCAGTAATTTTGATAAGCAGGGCTTCGTCGTGACCCTCTCCTCCATGGCTATCGTACTCGCTGTTCTCTTGTTTATCAGTAAGATCTACTTTTACTTTTTAGGTTGATATGAACTTGCTTCCTATAAAGCGGCTGGAAAATAAAGAGATATTTCTCCTGATCAACGGGCTGATAGGAATAGGATTGATGCTGGCGGTATCGCTCACGCTGAATTCTCCTGCCAGGACAGGTTCTCCGGCTTTACTTAAAGCTGCAATGAATATGGATAATTCGTTGAATACAATCAGCGCTTACTCGACACAGAATCATATCAATACGGACAATCCCGAAGATCCTTGGCATACCGGACTTATCGGGCCGGAATGGTCGGATCTTACCACCACGATTGGTGATCCGGCGGCCAAGCGGACAACCATCAATCCCAATTTTGCCGCATTGATCGCGCACCTGCTGATCGAAGCAGGAGTGCAAAAAGGCGATACTATTGCCATTGGCAGTTCGGCCTCCTTCCCTGCCCTCCTGATTGCCTCCCTTGCCGCTTCAAAAGCGCTGGAGCTACATCCGATAGTGATTTTTTCCTTCGGATCCTCCTCTTTCGGGGCATCCAATCCCGAATTTAACCTATGGGATATCTACCGTCTGCTGCTTGATAAAAATAGCACCGATTTTAAGCCAGCTGCGGCTTCCATTGGCGGGGAAGATGATACCGGTTCGGAATTCGAGCAGGGCCTATCGGACCGGATAAGAAAAAGTCTTAGTGACGCCGCCATTCCACTGATCAGCGAAAAAGAACTGCAGAAAAACCTGTCGGAACGGGAGAAAATATATTTTAACGGAAATCCGAAACGGATTAAGGCTTTCATTAATTCAGGCGGCGGATATGCCAACCTTGGAAACAGTCAGGCGGTATTGAATATCAAACCCGGGCTGATAAAACAGGCAACAATTCCCGAGCCTTCAAGGCAAGGAATGATCCATGTTATGCTGCAAAATAGCATCCCTGTAATCCACCTGCTCTTCATCAAGGGGTTGGCACAGAAATATCACCTGCCCTGGGATCCGGGATCACAACCGGCAATAACCCAACAGTCGGTGAGATTCGATAATCGTCTGAATCCGCTCACCCTGATCATCAGTCTGGCCGGGCTGATCTGGTTTATACTGGTGGTAATACGATTCAGGATGCTATATAACAGCCGTTGAACAGCCATCAAAAGAGTAAGTTTAATATCTTTGAAACTACAAGCGTACCATTGCCTATTATTTCAATCTGTAAATATCTAAATATCAATATGAAGACATTCAATTTTACCAAGGTATCGCGACTGCTTATCCTGCCCATTGCCGTCGCGCTCTTAATAACTGCCAACCAAGCCATTGCGCAAACAGCCTCTGAGCCTGTACTGTTAACCTCATGCGGACAAAGTCCGGGACCAGTCAGACTGAAGATTTTCCTGCAGAAAGATGCCATCGCTTTTGATTACAACCTGCAAGCCAAGGCTGAAGACCTGATTAACAAAAAGAAGGAAGGCAAGCCATACAAATCGATCATAATCGTTACCGGAGCCAGTCTTAAGGGAATGGGTGCTGCCGGAGTTTCCATGGATGATGAGCTAATCCGCACCAAGGCACTCATTGCTGAAGCAAAAAAACAGGGTATCAAGGTCATTGGTTCCCATATCGAAGGCATGGCCCGTCGCTCGCAGGGAGCAACCTCCGGAGATAATACCGATGAAATGTCTATCGACGCCGTCTGCGCTGTTTGCGACCTGATGATCGTGAAAAAAGAGGGCGATTCCGATGGCCGGTTTACGACCATTTCCAAGGGAAAAAACATTCCGCTCATCCTTTTTGAGATGAACACGGAGATCGAGGGTGTCCTGAAAAAAGTTTACACTAAATAAGTACCATAAACGTGGACATGTACACTTCTGCGGCCATCGTCCTGGGGGTGATGGTCCTTTTCTACTTCATCGCACTGCGGTTTAAGCTGTCGACCGAGCTCGCCATGCTGGTTGCCGCCCTTGCCGGTGCGGTTGCCGGGGGACATTTTTTCCCCGCCCGCCATGTTGCCGAAGGTGCGATAACCTATCTGGATATCAACCTGATATTTTTCTGCGCCACCTTGTTCATGAATATTTTAAAAGAATCTGGAGGCGTGGCTTATGCGGTAAGGTCGATCATTAAAACCTTTCACAAAAGCCGCATACTTCTTCTTATGCTGCTTGCCCTTCTGCTACTGATCCCCGGAGCCCTTACCGGCGCCGGAAGCGTTACCGTGCTGATCGTTGGCAGCATGGTTGCCGTGGTGCTCAATTATATGGGGGTGACCAAGATCAAGACCGCCGCCATCATTTTCCTCATTGCCGGTTTGAGTGCCGCTGCACCTCCTGTGAGCTTATGGGCTATGATGACTGCTGCAGGCGTAAATATGCCTTATGTCGGATTTTTCTGGCCACTGCTGATTCCCTGCGTTCTCGGTGCATTATTTACGATCTTCTTCCTCGGATGGAAAGGCAGCAAAATCGATGTGGATAAAGCATTCGAAGAGTTGCCTGAGCCTCCGCAAAAAATGAACTGGACACGTATCGCTATACCGTTCCTGATATTTTTCGTACTGATGTTTATGGGTCGCAAATGGCCTCACGATACGCCGGTTGTAGGGATGCCATTGATGTTCCTGTTTGCCGCCCTCGCGTCGTGGCTGCTTTCTCCAAAAAAAATCGACCTGTTCAAGATCTCGGCGGCGACTCTCAAACAGCTACTTCCGCTGATCGGTACCCTCACGTGTGTAGGGATTTTAGTACAAATCATGACATTGACAGGGGTTCGGGGGCTGCTCGCCATCACTTTTATTACCCTGCCTGCTTTTCTCGTTATCGGAAGCCTGTTCTTTTTCCTTCCGATAACCGAATCTGTTCTGATGTACGGATCGGCCGCCGTGTTTGGCGTGCCACTCGTGCTGCTTTTTAACTCGATGGGCTTGAATCCGATCGTCGCCCTTGCCGGGATGAGTGTGATATGGCCTTTGGGAGATGCCCTGCCGCCAACAGCGATTATCGGCCGGCTTACGGTGGATGTAGCCGGCGCTAAGGACAGCTATGGCAAGTTCCTGAAACAATGCATTGTACCAGCCATTGTTATCATGATTTTGGGTACACTGATGGTTGTTTACAGCAAGCAGCTGGGATTTTTAACCGGTATATAAATCATCGAAATGAACGCAATTCTAACCGAGATAATATCGATCCTCTATTATGCGTTAATCGCTTTTCTGGTGGTGCTGATCATTTACAACATGATTAAAACCAAAGACTGGAAGAAGGAGATCGTTTATGTAATTATCCTGATACCATTTCTGTTACGATTATTCATGCTCAAATAGGAGAACAACATGGACAGAAAAGATATCATACGGAAGAGTCTGATCGGAGTGGCTGGCCTGGTGGTCATGACCGTAGCCGGAATCAGCTTTTATCAGCACCGGCACTATAAAGAAGAGGTTGTCATTTCCGACCAGGTACAAGTTAAAAAGCTGGCCGACTATTTCCCCGAACTCAGCGGATCGGTCAATGACTGCAACATATATATGGTTGAGGGCAGTGAACCGGGAGCCACTATTATGGTGCTGGCCGGATCGCACCCCGAGGAACCTGCCGGTCGCCTGGCAGGATGGATACTTGTTGAGCAGGCTAAGATGCAGAAGGGCAGGCTAATTGTTGTATTATCGACCAACCGCAGCGGCACCACAGTTACCCGGCCCAGCGGAGCCTATCCGCAGTTATATACGATACCCACAGCCTGGGGCGGACAGAAATTCCGCATGGGCGACCGGTGGACAAACCCGCTCGACCAGTGGCCCGATCCAGAGGTTTACATCCATTATCCGAGCAGGCAAAACCTGGCTTATATGGACATCCGTAACCTCAACCGTGCATGGCCCGGAAGGGCAAACGGCACGCTTACAGAGCGGACCACCTTTGCTTTCATGAACCTCATCAAGCAGGAAAAGGTTGATGTGGTCATCGATCTGCATGAAGCCGAGCTGCAGTATCCGGTGATAAACACGATTGTAACACACGAAAAAGGTCAGGACCTGGCGACTATGGCCTCCATGACGCTGACTGATTTTGAAGGATTCTCCATTGGAACGGAGTTTTCGCCCGTCAATCTGCATGGGTTATCCCATCGTGAAATCGGTGATAATTCAGACGCTATTTCTTTGCTTCTGGAAGCACCTGAGCCATTCCTGGATGCCACGAGGGGAATCACCGGCGAGAAGCAGCTCCTCGAAGGCAAAGATGCTTTTGTGGTGAAAGCCGGCAAGCATGGATTGCTTTATGCCCCGATCGATGAAAACGGATGGCCGATCGCCACCAGGGTTGGACGGCACACCTCAACCGTTCTGCAGATTTTGCAGAGCTGGAACGAATTCCATCCCGAAAAGGAGATTGTTTGTGAAGGCGTTCCGAAATATAAAGAGCTCATTGAAAAAGGTGTGGGAGCGTTTCTCATTGATCCTAAGACCGTCGATAAGGGGAAGGTAATTTTTGAATGACGAGGCTCCAAGGCCAATTTTGAATTTTGAAATTACAAAATCAAGTTCGCCTTGAAGAGTTGTCATCCCCACGAAGGTGGGGACCCCGTCGCTGACCACGAATGCTATTGAAAACTTGATTGAAACCATAGATCCGAATAAAATGAAAACGAAATCTTTTGCAAAGTATGCTTACCTGCTGACCGCACTGCTGATGTTTGCGCAGTTGGCAGTGGCACAATTCATTGAGGTTCCCGAAGAAAAGGCCTCCTGTACCAGCATCATGGTGGGAAAAAAAGCCACCACTGACGGTTCGGTGATTACTTGTCACAGCTGCGACGGTCCTTACCGCACCTGGCTGAACATTGTACCCCACAAAAAATACGATGAAGGCGCCAGTCGAAAAGTCTATTGGGGACTGATGCATAACGAATTCAGCGGCGATATGCGTAACGTAACGGAGAAAGGGACAATCCCTCAGGTTACCGAGACCTATTCTTATCTGAACACCTGTTATCCCTCATTGAATGAGAAGCAGCTGGCCATGGGGGAAACCACATTTGGCGGCAAGCAGAGCATGCAGAATGACGACGGTCTGTTCCTGATTGAGGAGTTGCAGGCAATTGCTATGGAGCGCTGCACCAACGCCCGTGATGCGATCAAGCTGATGGGCGATCTGGCAACCCAATACGGGTATGGTGATTCAGGCGAATGCTTAACCGTTGCTGATAAAAACGAAGTATGGCATTTTGAGATCATGGGTGCCGGTGTGGAAAAGATTGGTGCCGTTTGGGCAGCAGTCAGAATACCCGACGATCACGTTGGTGTATCGGCCAATATCTGCAGGATCAGTACTCTGGACCTTAACAAGCCTGATTATTACCTGGCTTCAGAAAATGTGATTTCGCTTGCTGAAGGCATGGGATTTTACGACAGTAAAAGCGGCGAACCCTTCAAATTCTGGAAAGCTTACGGCGGCCGGAAACCTTTCTCCACAAGAGAATGGTATGTTTTGAGTACGATGGCCCCTTCGTTAAACCTGACAGCTGAAATGGATGAACTGCCTTTTTCGGTAAAACCCGAGAAAAAACAAAGCGTACGCGATATTATGGCTTATTACCGGGTGACCTATGAAGGGACTGATCTGGATGCCACCAAGAACATGCTCGTACCAAAAAGCAATTTCGGACGCCGTGCTGCTGCCACTCCCGAAGGTCAGCCTGCCGCCGCTCCCGAAATGGTAAAAAGTGGCCTGGCCAGTCCGTTCATGAGCCGCGACATGATCGCTCTTGTTAATGCTTTAAAACCGGGCACTATTGCCGGTCAGAGAACTATTGCCATCAGCGGATGCTCCTATTCCAATGTTATTCAGTGCCGCGACTGGCTGCCAGATGATATCGGTGGTGTTGCATGGTTCTCATTCGATAATCCCGCAAGCAGTCCCAGGATTCCAATCTATGCCGGAACGCTGAGTTTACCTGACAATTACCTGGTCTGTGGTCAAAAAAAATACCGTACTGATGCCGCTATCTGGGGTTTCCGGGAAACTAACCGTCTGGCCGAATTGCACTGGGAACGTACCCGCGTACTTCTGGAAACTGCAGTGAAGGAATTTGAAGATAAAGCCTTTGCAGAATTGCCGATGATGGATAAAATGGCTGTTGAAATGATGAAAGCTGATAAAGGCAAGGAACCTGAAAAAGATGCACGGGGAATTGTCAAACCGCCAAGATACCGGGAGTTTCTGACCAATTATACTAATGATTTTGCCCGCGCAACGGCAACCAAATGGGTAGAGATCAAAGGGCAGTTATGGACGGGGTTTGCGACGGGACTGTAAGCATTGTGCTAATTTGATAATTTGGTTTCGTGTTACGTGTTACGATTTTCTTCTTCGTTAATCGGTCTTCTTCTTCGAAATACTGTATTTATGAAAAAGCATCTACCATTTATTTTCTTGTGCGCAGGGCTGCTGTTCTGCGCCGGTGCATTTGCACAGGAAGTGCGCGAGTACGATAATTGCACAAGCATTATCGTTGGAAAAAAGGCCTCGGCGGATGGTTCAACCATGACCTCGCATTCGTGCGACAGCGGATCTGACCGTACCTGGATCAATGTGGTTCCCCATCAGAAACATCCATCGGGATCGATGTGCCCGGTGTATCTGGAGCCCAAGGAAACCAAGCGTCCAAATGATCCCGACCGGGTGGAGACCGGCACCATTCCGCAGGTGGCCGAGACTTTTGCATACATCAACACTGCCTATCCGGTGATGAATGAATATCAGCTGGCAATCGGTGAAACCACCTTTGGAGGCAAGCATGAGCTGGTATCTGAAAATGGTATACTCGACTGTCCGGAGCTTTACCGGCTGGCATTGGAACGAGCTAAGACGAGTCGTGAGGCCATCAGGATAATTGATAAACTAACCAAGGAATATGGTTATAACGATGCCGGCGAATGCTTCACTTTTGCTGATCCGCAGGAAACCTGGCACTTTGAGATTCTGGGTCCGGGCAAAGGCAAAAAGGGGGCTGTCTGGGCAGCGGTCAGAATACCGGATGACGAAGTGGGAGTATCGGCAAATGCCAGTCGGATACGTACTTTGAACCTGAAAGACCCCGATAATTACATGGCCTCCGATAATGTATTCTCGCTGGCTGAGGAGCTGGGTTACTGGGATTCCAAGAGTGGCAAGCCTTTTGAATTTTGCTATGCCTATGCCGACCGCAACAGCATGGGTTGCCGCAGGCGTGAGTGGAGAGTGCTGAGCCTGGTGGCTCCATCGCTGAGACTGGATCCGAATGGCGAGAATTTCCCCATGTCGGTTAAAGCCGAAAAGAAAATATCCGTGCAGGATATGCTGGTAATGTTCCGGAATTATTATCAGGATACCCCTTTCGACATGACTGGCAGTCTGACGGTAATTGACCGTACCGGCAAGGTGGCAAAAAGCCCGGTAGCCAATCCGTTCATGACCGGTGACCTTCGCAACCTGCTGAAAGTTCCGGGGGAGCGCACAATCTGCTGCCCGCGGGCCACCTATCTGCAGGTTACACAATCGCGGAGCTGGATGCCCGACGCGATCGGGGGAGTAGTATGGCTGGGTTACGACAATCCGGCTACAACCCCGCATACCCCTTTCTATTGTGGTATAACGGCAATGCCCGATTCATACATGGTCGACGGACGCCGGCAGTTTAACCGTGAATCGGCCTGGTGGGCCTTCCGGCAGGTTAGCCAGCTATGCATGATGCGTTATCAGCCTATGAGCAAAGATGTTGAGGTAGTATGGAAAGAGATTGAAGACAAGGCATTTGCCAATCAGAAATCCTTTGAGGAGGAGATGCTTAATCTTTACAAGAGTGATCCCGTCAAAGCGAAAGCTGCACTTACAAAGTATTGTATCGATATAGCTAATTCTTCTGTATCAAGATATTGGAAACTGAACGAGGAGCTTTGGGGCAAGTATACGAACAGCTTTTAAATCGCACCGAAGGGTTAAAGTATCGCTGCCAGATTCCATGCCTGGATATTGCCTATGCCTTCGTTTGATTCCAGCAAAACTTCATCAACAGACACTACATACTTTTCAAAATTGTCCGGTACAGCCTTTAAAGAAGAATATTCACGTTCAATGGTTTCAGTATCCTTGAGCGTATACGCGCATTGCAGATAAACCGTCCTGGCTGCTTTTTTTGCCACAAAATCGATCTCCTTATTCCGCAGGGTACCCATATGGATATTGTATCCGGAAAACAATAACTGGAGATATATTGCATTTTCGAGTTTATAGCCGAGCCCGTATTCGAATCCGGGATAGAGGTAGTTTTTAAAAGACAAATCGTTCAGGTAATATTTGCAGCTTCCACCCAGAGTCTCTTTCCCTCTGATATTAAACCTGTCAACCTTATGAACCAGGAACGTACTTTCCATGTATTGGATATAATTGGAAACCGTTTCATAATTTGTTTTTCTCTTTTTCGCGGCAAAATAATTCACAATACTGGTAACAGATATAAGGTTGGAGGCATTGTTTACCAAAAAAACGAAAATATCCTCTAACATCCTGGCATCTTTGACATTATATCGTTGGATGATATCCTTAAGAAGTACGGTGTCTTTTACGGCTGACAGGTAATGCCGCTTAATTTCATCGTTGGGTAAATGAAAAAGCTCAGGCATGCCACCTGTCTGCAAGTATTCAAGATAGGTAGATCTTGATGGCTGAAGTTCTTTTGCCAGTAAAAATTCCTGATAAATAAATGGCTGTACATTAACCTGTAAATACCTCCCGGACAGGAGGGAAGCCAATTCACCCGACAGCAGCTGAGAGTTTGACCCCGTTATAAACACTTCATAATCATCGACGAAACTTTGAGAACAGGATGCAGCAAATCGCTCCCAACCCTCAATGTCCTGAATTTCATCAATAAAAAGGAAGACTTTACCACTGGGTTGCAACCCGGCTTTATATTCATTTAATAATTCATTCAGATCGTTATAGTTTGCCAGGAAATCAAAGTCGGTAAATTCCTTATTTATATATAATACGTTATGTGGATTGATACCATTTTCCACCAACCTTGAAATCATTTGCCGAAGAATGTAGCTTTTCCCCGCCCTCCGTTGACCGGCGATCACCTTAATCAATCTGTTACCGCTAAATTCTGTAATTCGATCAATGTAAGCGGATCTGATAATACCAAGATCAGGAAAGACACCCTCCCAGAAATTGTATTTTGCTATTTGTGTAATTTTTTCGGTCACAACTGAATATTTTAACAAAATTACAATATTTTCTGATACAACCAAATAAATTGAGATTCGATGACCAATGTTGAATTTTGAATTATCAAGATCAAGGACCTACAGAGCACATGAAACTATGAGCCCACTTGACTTTGTGATTTTATAATTCAAAATTGGCCCTGGAGCCTCATCTTTCTTTCGTCCTCTATTCGTATACCACCCTCTTCAGGGTAATGTTCCCCATCGTTTGGCCCGGCTTTGTGCGGACCAGAACTTTGAATATTGTTGGGAAATCATCGGCTTTGTCGGTCTGCTGCGAACGGGTTAACCGGAAGGCCCATCCGTCCTTGATTTTTTCAATGGCCTGGGGTAGATTTTTGCCATACATCTCCACCTGCCAATCCTTGAATTCCAAGCCCCAGTCCTTGCTCCAGTCGTAGGAGACCATTTCGAAACTGAGGGTATACTGACCGATGAATTTGATATAGGGGGTAAGATCGAGACGGAATTCCTTCCAATCGTCGCTAAAAGTTTCCCGGTTCCATGAACCGATGGTAGTGGTATTTTTTGCGGCATCAGCAACACCCGCCTTTTGTTGGTATCCTTCGATAAAAAAAGCTGAGAATGTTTTTATCACCGGTTCAGCGGCGGATTCTGTCACGGTCAAACGCATTTTGGTAATTGTTTTCCCTTCAAAAGGATCGATACGCTTTTGCCCCACGGAACTGCCTTCCGACATTAGCACCCATTTGCCGTTTTCCAGACCTTCAATTGAATACTTTCTGATACGCTGACCGAAGGCCAGATCTTCTTGTATAACAGCATGATTTACCAGTAAAGATTTGCCAAAATCCATGATCAGCTCTGATCCTTTTCCTGATATAGTTTTTATTGGCGAGCCAAAGCGCCGCTGGATCTCATCCCCCAACCCTTTATAAGCTTTCAAATGTGATTCAGGTATAAGACCGGTAGTATCGGGGGTGGAGTTAAGGAGCATCACGGCACCCCGGCCAACTGTCCGGTAATAGACATCTATGAGCTGTTCCTGAGTCAGGATGAACTTATCGGTACCAGGTGCCCAGAACCACTTGTGACCATTATTCGCCAGCAGTGGCAGATCGATCTCAACAGGCGCATAGGCATCGCCGGTGGGGTCAGAATGCAAGGCAGTAGAAATACCTGTTGCCAGATCGGCCTTTTTCAGCGTATACCAGTTGGGATAAGGTGCAATGCCGCTTTCATTACCCACCCATCGAATGGTGGCCTGAGGGCCCTGAAAAACCACTGCATCAGAAGCATATTTTTTAAGGATATCCGAGACATCGATAATACAGCTGCCATCGAACCACACCTCCCGCATTTGACCATATTGACTGAGTACCTCCGTGAGCTGCTGCCGGAAAACCTGGTTGTATGCCTCCTGTTTGGCAGGATCCTTTGTTTTCCCTCCGCTGCCAATTCCGGCGCCCCACTTTTCATCGCCCGGATAGATGTATACGCCAAGATCGAGCCCGTACTTTTTGCACGATTCCGATAACATTCTAAGCACATCGCCCTTGCCATTCATCCAGGGAATATGGCTCACTCCATATTCCGTGGTTTTTGTCTGCCACCAGCAAAATCCTCCGGTATGTTTTGCCACGAAAACAATCAGTTTGGCTCCCCAGGATTTAGCCGCCTGGCACCACTGGTCGGTGTTGAGCTTATCCGGGTTCATCCTCGACAAAGGAAGAGAGAGATCATCATATTCGCGGTTTGTCCAGGTGGTCGGATTGTAGTGAATGAACATGGACTGCTCATAATTCTGCCAGCGCAACTGTGGTACCGAAGGCAAAGGAACGGAAGATTTTTGGGCATTGACAAGAGTCGGGAGGGACAAAAGTACAATGGCAATAATCGATATGACTTTGGTTTTCAGTAAAACCCTACGTACTAATTTCATATGCAACAGACTTATTATGTAATATTTACCATTTGGTCTTGATCAATTTCGCGATTAGGGACGAGATCCCGTTTTTCAACGGGATGACACTTCTTTCGATCTTTCTTTCGTCAACCGATCTTCTTCTTCGTCACCCGTCACCTGTCACCGGTCACAATTTCTGACCCCTCCCCCTCGCCAGAGAGGCCCAGATTCCGATCAGGCTCAACACTATAAATATCGCAAACGTGATCGTCACGGAATGCAGGAAAGCGGGTTCATTCACTTTGGAAATCTTATCGGATCCGATAAAAATGTGGAGCACTAGGGTAGCAATACCCATGCTCACCATCTGACCGGTCATCCTCATTGTGGCAACAGTAGCCGAAGCAACTCCGAGATATTTCTTTTCCACAGAACTCATCACGGCATTAGTATTAGGCGAGGAGAACAATCCGAAACCAATACCCAGGAGCACCAGGCAGGCGATAAGATAGGCATTGGAAGTATCCCCATTTAATGGCAATAGCAATACCAGTCCAACCGCTATCACTCCCATGCCCATGGATGACAGCATGCCCGGCCGGTATTTATCGGAAAGCTTGCCGGAAAAGGAAGCTACCAGCGCCATCATCATGGGTTGGGCTATGAGCATGAAGCCCGCATCACGGGGAGACAGTCCCTTTACATACTGGAGATACAGGCTAAGTACAAATGTCACTGCAAAGGTGGTGGCATAGTTGATCAGGGCGGCCAGGTTCGACATGGCAAACAATCGGTTGCCAAAAAAGAGCTGCATATTGAAGACCGGGAAAGGAGTTTTTACCTCCACTCTGTAGAATGTCAGCAGACCAATCACTCCAAAGATTACCAGACCAATAGCTAACGGATCGGGCATTTTTGAGAATCCATACATAAAGGCCGACATGGATACAATATAAATAATCGAGCCCAGGTAGTCGAATGCCTCACTTTTCGCCTCCTTCCAATCGGTTTTTATCACCAGGGCAGCTGCTATGGCAACAAACAAGCCAAATGGTATAGTCACATAAAAGATGCTCCGCCAGCCGAATGTCTGGGTCAGGATTCCGCCAAGCACCGGTGCAACCGATAAGCCCAGGTACACTGCAGTTACGTTAATACCGATTGCTTTGCCCCGCTGGTTTGGGGGGAAAACCGCCGTAATAATCGCCATATTGGTACCAAACATCATTGCACTGCCAATCCCCTGCAATATTCTGAAAATGATGAGGGTAGTAGAATCCTTGGATAACGCGCAAAGAATGGATCCCGCTACGACTATGAGGTTTCCTATGATGAAAATCTTAACACGCCCGATGATATCTGCCAGTTTTCCGAGCGGCACCAGCAAAACTGCCGATGATAACAGGAATGACATGGCCATCCAACTCATGGTAATTGCATTCATCCCCAGCTCCTTACTCATGCTGGGAAGCGCAATATTTACAGATGCTCCCAGAAAAGGAGCGACAAATGAACTGATCATCATCAATGAAAGAATGAAATTCTTCCGTTTCGCTATTTCCTCGTGATCCATCTTGAGTAAAATATTTCAATAAAAAACAATCTTATCATTGATCTGTTTAAGTTTGCACCGCTAAAAATAGGCTTTTCGAATCAATGAAAACAATTATCGAAGCACAAGGATTAACCAAAGTATACAAGGGCGGTATTCTGGCCGTAGACAATGTAAGCTTTGCGGTTAATGAAGGCGAAATTTTTGGCTTCCTGGGTCCCAACGGGGCGGGCAAGTCAACCACCATTGCCCTGCTCACCACGCTGTTGAGTCCAACCAAGGGAACCGCCACCATCAATGGTATCGATATTACTAAGCATGCCTACCAGGCAAGGCTGGAACTGGGATTTGTATCACAGGACCTGGCCGTGGAGGATGTACTTACCGGCTATGATAACCTGAGGCTCCAGGCAGGTTTTTATCATCTCACACGCACCGAGGTTCATGACAGGATTGCCGAGGTATTGAAAATGGTTGATCTCACGGCTCGCGCAAAAGATAAAGTGGAAACCTACTCAGGCGGCATGCGCAAGCGGCTGGATATTGCCTGCGGACTGATTCACCGGCCACGTATCTTATTTCTGGATGAGCCAACTCTCGGTCTGGATATACAAACCCGCCGCGAAATCTGGAAATATGTGAACACCCTGCGTGAAAAGAATAAGATGACCATCTTCCTGACCACGCATTACATGGATGAGGCCGATTCACTCTGCGACCGGATCGCGATTATCGACCGGGGGGTGATCAAAACGCTCGATACCCCATCAGCATTAAAAGAGGCAATTAAACACGAGGTACCTAATCCAACCCTCGATGATGTTTTCCTGCATTATACAGGGAAGGAGATGAGGGAAGATTTTACCAGCAAGGAAGAATCTTTTAAGGCAAGAAATAATATCAGGAGGGCAAGAAGATGAATGTGAAATTATTGTTATCAGATATTTACTGGGTTTTCTGGCGCGAAATAAAGAAATTCCTGCAGCAAAAAGCCCGGCTGATGATGGTGGTCATCCAACCGCTCATCTGGCTGGTACTCATGGGCAATTCCATGTCGGGGCTCACACGGAACCCGCAAGCCGCACAGATGCTTGGGACAGGCAATTACCTGGATTTCATGACTCCCGGGATCATGATCATGACAGCACTTTTTGGTGGAGTTTTTGGGGGGATTACGATTGTTTGGGATCGCCGTACCGGCTATCTGAATAAAATGCTTGCCGCACCTATTTACCGGGCAGCCATACCACTTGGAAAGCTTTTATCGATAGGACTGCAGACCATGCTTCAGGCTTTGATTATCGTGATCATCGCACTTTTTCTCGGCGTTCATTTCAAAACCGGAATCCTTGGAATTGTTGCCTTGCTTGCCATTGCAGGCCTTTTTGGCATTATTATGGGCGGAATTTCGCTGTCACTATCATCAAGAATAAAATCGATGGAAACGCTGATGGCCGTATCGAACTTTCTGACGATGCCCCTCATGTTCACCAGTAATGCCATGTTTCCGACCAATGCTATGCCTGGCTGGCTCAAGGCAATAGCCATGGGTAACCCGGTTTCGTATGCTGTTCATGCCATGCGAACCATTTCAACTCAGGGATGGATCTGGCACGATATCCTGCCCGCTCTGGCGGCGCTTTTCGGTATTATGATTCTGATCGTTGCCCTGGCAATCCGTCTGTTCTCGAAATCGGTGAATTAAAAAACCCCCGACCGTGCTTTCGCCGGACCGGGGGTAATTCATAAATCTTTTCAGGATTATCTCCTCAGCGTAATTCCGAATTTCGCTCCGGAAAGTGTGCCTCCGCCAAATTCAGCATTCAGCCACATTTTGTCGTTGATCTTGTAACGGGCACCAGCCTGAAGACCAATACCAATATTGAAAGGATTGACATAACCGCTCCCAACATAAATATAGGGACCGGCACTGATTCCACCATACAAATCCATGTTGTCAGGAAGATCAAAAAGTTTGGCAAAATGGTAGTTTGCATTGATAGATCCGCCAATAGCCCCGTAACTGTGCAGGATACGATAACGGAGAGAAGCTTCGATACCAACGGTAATCTCTGGAGTAAACCAGTAATCAGCGCCGATATAAAGAGGGATTCCCCAGGTGGAAAGTCCCACCCCTGCATTGAATTGCAGCTTGCTCTTATCGATTTTTACATCACTGGATTTTTGCCCGAAGGACAAGGCAAAGATGCACAAAGCACAGATGGTCAGAGTAAATTTTTTCATGTTCTATATGTAAAGGTTTATTCTTCTTGAACAACAAAAATACCTATTTGTTTTCTGCAACAAAAATTCCAAAGGCTTTCATTTCTATCTTTTGTTTATCCTGGTTACAGCCGAAAGGTTCCGACAGAATCACCTTTTCTTTAGAATGTGATGTATAATCCTGCATGAATACCTCTTGCGGCTTGCTGGTCAGGTTAATCACCACCAGCACCTCCTGTTGATCCAGCTTGCGGACAAATGAAATAACCCCCGGGTTATCGTTGGAAATCATCTTCAGCTCTCCACCCTGAATGGCCGGATACTGTTTCCGTATGCTAAGCAGGGTCTTATAGAAATTCCACAATGATTTCTTGTCAAGGCGCTGTTCCTCCAGAGATATACCATCGTTGGACTTTCCATTCCGATTCGTCCACCACGGACCGCTATCCTTGTACCAGTGCGCCATTCCGGGCCCATCGGTGCTTTTATACCATTCGAATGCTTCACGCCTCGGGATATCATTTCCATCGGATTTGCCTTCGTATTTTACCCCTTTCATGCCCAGCTCCTGACCATAATAAATCAGCGGAGTTCCTTTCAATAAAATATTGAAGGCGGCTCCGGTTTTCTCTTTTTGCAGACTGCCATTCATTCTTGAAGAAAAGCGGTCGAGGTCATGATTTTCGATAAATACCAGCTGATCCTTATTCCCGGGGGTGAGAAGATTTGTGGAATCTATCTTGTTTATTAATTGGTTTTTATCAAAGGAACCGATCGCCCCGGCAGTTTGAAATGCAAACACGTAATCCAGGTCAGCACCATTAAAAACCTCATTACCATAGGAGGCCCAGTTTGACTGTTCCCCGATGATTCTTACCTGAGGATTTATTGCCCTCAGTTCGTTGAAAAGCGGCTTCCAGAATCCGGCATACAGGTTGGTGAGTTTCCCCATGTCATCCAGGTTATCCATAATGTGATCGATGCGATAACCATCGGCACCATCATCAAACTTACCGTCCTTGTTGGGGTCCATGAAAAATTTGTACAGGTCGAAAAAATATTTGCGCACCTCCGGATTGTACAGGTCGGCCATGTAGCAATCCCTCAGGCTGCCATCATAGGAAAGCATTTTACCCCACAGAGTTCCTCCCTTAATTTGCAGGTCCTTGCGGTTGGCATACCAGTCGGAGCCCTCTGTTATATACTGAGTCTCCATATCCAGGTAAATCTTCATTCCCTTCTTGTGAACCTCGAGGATCAACGCTTTGAGATCCTCCATGGTGCCATATTCCGGATCGATTTTCCAGTAATCTTTCGCAAAATAATTATGGTATACCTCTGCCTCATACAGTGGCAGCATCAGGATAGAGGTCACACCGAGCTCCTGCAAATAATCGAGCTTTTTCCGCAACCCGTTCAAATCGCCTGTGCGGTCGCCGTTGCTGTCGTAAAAACTTCGAGGCAAAACATAGTAGAAAACATCATTTTCAGTTTTTCCGTTATAGAAAATCAGGTCGGTCTGAGCATATTTTTCCTTTGTTTTCGGGAAGATGAATTCATGGGCCTCCACTTTCCCTGATTTGATTAGTCGGATTTTTCCTGATGAACCGCTCAATCCTTCCACCTTTACCACATATTTTGTTCCGATCAGATGATCGCTGATGATTTTCAGTCCGGTGGATGAATCGCCGGGTTCAGGATGGTGAACCAAAGGTAAAACCGAAATCCCGCCGGTATGCCCGATCACGATCAGGCTCTTTTCAGCCGCGGTTATTTCCATTTCAATTCCCCCTGCGGTGCGTTTAAAAGTTGCTGCCCGGCCATCAAGAAGTACTTTTTCGACCTCTGCACCCGGAGGTAGAGGAATTGACAAAAAGACTTTCAGACCGGAAGACCCGGAGACAGCAGAAGCTGAGGAGGTGAGGAGGTTATTGAAAGCAACAGAGGTGGCCATGGGTGTGCGGTTCATTTTAAAACTGAAGCGATTATCGCCCATGCGAATATTATCAACACTTGCGGAATCCCAGTCGAACGGAAAGTTCAGGCTCATGCCGAGGGTGTTGCTCATAGCATCGGGTTTGAGGCCCAGCATCCCTTCCATGGCAGGTTGAAGTACCATGGTTTCGCTCCAGGCCTGATGGCGGCAGACGCCGAAATACTTGTACTGAGTGCCGTGCAAAACCTCCTCAATGTATCCGAGCGACCAGTTTTTGTAAACCAGCAGGTTGCTCATCATCTTTGAAAATCCCTGGGCATTGTATCCTGCGGCATAATCACCCAAAGCAGCCCAGCCGGTAAAAAGTGGCCAGACACTTCCCGTATGATATCCTCCGGGAGCAAAGAATTTAGCTTTTTCGCTAACGATCCGTGTTCCCCAGTCGGTAGTGAAATTGCAGGAGGCCAGCTGCTCCATCACAGATTTTGATTGTGACAAATCCTTTATCTGTCCCCAGTATACAGGTATTGCTGTCATCACTGACGGCTCATTGAGA
>CAIXHD010000316.1 GCA_903919065.1 uncultured Bacteroidota bacterium
CAGTATCCTCAATGGTGTTTTGGTTCAGGATAGAGATCTTTGCAAGGAGACGCCGGAAGATTTAAAAGTTGTCACTCAGACTCAACCTTCTCAAGCTGAAATAGAAGATTTGCTTTTTGCCAACACGTTGGTAAAACATACCAAATCGAATGCCATAGTCCTGGTTAAAGACAAACAGCTTCTGGCAAGCGGTACCGGGCAGACATCACGCGTTGATGCCCTGAAACAGGCGATTGCGAAAGCTCAGAGCTTCGGATTTGACCTCCATGGTGCTGTTATGGCATCAGATGCTTTCTTTCCTTTTGCCGACAGCATTGAGATTGCTTATCAGGCAGGTGTTACCTCGGTTATTCAGCCGGGAGGATCCGTCCGCGATCAGGATACAATTGACTATTGTAATTTTAACGGGTTGTCGATGGTATTTACAGGAATCCGTCACTTTAAACACTAAAAAACTGGGAGACAAAATATGGGCCTATTTTCCTTTTTAACACAGGAAATTGCAGTAGACCTTGGAACGGCGAATACGATCATTATTCATAATGACAAAATTGTTGTTGATGAGCCTTCTATCGTCGCGATTGATGTTGCAACCGGAAAGCTTTTTGCGTTGGGTGAAAAAGCCCGGCAGATGTACGGTAAAACGCATGATAATATTAAAGTTATCAGGCCATTGCGCGATGGTGTAATCGCTGACTTTAATGCGGCTGAGCTGATGATCCGCGGTATGATCAAAATGATACATACCAAATCGAAGTTCGGAACCCAATCCATGCGTATGGTTATCGGTATTCCGTCAGGAAGTACTGAAGTTGAAATACGTGCGGTACGTGACTCGTCGGAACATGCCGGTGGCCGTGAAGTTTATATGATCTATGAGCCGATGGCTGCAGCACTCGGTATCGGCATTGATGTTCTTGCTCCGGACGGCAACATGGTTGTCGATATCGGAGGTGGTACTACGGAGATTGCTGTTATCGCTCTCGGAGGTATCGTTTGCAATGAATCGATGCGTATTGCCGGTGATGAATTTACACTTGATATACAGGCCTATATGCGCCATCAACATAATATCAAGATTGGTGAGAAAACGGCTGAGGATATTAAAATCAATGTTGGCGCTGCACTTCCTTTGCTCGCCAATCCCCCGCAGGATTATGTAGTTCGCGGTCCAAACCAGATGACTGCCCTGCCTATTGAAATTCCGGTTTCTTACAGTGAACTTGCTCATGCGCTTGATAAATCATTATCGAAAGTGGAAACTGCAGTTCTGAGCGTGCTGGAACGTACTCCACCTGAATTGTATGCGGATATTGTAAATAACGGGATTTATCTCACCGGTGGCGGCGCCTTGCTTAAAGGCCTCGACAAGCGCCTTTCAGATAAAATGAATATTCCGTTCCATATTTCCGACGACCCGCTGCACGCTGTAGCGAGAGGTACCGGGATGGCACTGAAAAATATCCATCGCTTCCCGTTCCTGATGCGATAGCAGGATGAGCAATGCAGAATCTCCTTCGACTCATAATCCGGTTTAGTTTCCAGATTATCTTCGTAATCCTGGAGATTTTTGCTCTTTCTATGGTTTTCAAGAAGAATCCATTGCCTCACGCAAGATTCTTTGAGTTTACTCAGGATGTCAATGGCTTTTTTGCAACCCAGACGAATCACTTTTCCCGATTTTTTCATCTTACCGATGAGAACTCGGTTCTTGTAACTGAAAATGCAAGGTTAAGGAATGAGCTTGCCCGTCGCCCTTTAAAATCTTCAGGGTGGGATTCTGTTACCACACTTTCACAGCCTGGATATAAGTATGATTACATACCAGCACAGGTGGTAAACAATTCAGTCAATAAGCAAAATAACTATATCACACTGGATGTGGGTTACCGGCAGGGTATCCGACCTGATATGGGCGTTGTGGGACCCGAAGGAATAATTGGCATCGTACGAAACGTGTCCGATAATTTCTCAACAGTAATCTCTGTGCTCAACTCCAAATTCAAGGGTAGTGTCAAGCTTTCGAGTACCAACTATTTCGGAACGCTGATCTGGCCCGGGCACAGCTATCGGGAGGCTGTTTTAACAGAAATTCCCGGGCATATCAATGTTTATATTGGCGATACATTGGTTACTACCGGTTTGACTTCAGCATTTCCTGAAGGAGAGAGAGTCGGATTTGTTCAGGAGGTGAATCGCACCCCGGCTGGAACCTTTTACGAGCTTAAGGTTTCATTGATTCAGGATTTCAAAAAACTTACCCGTGTATATGTGATCAGGAACTTTAGTAAAGTGGAGCAGGATAAACTGGAATTGCAAACCTATGATTGATCAGCTAAACAGATATGTTTTCAGATTCTTCCTGGTAATCCTATTCCAGGTGCTGATTTTGAATAATATTCAATTCAGCGGATATATAAATCCCTATTTCTATATCTGGTATATCATGGTTCTTCCCTTTGATACACCTGGCTGGATACTACTGCTTAGTGCTTTTTTTCTGGGATTTGGTGTCGATGTTTTTCCACAGGGTATAGCAGGCAATGGCTCAACTTTAGGTACACATACTGCGTCAACACTTCTGATCGCCTTCCTGCGACCGACCATCTTGCGTTGGATTAATCCGCGTAACGATTATGAACCTGGAACCTTTCCTGATACTAAAAATTACGGGATTCTCTGGTTTCTTGCCTATGCGGTCATCATGATAGGTATTCACCATTTTATGCTATTTTTCCTGGAAGACCTCTCCTTGAGAGATTTCCTGAGAACCATACTCAGGGTATTAATGAGCGGTTTTTTTACTTTGGTTATTATTCTTTTATGGGAGGGAATCCGTTTCAGAATGCCCAGGTAATCAGCTATGCAGAACTCAAATCCAAACCGGAAATATGTGGTCGGAGGCATAGTCCTTGCGGTTTCCCTGATCTATTTACTGAGGCTATTCTATATCCAGGTAATTGATAAATCTTACCAGCTTTCCTCTAAGAACAATTCGCAGCTGAGGGTAGTGGAATATCCCGGACGGGGGATGATCGTTGACCGCTTCGACAAGGCTATGGTATACAATGAGGCGGTATCTGACCTGCTTGTACTCCCCCAGCAAACGAAGGCATTTGATACTCTGGAATTATGCCGGATTCTGGAAGTTGATCCGATGGAATTCCGTGAATCAATGAAAAAGGCGAAAGACTATTCGCGATACCGGCAATCTGCAGTGGTCAGGCAAATCAGCCCTGAGCAAAAAGCCGCACTCAACGAAAAACTTTTCCAATTTCCCGGATTTTCATTTCAGGTAAGAACTCAACGAAAGTACCCTCAGTCCATTGCACCGCATATACTTGGTTATGTAGGGGAAGTAAACCAGACCGATCTAAATGCAGATACCTATTATCAGGGTGGAGATTATATTGGAAAATCGGGACTTGAATCTGAATATGAACAATATCTGAGGGGACAGAAAGGCATCAGTTATCAGCTGGTTGATGTGCACCACCGCCTGCAGGGGAATTTCGAGAACGGAAGGTTCGACACTATTGCCCAACCAGGAAAAAAACTTACCATTTCCATAGATGCAGGATTGCAGGAGTACGGAGAGAAGCTGCTTGCTCACAAAAAGGGAAGTATCGTGGCCATCGAACCATCTACCGGCGAAATTCTGGCGATGGTATCGAGTCCGGGGTATGATCCGAATGAGCTTGTTGGCCGGATCAGGGGTAAGAATTTTGAGCGGTTAATGAACGACAGCCTTATGCCGTTGTTCAACAGGGCAACTATGTCGAGATATTCTCCAGGTTCAATTTTCAAGATTGTCCAGGCATTGATTGCACTCCAGGAGGGCGTCATCGACGAATTTTACAGTGTGGATTGTAATAAAGGCATCATCGGATGTCATAACCACCCTAATGCACACGGATTAAGGGAGGGGATTATGTATTCGTGCAACCCCTATTTCTATAACGTTTTCAGGAGGATTATCCTGCAGGGGAAAAGCACCAGTCAGTTCCAGGATAGTCAGATCGGTCTGAAAACCTGGTATCAGATGGTTTGCTCATTCGGGCTTGGTCAGGTGCTGCAAACTGACCTGCCGGGGATTAAACCTGGATTGATACCGGATGTTGCTTATTATAATAAATGGTACGGAGCCAATCGTTGGGCATTCAGTACTATTTACTCGAACTCCATCGGTCAGGGTGAGGTGGAAACTGTGCCAATTCAGATTGCCA
>CAIXHD010000317.1 GCA_903919065.1 uncultured Bacteroidota bacterium
GCAATCAATTCCTTACCCGTTCCGCTCTCTCCGGCAATCAGCACCGGTGCATGAGTAGGTGCAACCCTGCTGACAATACCAAGAATATCAAGCAGTTTAGAATCCTTACCGATGATTCCCGGGAATCCCGGTTTTCGGGACCCCGGATCATCAGAATTATGAGGAAAGTTCAGGTTTTTCGAAAGGGTGATGGAGGTTTCCACAATTTTCAGCAGCTGCAGGTTGTTCCAGGGCTTGGTAACAAAATCCGAAGCTCCGAGCTTAATGCCTTTCACAGCCAGTTCTACGGAACCCCAGGCAGTGATCAGGATCACGGGCACAGCCGGTTTTAAATGACGGATTTTCTCCAGAATTTCCAGTCCCTCATCTCCCGTGATGGTCATGGAAAAGTTCATGTCCAGCAGAACCAGACTGAAATCATGATGACGGATTTTGTTCAGGATTTCTTCAGGCATGGCTGCAAGATCGACCTCATACCCGGCTTTGGTCAGGAGAAATTTCAGAGAACTCCTGATCGCCAGATCATCGTCGCAAACCAATATTCGTAAGGGTTTCGTCATTCTTTCCGAAAATAGATAAAATAAATCATGACTGTCCACTTAAAATAGATTGAGTGACAGTTGGTTAGAAAATTGTTCTTTGACATCTTTGTAATCTATAACAGTAAGTAGTTCAGCTACAGGTGTTTTGTCGAGTAAAGATATTCCCAAAACCTGTAGTATTTCGTAGGTGGAACGATTTATTTTTAATTCCGTGCCTATTATTGCAACCAGGCAATAGGCAATCAATGCAGAGTAAACCTGGATGCGTACCGCATTCTCGGTGGTACCCCAAAATGACTTAATCTTCAAGTGCTGTTTGATCCATTTGAAAAAAAGTTCCACGAGCCAACGATTTTTATAAAGGAGAGCAATCTGTTCGGCCGTCAGGTCGAAGTTATTGGTGAGAAAAACAAAAGTTCGTCCGGTCTCTTCATCAAAGAACTTAACCCTGCGTAGCTTCTCCGGATAATCCTGGGATACATAAAATCCTGTTAGTTTGCCGATTTGGTCATGCTTAACGCCACCCGTTTTATCGACTTTCCGGGAATACATCCGATTAAACTTCAGGTTGGTTTTCCCACGTATCACAAAGAATGCCGAATGTGAAGTGATCCGATGAAGTCTTCCAAAGTCGACATAACCCCGATCGAAAATGTAGTAAGCGCCGGGTTCATATACCAGGTAATCCATGGCTTTCACATCATTGACGGTCGCCGGCGTAATATGAACAAAAGCAGGGATCTGAGTAGTGATATCGAAAAGCGTATGGAGTTTAATCCCTCCCTTGGCCTTGCGGAACGTTGCCCACCAGAAGACACTTAAACATAAATCAATGGTGGTGGAATCAAAAGCATACACTTTACCCTTTATTTCGAAATCGTCATTCTGCCTGACTTTACGGGCGATTGCAATCATATGATACGCAAACTCCTCAAAGATCTTGCAGTTCCGGACTTCGTTGGCCTTGGCCAGGTTGCTGCGCGTAACGCTTCTGCCGAAGCCGAGATGATAAGACTTGCTACTATGCGCGTCCAAGGCAACCATCAGATCCCGAAGGCTATCACGATTAGTCAGCTGTCCGAAAATCATGCAGAGCAACTGGTTCCAGCAAGTAAAATGCTTAACGTACTTATTCCCATCATATTCGTCAACCATGCGGTCAAAAACTCGTTGGGGCAGAAACTCTACAATCTGAGCGAACACATATTTTCCTTGGTTCATTGTTGGCCATTTAGCTGGCCAACTTAACCAATTCAAATCGTCACGCTATTAAAACGCTTGTAAGTTATAGATACACAATGATTTCAAAGAACTTTTAAATATTTTTAATGGACACTAGTGA
>CAIXHD010000318.1 GCA_903919065.1 uncultured Bacteroidota bacterium
AAATTCATCATTTCAGCAAACAGGCTCTGGCCATGGACTTCACTAACCTTTGCCGGCGTGGTCAGTTCTATGTCGGAGGAAAAAAGAGTCAGCCCCACGGCATCCCGCTGCCTCCGCAACAAGCGCATCATAGCTGCAGTAGTATAAACGGAAAAAAACAGCTTACTGATCGCTTTGCGCTCGGGATTGGGAAAAAGCATCGACGAGGAGGTGTCGATGATGAATTGTGCCCTGAGGTTGGTTTCTTCTTCGTAGCGCTTGACGAAAAGTTTATCCGTCCGGCCATAAAGCTTCCAGTCGATATGCCGCGTGGGCTCCCCCGGATTATAATGGCGGTGCTCAGCAAATTCAACACTGAATCCGTGATACGGACTGCGATGCAATCCGGTGATGAAACCTTCCACCACCTGACGCGCTATAAGGTCAATCTCGTAAAGATTTCCCCACTCCTCTATCTCAGTAAGATTTTTCGTAGCCGGTTATCATTGCCCTATTTCAGAAGGGCATCGATTTTATTAACGAGGGCGCCTTTAGGTACAACACCAACCTGCTTGTCAACAACCTCTCCGCCTTTGAAGAAAAGCAGGGTAGGGATGTTGCGAATCCCGTATTTTGCTGAAATGCCCGGATTGCTGTCAACATCAACTTTCCCAACAACAACGCGGCCTTCATATTCAGAGGATAATTCTTTTACTATCGGGGTAAGCATGCGGCAGGGTCCGCACCATTCAGCCCAGAAATCAACAACCGCCGGTTTGCCGGCATCAATCACAACTTCCTGAAAATTAGAATCAGTTATCTCAATAGTCATGGCTAAAGTTTTTAGTTTTTTACAAAAGTATAGAAATCACTCGTGACTTCAGAATTATTCGATTTTAAAATCTATTTCAGACTGATTATTCAAAAACAGTAAAAATTCCTTGTTAAGCTCAACCCGGAAATTGCGGCTGAACAGATCAATGCTAATCTTCTGGACCGAATCATAAATCCTGAACTTGATCGTGGTTTTTCCCTTATGTTTCTGAACCATGGCTAAAAGATCATTCACCAGCTTCTTGCTTATCGAGTCGAGGGAAATGCTCAGGTTAACCGATTTGATCATTTTTTCGCCAATATCAGTCAGCAGATTCATCTCCTTAACTTTAAACTCAAATTCATCATCATTGAAGCGATGCGCCTCCACCTTCCCGGTCAGCATCACGGCATAACCAGGCTGCATGTAGTTTTTGAAGGTCAGATAGTCAGGCGAGAAAAAAGTGAAAGTATGCGTGTCTGAAAAATCTTCCATCATCATCCGGCCAAATGGTTTCCCGTTTTTGGTTATTTTATGTTCAACAGAAGTTACTATTCCTGCCACTTTCAGGTCTTTTCCCTTTATTGACGAAATATCTTCCAGATCAGCAAAATTGGCATTGGAAAAATGGTCAATCACCAGCCGGTATTCATCAAGCGGATGTGCCGACAAGTAAATGCCGACATGCTCTTTTTCAAGGTTGAGCTGCTGCAGCGTGCTCCATGACTCACACGGCCGGGGCTCGGGCCTCGATGGCTTAATCTCTGAAATTCCTCCGAAAAGACTGATCTGACTCCCGGCGTTTTCATCCTGAACCTTCATCCCGTAACGGAGTAATTGCTCAATGAAGTTCTGACCTTTTTCATCCTCGGAAAAGAACTGGTAACGCTGGTATTTAGAAAGGTTATCCAGTGCTCCGCTCACGGCCATCGCCTCAACAACCTTCTTATTCAGAGTTTTCAGACTGATGCGCTCCACCATGTCATAAATGTCCTTGAATGGCCCGTTGTTGTCTCTTTCCTGAACCAGCGCTTCCACGATCCCGGCACCAACCCCTTTAACTGCTGCGAGTCCGAACCGTATATTGCCCTGTTTGTTGACAGTGAATTTCAGGTAGCTTTCATTCACATCCGGTCCGAGTACCTGCATTCCCATGCGCCGGCACTCATCCATTATGAATGTGATCTTTTTTATGTCATTCAGGTTGCGCGTAAGCACAGCAGCCATATATTCTGCCGGATAATGTGCTTTCAGATAGGCTGTCTGGAAGGCAACAACGGCATATCCTGCGGAATGCGAACGGTTAAAACCATAATTCGCAAATTCCATCATAATGTCGAAAATCTCTACGGCTTTTGCTTTTTCAATGCCATTTTTCGCAGCACCTGCAACAAAAACCTCCTTCTCCTTCTCCATCACATCCATCTTCTTCTTACCCATAGCCCGACGGAGATTGTCGGCCTGAGCGAGCGAGAACCCACCAATCTTTTGAGCCGTCTGCATGATCTGCTCCTGGTAAACCATGATTCCGTAAGTGTCCTTCAGAATCTCTTCCAGCCAGGGATGAGGATATTCAACAACCTCCAGTCCGAACTTCCTCTTGATGAATCCATTTATATACTGCATCGGACCCGGCCGGTACAACGCGTTCATGGCTATAAGGTCCTCAAGTGTTGTTGGCTTCAGATCTTTAAGGTAGGCGCGCATTCCAGGTGATTCAAACTGGAACGTCCCTACAGTTTCTCCCTTCTGATACAACTCGAAGGTTTTCAGATCTTCATAGGATATAGTATCCATATCAAGATCAATACCCTTCGAAAGCCTTATGTTTTCAAGAGCATCCCTGATGATTGAAAGTGTTTTTAAACCCAGAAAGTCCATCTTCAGCATGCCAACCTTCTCAAGATAATGCCCGTCGAACTGGGTTATCATCAGGTCGGTCTCCTTCGATATGGCCACCGGTATGTGTTCAATCAGAGGATCTCTGCCGATGATTACTCCACAGGCGTGAATCCCGGTTTGCCTTATAGATCCTTCCAAAATCTCTGCCATCTCGAGAGTTTTTCTGATCAGCGGGTCATTGCTGTTCAGCTCAGCCCGGAATTCAGGTACGTCGCGATAGGCAGATTTCAATGAAACATCTGGTCCGTCGGGGATAAGCTTGGATAAACGGTTCGCTTCGGGTAAAGGCAGGTTAATCACCCGGGCAACATCCCGGATCGCCATTTTAGCTCCCATGGATCCAAACGTGATGACCTGCGCCACACGGTCTTTGCCATACTTTTCCAGCACATATTTCATCACCTCTTCGCGACCGTCATCATCGAAGTCAATATCGATATCAGGCATCGATATTCGCTTGGGATTCAGAAACCGCTCAAAAAGGAGCTTGTACTTGATCGGGTCGATGTCCGTGATGCCGGTGCAATAAGCAACCGCAGAACCCGCAGCAGATCCCCGGCCTGGTCCCACCGAGACTTTCCTCTCCCGGGCTGCACGTATAAAGTCTTGAACGATGAGAAAATATCCTGCAAAACCCATCTCTGCAATCACGCACAATTCAAAATTTATCCGATCCTGAATCTCTGTGGTGATATCCGGATAACGCCTTTTCGCTCCTTCATTCGCCAGATAACTCAGATACTCATCCTGGGTTTCGAATCCTTCCGGAAGTTTGAATTCAGGTAGCAATACATCCCGGTCAAGCTCGTAATTTTCAATTTTATCAGCAACCTTTATGGTATTTGTTATGGCTTCCGGTGCTTCCGGGAACAGGCGGCGCATTTCATCAGAAGTCTTGAAAAACTCCTGACCGATAAATTTCATCCGGCCGGTATCGTTGATATCTTTTCCTGTACTTAAACAAAGCAGGATGTCCTGGGCTTCAGCATCTTTTTCGTTCAGATAATGAACATCATTGGTCGCTATCAGTTCAACGCCATGTTTCCGTGCCAATTTTATCAGGATGGGATTTACCTGCTTCTGCTCCGGATGACCATGATCCTGAAGCTCAATGTAAAAGTCTTCCCCAAAGAGGTTTTTGTACCGTATCAGGACCTCCTCAGCCGCTGCTTCATTGTTGCGGACAGCGCGGGGAAGCTCTCCGGCCAGACAGGAAGAACAGGCTATAAGATCCTCATGATACAGGTGCAGCAGCTCCCAGTCGATTCTTGGTTTGTAGTAATATCCTTCCAGATAGGCCTTCGATACCATCCGGATCAGGTTGTGGTAGCCATTGCTGTTTTTTGCAAGCAAAATCAGGTGAAAACGCTGGCGATCCTCAATGTCCGATTTGTCTCTTCTTCCTTTCGGTGCCAGATAAACTTCACATCCGAGGATGGGCTTTATGTTTTTCGCCCTTGCAGCATCGAAAAAATGTTTCACACCGAACATGTTTCCATGGTCAGTTATCGCTACGGCCGGCATTCCCAGAGATACGGCACGATCCATCAATCCCCCGATAGGCGTGGCCCCGTCGAGGATAGAATACTGGGTGTGGAGGTGAAGATGTACAAAGTCACTCATTGGTGCCAAAATTAGGCATGATTATGCCTGTTGGTGGCTATGTTTAAAACTCTTTTAAAAGTTAAATACTTTTGGAGAACAGGATATTAATGGTATCTTTGCGCCACAAAATTTAAAAGATTAATTATCAGTAAGCATGCCAGCAAAAATTAGATTAGCCAGACACGGGAAAAAATCCCGTCCGTTCTACTTCATCGTAGTAGCGGATAGCAGGGCACCACGGGATGGTAAATTCATTGAAAGGATTGGTTCATACAATCCTGTCACGAATCCTGCTACCATAGAAATTGACTTTGATAAGGCATTGACATGGTTGCAAAAGGGTGCGCTGCCGACTGATACCGTACGTTCATTGTTGCTTCAGCGCGGTGTTCTGTATAAGAATCATCTGCTGAAGGGTGTCAGAAAAGGTGCCCTTACAGAAGAACAGGTTGAACAGAAATTCCAGGAATGGACTGCATTAAACGAACAGAAACTGAAAAGCGTTGCCAGTAAAAAAGACGCCGACAAACGCAGCGATGAGAAATCACGCTTTGCCGCTGAAACTAAGGTGAAGGATTTACGCGCAGCTGCCCTGGCAAAGAAAAATGCTAAGGAAGCCGCAGCATCTCATGCTGAGGAGGAACCAATCCACGTAACTCTCGCAGCTCCGGTTGTTGTAGCTGCTGCTGAAGTAGTTGCCGAAGTAGTTGCCGAAGTAGTTGCCGAAGCTCCCGCAGTTGAAGAGGTTGTGGTTGTTGTTGAAGCTCCTGCTGTTGAAGAGGTGGTTGTTGTTGAAGCTCCTGCTGTTGAAGAGGTGGTTGTTGTTGAAGCTCCTGCTGTTGTTGAAGAAGCACCTGTTGCTGAAGAAGCTCCGGCTGCTGAAGAAGCTGCTGCCGAAGAAACTCCTGCTGCTGAGTAACGATTCAATCGTTCGAAACATATTTAAGACTGCCCGGCTCTCGGGCAGTCTTTTTTTTAATCTATTTTTGAAAGAACAAATTCAATTAACTTGGCAACAGTAACTGAACATATAGAATCTGAAACCTTCGATGCCGGCAAGATTGTCAAGGTTCATGGCGTAAATGGACGCCTGGTTGTTCGATTGCTCAAACCCGCCAGTGAAGTGCTCGATTTCCCTGAATGGCTCTTTATCAGGATTGATGGAGGGTTGGTGCCATTCAGTGTAACTGAGGAGTCCGTGTTCCAAAAGGATGCGAGCCATCTGGTGGTTGGCCTCGATCAAATCACGGGACCGGAGAAAGCGGCAACATACGTAGGCTTGTCTTGTCACCTGGAGGGAGAATGGACCGACTGGTTTGAGGCTGGCAGCGAGGATATCGACTCCCTGACAGGCTATCTGGTGGTCGATGAAATTTCTGGAAAAACCGGTACAGTTACAGGATTTGAGAATATTCCCGGAAACCCGCTGTTGAAAATTGAAATTGAAGGAAAAACAGCGCTGCTGCCAATGCATACTGAATTTGTAATTTCAAACGATCCCAAGAAACGAAAACTCGTCCTCCGCATTCCCGACGGCCTCTTGGATCTGTAATTTCTTCCGTGTCACGCGTTTCGTGTCACGCGTTTCGTGTCACGCGTTTCGATCTTCTTCCTCACTTACGGTCTGATCATCTCCATTTCCCCGTCAGCCCCTAATTTGACAACAGTTGATGGTGATCCTGGCCTGAAATCGTCCTGCCTCCATTGGACAACATAATCCACCAGCTCAATTAATTCACGGGGGATATCAATATAAAGTTCAGGCGGTGCCTGATTACTTGGATTCGCTGATGATGAAACGATTGGCTTACCGAACAGACGAATCAACTCTAAACAGAAATTGTCTTTTGGCATCCGGATTCCTATGGAACCATCCGCTGCCGGCAGATTGTCTGCCAGGTTGCGGGCATGAGGAAAAATCAGAGTCAGAGGCTCCAATGCTTCTTCCATAACATTCCAGATCAGATCAGGGGTATCTTTCGTATACTCTTCTGCCATAACGATATCAGATACCAGAATCAGCATGCTTTTCCCGGATGGCCTCTCCTTGATGCGGTATACTTTCTCTACAGCCTCCCGGTTGGTGGCATCACAGCCTAAGCCCCAGATAGTATCTGTAGGGTAAAGTATCACTCCCCCCTGCCTTAAAACTTCTACGGCATTGAGTAAATCGCTCGGACTCCAGTTGCTATTTTGATCGACTTCCATACAATTGACGAAGATAGGAATATTTTCTCCAAACGTAAAGTGCTGAAAATCTTGCAACTTGCCACCCGGCTTTTCCATCCAGGAATCCAAAATTGATACAATACTCTCTTAACCAGCGCCATGCACTATGAAGGCCGGCCGAACCTATTCCCGAGCTGATACCCCTGTCGAAGTAGTATTTAGCTGAAATTCTTGCAAAAGCCTCCACTTTTGATTGCTGCTCTTCAATAGTCCGCACCGGCCAATGTAACAGTTCTCCTTTCATTCGTGTGATTTGGCTCCCGGGTTTCATCCGGATATAATCATGCGGATCAATTCCTGTCCATTCAGCCAGCCGCCTGTCGAACATACGTAACTTGCGATCTGGATACCAGGTGGTGTAACGCATCCAGTGACCGCAGAAGTTGTTTTTCCGGTTGAACAAATATCCGTCGTAGCTCCAGTTTGTCTTTGCCAGAATAATCTCCTGTCTGGCTTCTTCAGATAAAGCTTCATCAGCATCCAGCGACAAAACAAAATCAAAGGCAGCCATTTTTAAAGCCCTGTTTTTTTGGGTCACATATCCATCGAATGCATGCTGCTCAAACCGGACTCCGAATTTCCGGCAAATGGCCTCAGTACCGTCAGTACTGAACGAATCAAGGACAATCACGTCGTCGGCAATGCCGGTCAGCGATTCAAGGCATTTTCCAATGTCCCTCTCTTCATTAAAAGATATTATGACTGCCGATAGTTTTATCATGAGATATTATATTCCCTGAGTGCCTCATTCAGCGTAGTCTTCAGATCTGTAGATGCCTTTCGCTGTCCGATGATCAGTGCGCAGGGCACCTGGAATTCTCCGGCAGGAAACTTCTTTGGATAGGTTCCGGGAATCACCACACTTCTCGGTGGAACATAACCCCTGTATTCAATGACTTCGGGACCCGAAACATCCAGAATTTTCGTTGAACCTGTAATCACGGTATTGGCGCCAAGAACCGCCTCACGCCCGATTCTGGCCCCTTCAACAACAATGCATCTCGATCCAATAAACGCATGGTCTTCAATGATTACGGGTGCTGCCTGCACAGGTTCAAGTACCCCGCCAATTCCAACACCACCGCTCAGATGAACACTTTTACCAATCTGTGCACAGGAACCTACTGTCGCCCATGTATCAACCATGGTGCCTGCATCAACATATGCCCCGATATTTACATAAGAAGGCATCATGATAACCCCAGGTGCCAGATAGGCGCCATATCGGGCTACTGCCTGCGGAACAACCCTGACTCCCTGTGAGGCATAATCATGCTTCAGTGGAATTTTATCATGAAACTCCAATGGACCGGCCTCCATAGTTTCCATCTTACGAATCGGGAAATAGAGAATTACCGCCTTTTTTACCCACTCATTTACGATCCACTCATCGCCAGCCGGTTCTGCAACCCGCAGCCGGCCTTTGTCGAGTTCCTCAATGGCCATTTCAATAGCTTCACGGTATATCGGCAGGCTCAGCAAGGTGCGATCTTCCCATACCTGCTGTACAAGTTTTTTTATCGATTCCATCATTTGTTTCTTTGGGGTTCAAAGATAGCAGAATACGATTGTTTTTAATAATTTGCAGAACTATCACAGTTTTAACGATAACCCGCTGGCACCATGAAACTATTACATTTACCAATACTCGCCCTACTGGCCTTCCCTCAGATGATGTATGCACAAAGTGATTTATTATACCAGATGCCGCCTAAGGATTTGGCCGCAGTTGTGGATGCTCCTGCAACTCCTTCAATGCAAACAGATCCCGCCGGCAGGTTTGCCTTGTTTTTAACACGTTCAGAAAATCCATCAATTACCGATCTTGCCGAGGAAATGCTCAGGCTGGCAGGCTTGCGTATCGATCCTGCAATAAATGCACTTAGCCGTTCGGCCTATTCTGTCGACATTGAATTAATGGTGCTGAATTCACAGGAAAAGAAGCGTTTTACCGGACTGCCGGCACCTCTCAAAATTGTGCAGGTGAGCTGGGCTCCCGATAGTCGGGGTTTCTCATTTCTGCAGCTTACCACTAAAGGGATTTATCTTTGGTATGCCGATGCTACAACTCTTAACGCCCGACAGCTAAGTGATAAACCGGTAAATGGCCTGCTGGGCTCGGCTGCCGAATGGCTGCCCGATGCAACAGGATTGGTAGGTAAGTTTATCCCCTCAGGAAGGGGCCGACGCCCTGAATTCTCCAAAGTCCCGGCCGGTCCTGTTGTGCAGGAAACCTCGGGTGGCAAAGCAGCCGTCAGAACAAATCAGGATATGCTTACCGGACCTGAGGATGAGAAACTTTTTGACTATTTCGGACAGGCGGAAGTCTTGATCGTTAACCTGGATGGTACTTCACGCAAACTCCTGAAGAAAGATATGTATACCCGGATTGATGTTGCACCCGGTGGGGAATATATTCTTACTGAACGTCTTGCAAAACCATATTCCTATCTCGTTGGATATTCGGATTTTCCTTCAGTCATTGAAATAGTCGATCTGAATGGGAAACTTATCCACGAACT
>CAIXHD010000319.1 GCA_903919065.1 uncultured Bacteroidota bacterium
ATAAAAAACTGGAATTCAGATGGGGCAAAAATCCTGGTGAACGGGAAAGAAAGCAGCAATTGCAAAATCGGAATTAACCATCAGCTTGAAGGTGACGACCTGGTTCTGTATATCAACTTAAATGAAGAGGTTCCGGTAAAAATTACCCTGGCAAAATGAACATGTTTCACGGGACGAAAAAAAACAATCTGAAATCAATATTCGCCTTGATTTTGTGCATTCTCACAGGGAATTTTGCTCCGGCACAGGAAAAAGCCGCCGGAGTGGTACCGGTCCGTGATGCCTATATTGGCGGATATATGGTTGCGAATGTGGTGAACGTGAACACAGCATACAATGCAGGTTACTCGATGTATGCCGCCGCCTATCCTTTGTTGAGGCAGTATCCGGGCAGGGCCTTCCAATCGGGCTTGTTTGGCACCTGGATGTTTCCGCAAAATGACGGCCCTTTGCCGGTGAAGGATTTCTATACCGATATTGAAGGTGGGCTTGGCTGGTGGCGCGATACAGAATATGCGACAGAAACACCCAAATTTATTATGGGTGGAGTACAGCTGAACTTTGTGGGTTGGGCAAACGGGCCGGGTGCCGGACAGGGCAGAGACTGGAGCAATCCAAAAGGGAAATATGGTGTGGCTCAGCTAAGCCCATGGATATTGTGGCCTCCGGATGGCCTCAACCTCAAGCAGGGCACCTGCGGTGAATTGTTTGGCAGCGGTTATCTGCCGTTGCCTCTCACTGAGCCGAAATCCACCACGGCAGGTACAGCCGTTTCTACCGGAAACCAGTGCTGGACGCTGTTTCTGAACACCGGGAATTTTAAGGGCCCGGTTGCATTCTTTACCCCATACTTCTGGTCCGAGGCAAGCGCCAGGGACCCACAATTAAATGGGTTGTTTCTTGATCAACGCCCAACTCAAGCCAACAAGTCATTTCAGATGGAAACGCAGCATATCCGTTCCGCGAAAGCTACTGATTCAACAGGAGTTACCTATGCTCGTGTGACTCCGACACAGTATCCTCTGGGACCTGATGGCAACTCGGATCTTTTAAATCGCCTGATGGTCTATAAAAAGAAGGCGCTCTGGGACAAGGTCGATGCCTGGTTTAAGGGAGGTGCACCGGCTGATGGAACCATTGATCTCACTGGGTCCTATAATCAGAAATTCAATAAAGGAGTATGGTCAAACTGGAGTTTGTATGCTGATGATATCCCTGAGAATAAACGTGCCTATCTGAATATTACCTCTTTTATGAATGCAAATGTCACCGATAATTCAACGTTGAGGGTTCGTTGGCAAGGTGACCTTATTACACAGAGAGAAACAGGCAGCGGTACCGTGGTAACTCTTCCTGAGTATTACAAACTGGTAAAAACCGGGAGTGACACCATTGGCCAGTGGATTGCTGTGGCACCCGGGGAGGTACCGGCAGAAACCGGACTCCAGAATGTTAACTTTAGCAATACAGAACCAAGGACCCCTGTAGCCTACATTACTCCTGCAAACAGAGAAAGTTGCTGGAATACTCCGGGACCGGCAGCCGGACCCTTCGAGGCAAACCTGGGAGATGGCAGCACGGTAACCTACTTCTGGTACCGGTTCGCCGACCAGCCTGCATTGCTGAATGCCGATTTAACAAAGGAGGAGCGGGAGGAAATGCAAAGACGAGTGGAATTACTGCACCGAAACTGGACAAAGGACCGTGAATACCTGCCCGCACCCACCATTGGGAAATTGGCGGAAATTGACCCTGCTCTGATAGTCACGCCACCAGAGGGCCTGGAAGTTGGATATGTTCCGATCGTTATTCGTCAGGAATTAACAGTGGTGAATTCCACAGATCATAATGTCCTGGACAAGTCCCCTGCAATTGAAGTGTTTCCAAATCCGGCATCGAATTATTTAAACATTTTACTGCAGGCCGTTCCCGACTCCAATACGAAACTTCAGTTAATGGATATAACGGGAAAAATAATCCAAACGGTAAAATTGTATCACACAAGGGAAGTGCTGGATATCGGGTTTCTTACAGAGGGTCAGTATATTCTGAATTTCACCAATGGAGTTTATTCAAAGTTCATTAAGTTTATTAAATCGGAATAAGGTAAAAACAAATCGAAATCGTAATTACAATCTAACTATGAAGTACTTATTTAACATCATCATCGCCTTACTGTTGACCACCATGGTTTCGGCACAGGATAAAGCCTCCACAAATAAAGCTATCCGCGAAGCCAATGTTGGCGGATATATGATTACCAGGGTGGATAAAGTTGATACCACCTTTAATGCGGGATACTCAATGTATGCGGCCGCCTTTCCATTGGTGAAGGAGTATCCGGGCAAAAGTTTCCAATCAGGCTTGTTCGGTTCGTGGATGTTTCCACAGAATAACGGGCCATTAGCGAAGAAGGATTTTTATACGGATGTTGAAGGAGGCCTGGGCTGGTGGAACGATACCGAGTATGCAACAGCAACACCGAAATTCATCATGGGCGGAGTACAACTGAACTTTGAGGGATGGGCCAACGGACCCGGTGCCGGACAAGGCAGAGACTGGAGCAATGATAAAGGGAAATATGGGGCAGCTCAGCTGAGTCCATGGCTGCTTTGGCCTCCTGATGGTTTAAACCTGAAGCAGGGCACGTGTGGTGAATTGTTCGGCAGTGGCTATCTGCCATTACCGCTCACGGAGCCCAAATCCACCACGGCAGGAGCCGACGTTCCTACCGGTAATCAGTGCTGGACCCTGTTTATTAATAGCGCCAATTTCAAGGGCCCGGTCGCCTTCTTTACCCCCTATTTCTGGTCCCGTGCCACCGTTGAAGATCCCAAATTGAGCGGGATGTTTCTCGATCAGCGCCCCACACAGTCCAACAAGGCATTTCAGATGGAAACACAGCATATCCGTTCCGCAGAAGCTACCGATTCCAAGGGCCAGGTATACGTCCGTATCGCTACGACTCAGTACCCACTGGGAGCTGACGGAAATTCAGATCTTTTGCACCGCCTGATGGTATACAAAAAAACGGCGCTCTGGGACAAGGTGGAAGCCTGGTTTAAGGGTGGCGCACCGGCTGATGGTAACATTGATCTGGCAGGGGCTACTATGCAGAAATTTCAAAAAGGAGTCCGGTCGAACTGGAGTCTTTATGCCGATCATATCCCGAAGAATAAACGTGCCTTACTGAATATTACTTCGTACATGGATGCTAATGTCACTGATTCGGCAACCCTGAGGGTCCGCTGGGCAGGTGAGCTTATCACAACCAGAAAAACAAATAACGGTTCTTTGGTAACCCTTCCGGAGTATTATAAACTGGTAAAAGAAGGTAACGACACCATTGGTAAGTGGATGGCCGTGTCGCCGAAAGAGGTACCTGCCGAAACCGGATTGCAGAAGGTTACATTTAACAATACTGAACCACGCACTCCAGTAGCTTATGTAACTCCGGATGATAAAGGAAGTTCCTGGAAAACCCCGGGTCCGGCAGCCGGACCTTTCAAAGTGAAACTGGGTGATGGCAGCACGTTGACTTACTACTGGTACCGTTTCGCCGACCAGCCTGCATTGCTAAACGCCGATATGACCAAAGCCGAGCGTGAAGAAATGCAACGGCGGGTGGAACTGCTGCACCGGAACTGGACTAAGGACCGTGAATATCTTCCAAAGCCTTTGATCGGGAAATTGGCAGAAATTGACCCGGCTCTGTTAGTCACCCCGCCAAAAGGCATGGAGATAGGATATGTTCCTATTGTTACACAGCAAGGATTAAAATAAATATTGGGATTTGTCCGTCAATATTGTCATGAAAAAAAATCTGATTCTTCTTTTAGTTTTAATTGCGCTTGGTGCCCAGGGAACCGGCATTAAAGCCTCAGTCCAAACTCAGGAAATTACTGGCGGAGAAATTAATCAGCGGATAAAGATGGTAACCGACCGGATCATGTTTGGAAATACACCTACAATGTCATCTGATTTTATTCTGGCAGATCTCTCCCTTAAACCTGAATTCAAGCGGCGGTTTACAGATTTCAGCGGGGATATTTCCGGACGTTATTTCGATGTTTTTTCCTCCTACCCGGTGAAAAATAATCCGATCGACATTCATAAACTGATGGATGAAGCTCTTCGATATCAGCATCCGGACGGTCGTTTTGGTAATCCTGATCTGGTGTTTGATGCTGATAAACTGGCTGAAAAGCAAATGGCTTTGCTTTGGGGAAATGGTCGTTTGCTGGTGGGCCTGATGAAATATTACCAATTGGATCATCAGCCCGAGGTGCTCGCTGCAGCTAAAAAACTGGGAAATTTCATTAATGGAATAGCTGATAATTGTACCCGCCCGCAAGTGGTAGCGCGGCTGAAGGATAAAGATTTCATGGGTTACATTTGTTTCACCCAGCTGATGGAAGGATTGGTGCTGCTTTGGGATGAAACCAAAGATGAAAAATACCTGCAAACCGCCTCCACTGTATTCCCATTGCTTCCTTCGCCCGGTAACCAACACAGCCATGGATACCTCAATACGTTATTGGGCACCCTGATGCTTTACGACCGGACAGGCAAAACAGACCAACTGAAATTTGTAACCGACCGGTACAATGAGCTGGTTCGATCGCCGGAATATCTGATTTTTGGCGGCGTTCCTGAATATTTCGGGACCGTGGGAGTTGCAAAAGATGCACGCGATGAAGGTTGCGCAGAAGCTGATTTTATCATGCTGTCGCTTCGCTTATGGAAAAC
>CAIXHD010000320.1 GCA_903919065.1 uncultured Bacteroidota bacterium
CCCATGTTTTCACTGAATACGGCAAATACTTTTTCCGTATGCAGATTGCAGATTTCTGCCAGTTCAGGCACGGCACCGTATAGTTCGCCCGGTGAGAAGGCAGGTATAACTGCTCCTGTCCGGTAATCCAATCGGCTTGCAATAGTGCCACCGGTGCCTATGAGTTTTACTTTTGGAAGGTTTGGCGTAAAGGGAAATTCTTTTTCGGGAATTTTATAGTTCGCCTTAAAGTAGTTTACTTCCTTCATCGACAGGATGGTATGAGTGTCGATCCCGATATTGTAACCGGTCGCTATCTTAACTACTATATGATGGTGATCGTCGTTCTCAGCGCGCGGTAAAACCGTGCCCTTGAAAAACCCCCGGGTAGTTTCGAATTCCGCAATGCCCCATACACGTACATTAAACTTTTTCAGTATCTCAAGGCCTTCCCCTTTATATCCCTGGAAAAAATCTTCGTTCATAATGAATCAGTAGACAATTGTTCAGAAACTTCTTTTGCTATTTGCACCTGTATGAGACTGCTATATTCGCTCAAAGAAATATTGCCCAGGGCTTGTTTTTGGATTTGGCCCATGAGCCAGTTCAGGGTTACCGAGGAATTGTCGGATTTTCTTATTTCGCGAAATTTGCCTATCAGGAAACTGACAGGTGCAAGTAATTCATCCTGACTGCGTTTTTTGAATTTTAAGCTGGTAAGTATGCTGGCAAAATCCATTTTAGGATAATCCATCAAAACCGCAAGGATTGACCTGGCAATTGCCTGATCCAATTTGTTCGACCTTATGAAGCTAAAGAGGTCATATATTTTTTCTGCGGAAAATTCCTTGTGCGGTTGCTTCTGCCCTTCCAGGTGTTTTAGTGTGTGGCCGAGAAAAGTGCCGATAAATTTATGGGTAAAACCAAAATCATCTACAATCCTTTCTATTAAAGGAACCAGATTTTTCTTGAGTAGGTAATGGTAGGTGTCTGATGGGATTCCCCATTCCTGCATCTGTGAAATTCTGACATTGATCGGAACAGGCAGATTTTTACCTAAGCGATCGATATATTCTTCATCCAGCGGAATAGGTGCCGAATCTGTATCGGGATACATGCGGTCAGCGCCAGGCAAGACACGCTCGAAAATCGTTGTGCCATCGGGGAGCGCCTTTCTGGTTTCCCTGGGTATATGGTCAAATGCCATCAGGCACCTCTCTTCGATAGTCTCAAGGGCAGTCTGAATGTCAGCCTCTGGTCCCCAGAATATGATCTGGGCATCATTTTCATTTGCGTTCAGCCATTTTTTAACTTTATCGAAATCGATATTGTTTTGATCAGTCTCAATGGATTCGGAGCTGATCAAATTAGGTTTTTCAATGCAGGCAATTACCTTGAGTCTATCGGAGATCTCGTTGGTAAAACATTTTCCCGGCTGGGTGAAATGCGAAAGAATGCCCTGAAAAGAAGGAAGGTTTACAGCGATAATCCGGTAGCCGCATTTTCGGGCATCATTAATTACGGGATTATCTGAGTTTAACTTTTCATAAACCAAAGGAACTGACTTAATGTGCCAGCTGCTTTTTTCCGGAATGCGTTCCTTGATTATGTTGCAGATTCTTAGAAGGGCATATTGCCGGAATGCTTCATTGTGGCTCAACCGTGGTATCCACTTGTTATGGGAAACCCCTTTGATTTCAACCCGGTCGCCACCCCGGCAACTGACATTAACATCTTCGCGGCCTGATCCAATACCCGTTCTTACCCGTCCGGTGCTTCGGTTCAAAAACCGGATATATTCGGCAGCTTCGCGGAGTTCAAACGGAGTCTCACAATCGGGATAGGTCACCGTTTCAATGAGAGGCATTCCCAGACGGTCAGTTTTATACATTCTCCTGTGACCGACGTCTGAAATCTCACGACAGGAATCCTCTTCGATGCTCAGCTGAATCAAACGAATTTTTTTATTAGATAGCTGGATTTCACCTTCAACCCCAAGAATGGCAGTGCGCTGAAAGCCTGTCGGGATGCTGCCGTCGAGATATTGTTTTCTCGTGATGTGGACTTCTCCAACTACGTTCAGATTAGAAAGCAGCGAAATTTCGAGTGCATAATCCAAAGCCTCCCGGTTTATTTTAAAAGGTGGCGTATCGTCAATATCATAGGTACAGGCATTTTCATTATTCAACCGGTAGATAATTTCTTTGCGTGTTCTGAACTCCATGAGCGCGGTACCGTCATATTCTCCCATCTCACTAAGCGTTGGGCGCATATGTCGGATTAATTCGCCATCATATTCCTCATCCTGATGGTAAATTCCTGCCGGGCACCGGCAAAAAAGTTTGTGACGTGTGTTGAGCTGCTGGTGGACTTCGAGTCCCGACATGAAACCGATCCTTCTCCAGTCTTCAATGGTAGCTTCCGAAAGTGGAACGTAACCAATGGCACTTCTGGATTCCAAATGGTTACGGACAGCATCAAAAGAGTTTCTCATACATTAGTGGGAAATTTGAAAATTAATCAAATTTTATTGTTTTACCGGGGCTGATCCGGGTTAATAATGTTGATGGAATCAGCATCATTATGAGGGTCAGCAGCAGGGTTCCTGCGTTTAGCAACAGCAAGTGAGCCATGTTGATATGAATTGGCACTGAATCAACAAAATAAGATTCGGGATTCAATGATATCAGATGAAAATGATCCTGGATCATAGCAAGAAATATACCGATGAGATTACCGAGAAGCAGTCCTTTTCCGATTATATAGGTTGCCTGGTAAAGGAAAATTTTTGCCATAGAGCGATTGTCCGTTCCGAGAGCTTTAAGGGTCCCAATCATCTTTGTCCGGTCCAGAATGATAATCAGCAGACCTGAAATCATATTGAAGCCGGCTATCAGAATCATAAGCGTCAAGATCACCCAGACATTGGTATCTGTCAGGCTGAGGAAATCGAAAAACCCGGGAGCCAAGTCTTTCAGGGTTTTCACCTGCATGATATTGCCTGATTGAATGGTTGCTTTATCTACCTCTTCACGAATTCTTGATGCAACCTCGTCCATTTTTGACGGATCATGCAGCCTGATTTCGAAACCGCTTATCTGAGTGTTCTGCCAATCATTGATTTCCCTTATTTGCTGCAAATTGCAATAAACGAACACCTGGTCATATTCTTGCAGGCCGGTTTCATAAATGCCACATACCTTGAATGGTCTCATTCTTGGAGGATCCTGAATGAAATAGGTTGGAATTTTCATCCCGGGCGCTATTTTGAGCAAATTGGCCAGCGATTTGGATATCAGTACCTCAAGGGAATCCGGGTTGCTGAGATCCGGAATTCGTCCTGCAGTCAGGTTGCGGGAAAAGAAATCCCAGTTATAGCCAGGTGCCACTCCCTTAAGTATTATGCCCTGTAATTCCTTGCCTGACTGAACCATTCCAGGTTTCGTGGCAAATGGATATATTCCGCTTACCTCCGGATCCTGTCTGAGTTGCTCCAGAAATGGCTGCTCGATATTTATCGGACCGGTTTCCCAGGAATTATTAGAGGTTAGGGTGGTAATTTGAATATGAGAGCCAAAACCGGTAAGTTTATCTTTTATTTCCTTTTTAAACCCTGCAAGGATTGCAACGGAAAGAATCATCACAGCCATGCTGAGGGCAATGGCTATAACCGAAACATTAACCAGTGTATTTGCACCTGATTTTTTACCCGTTCGGCTCCGGATGATTTTTTTTACGATGAAAAGTTCGAAATTCACAGGCAAAACCTGATTTTAGGCAAATGTACCAATTATGAAGTTAAAACCTCTGTGCTGTCTGCTATTCCTGCTAAGTTCCTGGATTGGGATGCAGGCCCAGCTTTTTCCTGGATTGAAGCAATCTGTTATACGGTGCGGTGCCGATCGTACAGAGGTATATCTGCCTTTGCTTCATGGGAAAAATATTGTTTTGGTTGCCAACCCGACAAGTCGTGTTGGTAAGGTTCATCTGCTGGATACCCTGATACATTCTGATATATCTGTTAAAAGAGTTTTTGCTCCTGAACATGGTTTCAGGGGAGAAGGTGAGGCGGGTGCAAAAATCCAGGACAACCTCGATCCCGTAACTGGAATCCCTGTGGTTTCACTTTACGGCAACCACAAAAAACCTACACCAGAGGACCTAAAAGGGATTGACCTGGTTGTTTTCGACATACAAGACGTTGGGGTAAGGTTCTATACCTATATTTCCACTCTTCACCTTGTTATGGAAGCATGCGCCAGCGCAAAGATACCTGTCATGGTGCTTGATCGCCCCAATCCAAACGGATTTTACACCGATGGACCGATATGGGATCCTGCTTTCAAATCATTTGTAGGCATGCATCCTGTTCCGGTTGTTCATGGGATGACAATTGGCGAATATGCCGGTATGATCAATGGGGAGCATTGGCTGGAGGGTGGTTTGCAATGTGAACTGTCTGTCATCAGGAGCACTGGTTATGATCATCAGACGGAATATATCCTTCCGGTGAAGCCATCACCCAATTTACCAAACCAGACTTCGGTTTATCTCTATCCAACCCTGTGTTTTTTTGAAGGATCAGTGGTAAGCATTGGACGGGGAACAAGTTTTCCATTCCAGGTATACGGGCATCCTGATATGGCCGGAGATTTTTCCTTTACCCCAAAATCTATTCCAGGGGTGAGCCTTCATCCATTTCATGAAAATAAAGAATGCCACGGGAAGGATTTGCGACTAAACGGTATTAGTGAGATTTCGCAAAAGCCGGAGTTAAAGCTGGAATGGATAATCGATGCCTATAAAAAACTTAATAGTACCAGCAGTTTTTTTATAGGCTATTTTGATACACTTGCCGGGACAGATCAATTAAGAATTCAGATAGGGAAAGGGCTCTCTCCGGAAGAAATCAGGCTGACCTGGGAACCCGGCCTAAAAAAATATCGGGATATGCGGTCCAAATACCTGCTATATCCCGGTAATTAAGGCTCAAGGCTCAAGGCACAAGAGGTGCATGGTCAATTCAAGAGTTCTGCCTTGGTTTCAGCCTTTATATTGCTCAAGCGCTATCCGCAGGCACTCGACTGCGTTTTTAAGATCTTCCAGTTTCAGTACATAAGCAATCCTGACTTCATTCAGTCCCAGTCCTGGAGTTGCATAGAAACCTGCGGCCGGAGCAAGCATTACAGTCTGGTTGTTGTGTTCAAAATCAGTCAGCAGCCATTTTGAAAAATCATCAGCATTCTTAACCGGCAAACGGACCGTTGTGTAAAATGCGCCTTTGGGTTTCGGACAAAATACCCCGGGAATATTATTTAGTGCTTCGACCAGAAAATTTCGGCGGGCGATATATTCCACAACTACCTCATCGAAATAGGATTGGGGAGTCTCCAGGGCAGCTTCAGCAGCTATCTGACCGAGTCCGGGAGGGCTTAGCCTGGCCTGTGCAAACTTCATGACTGTTGAAAGAACATTGCAGTTTCGAGTAACAACGCAACCTATCCGCACTCCGCAGGCACTATACCTTTTGGAAACGGAATCAAACATTATTGCATGATTATCGAGGCCTTCAAGTTCAAGAACGCTGTAATGCTTAATGCCATCGTAACAGAACTCGCGATATACCTCATCAGCAAAAAGGTACAGGTTATGCTTCAGAACTATTTCCCTCAACTTCAACAGTTCCTCTTTGGAGTAGAGATATCCGGTTGGATTATTTGGATTGCAGATCATGATACCCTTGGTTCTCGGGGTGATCAGCTTTTCAAATGCCTCGATGGCGGGGAGGGCAAATCCATCCTCAATGGAGGAAGGCACCGGAACCACTTTTACACCTGCAGCAACTGCGAATCCGTTATAATTAGCGTAGAATGGTTCAGGAACAATAACCTCATCACCAGGATCCATCGTGCCCATCAGAGTGAACAGGATAGCTTCCGAACCCCCGGTTGTTACTATGATCTGGCTAAAATCCACATTGATTCCAATGCTTTGGTATGAAGTTGCAAGCTTTCGCCTGTAGGATTCATAACCCGCAGAATGAGAGTATTCCAACACAGGCTTACTGATTGAACGTATGGCATTCATCGCTGAATCAGGTGTTTTTATATCTGGCTGCCCAATATTTAGGTGATACACAATGCGGCCTTTTTTCTTGGCTTCATCTGCGAATGGTACAAGCTTTCGTATCGGGGAGGGCGGCATGGCGTCTCCCCTTTGGCTGATAACTGGCATGATTGGGATGTTTAATATTTTGTGTCTTATTTTTTGACAGGTGTTGTGGTTTGTCCAACGACCCCGGTCTGACCTGTTTTTTGTCCCGGCAGCAGTTTGGTTCCTGCGTCAGCTGCATCCGACCCCTTGGGCGCTGTAGCTGCTGTGGCTGCAGGTATTTCGCTTGGCTTGACATTCACCTTTCCTCTGATTTCCAATCTTACCGGTGAATTATTTGCGTTGGAAGTTACCACGATGGTTTTATTGAATACACCACCCAGTTTTGTATTGTAAACTACGGTAACAGTACCTTGTTTGCCCGGCAACACCGGTTCTTTTGTCCAGGTTGGAACTGTACAGTTGCAGGAGGATTCAACGTTTGTAATTGTTATTGGTTTTGTTCCCTTGTTGGTGTAAGTAAAGTCTACTTTACCATTGGCGCCAAATACGATGGAACCAAAATCATGGGCAGTAATTCCGTCAGCTGTTTTGTCAAATGCCATCTCCACTTTGCTGTTGTTTTTTTGAGCATTGACCTGAGCAAAAGAGATAAATATTGTAAGTGCCAGAAAAACAATTTGTTTCATAATAGTCGATCTTGATTTTAAAAAGTACAAATTTATGTATAAGACTAATAATAACGGCTTATGTACCATCATTATTTTGTGGCAGAATCTTGTTAATTTTACCGCACTTTTTTCCAAGGGAAACTTTCCTTAAAACATAATTTTTTCGAATGAATAATCTCGATATACCCGCAAAGTACGACCCTTCGAAAACGGAGGACAAATGGTATGCATACTGGATGGAACAGGGCTTTTTTCGTTCTGTGCCTGATTCCAGGGAGCCATACACGATTGTAATACCGCCTCCGAATGTTACAGGAGTTTTGCATATGGGGCATATGCTGAATAACACCATACAGGATATCCTGGTGCGCCGGGCCAGAATGACCGGCAAGAATGCCTGCTGGCTTCCGGGTACTGATCACGCTTCAATAGCCACCGAAGCGCGGGTGGTTGCTAAATTGCGCGATCAGGGCATTAAAAAGACCGACATCACCAGAGATGAATTTATTGGTCATGCATGGGAATGGACTGAAAAGCATGGCGGGATTATTCTTGAGCAGCTGAAGAAGCTGGGTGCATCGTGTGACTGGGAACGCACGAGTTTTACCATGGACCCGGGTTTGTCTGAGAGTGTCCTTCGTGTTTTCGTTGATCTTTACCGAAAGGGATATGTATACCGCGGCGTGCGCATGGTTAACTGGGATCCTCAGGCTCAGACTGCAATATCCGACGAAGAGGTTATGTATAAGGAAGAGCAGTCGAAGCTCTATTATGTCAGATATAAAATTGTGGGTTCGGAAGATAGCTACCTTACTGTTGCTACTACCCGCCCGGAAACAATCCTGGGAGATACTGCTGTTTGCGTAAATCCGAATGATCCGCGTTATCAGCATCTGAAAGGTGTAAAGGTTATTGTTCCAATGGTAAACCGGGAAGTTCCGGTCATCTTCGATGAATATGTTGATATCGAATTTGGAACAGGCGCCCTTAAAATTACTCCGGCGCATGATGTGAACGATTATAATATCGGAATGAAATTCGGCCTTGAGATCATTGATGTATTCAACGACGATGGTACTATTAGCGAAAAGGCAGGATTGTTTGCCGGGATTGATCGCTTTGAAGCCCGTAAGCTCGCTGCCAAAGAGCTCGAACAAACTGGCAGCCTGGTTAAGATTGAGGAATATGTCAATAAACTGGGATACTCCGAAAGAACATCTGCAGTTATCGAACCTAAACTATCGAGACAATGGTTTATCAGGATGAAGGAATTGGCAGAGCCTGCCCTGATCAATGTTATGAATGATGAGGTACAGCTGATACCCGCCAAGTTTAAAAATACTTACCGGTACTGGATGGAAAACATCAAAGACTGGTGCATCTCCAGGCAACTTTGGTGGGGGCACAGGATTCCCGCCTGGTATCTTTCCGATGGCCGTGTAGTGGTTGGACTGGATGAAAATGAAGCTTTAGCGGAAGCCAGAAAGCTTACCGGAAATGAAAGCCTTAAACTATCAGATATAGCGCAGGATGAAGATGTACTGGATACCTGGTTCTCTTCCTGGCTCTGGCCGATCTCTGTATTCGACGGGATCCGTAATCCTGATAATCCGGATATCAATTACTACTATCCGACCAACGACCTGATCACTGCTCCGGACATCCTTTTCTTCTGGGTGGCACGAATGATTATTGCAGGATATGAATACAGGCAGGCGAAACCTTTCAGTAATGTGTACCTGACAGGGATGGTGAGGGATGCTCAGCATAGGAAAATGTCAAAATCATTAGGTAATTCTCCTGATCCATTGGACCTCATTGCAAAATATGGTGCTGATGGGGTGCGTGTCGGGATGTTACTCTGCTCTTCGGCTGGTAACGATTTGTTGTTTGATGAATCACTAACTGAGCAGGGAAGGAATTTCGGGAATAAGATATGGAATGCTTTCCGCCTGATTTCGGGCTGGGAGGTCTCTGAATCTATTGGCCAGCCTGAAACTTCGCGGTTAGCAAATGAATGGTTCGATGCCCGGCTGAATCAGGAGCTCGCAAGCCTGAATGATCATTTCTCAAAATATCGTTTGTCTGAAGCCCTGATGGCAGCTTACAAACTTTTCTGGGACGACTTTTCCTCGTGGTACCTCGAGATAATCAAACCGGCTTATCAGCAGCCGATAGACAAGCTTACCCGTGATCAGGCAATGAATATCATGGAGAAACTGATGCTGGTTTTGCATCCATTTATTCCTTTTATTACGGAGGAGATCTGGCAACACATAACCCCCAGGAATCCTGGCGAATCGGTTATGGTAAGCCCTCTGCCAGTTGCAGGCAGTTTTAATCCCGACCAGATTGACAGGTTCGAACGTATGAAAGAAGTTGTTGGATTTGTAAGGTCGGTTCGTGCCGAACATAATATTCCGGTAAGAAATATTCTCTCCCTTGAAGTTAAAACCGGCGATGCTGGTTATGATAAATATCTTGACCCGATTCTTGTGAAATTGCTGAATCTGGAATCTGTGACTGAAATTGAAAGTAAGTCTCCGGGAGCGGCCAGTCAGGTGATCCGGTCGGTTGAATATTATGTTCCGCTGGAAGGAGCGATTGATCCGGCAGCTGAAATTGAAAAGCTTCAAAAAGAACTGGAATATACTTTGGGATTCCTTGATACTGTAATGAAAAAACTTGCTAATGAGCGGTTTGTAAATCACGCCCCGGCCCAGGTGGTTGAAGTTGAAAAGACTAAAATGGCCGATGCTGAGGCTAAGATCAGGGCTTTGAAGGAGCAGATTGAGGCTTTGGGGAAGTAGGCAGTCAGCAGTACTCGGTCAGCAGTACTCAGTCAGCAGTACTCAGTCGGCAGTACTCAGTCATCAGTACTCAGTCGGCAGTAAACAGAAGGCAATAGAAATAAGTAAGAAGAAATGGAAGACAATATATTTTTATTCAGGGCTAATCCGGTGGAGCAGTTTCTCAAGAAATCGTCAAAGGAATTTACCAGAGATGATATCATTCATTTTGTTGCTGGAAATGGTATAAAAATGCTCAATTTCAGATATGTAGCTGAAGATGGCAAGCTGAAGATCCTGAATTTCTCGATTCACAGCCTTGAATATCTTAAAGCAATTTTATCGACAGGTGAGCGTGTTGACGGGAGCAGTCTGTTTTCTTATATTGAAGCTGCCTCCAGTGATCTTTATGTGATTCCAAGGTTCTCCACTGCTTACGTGAATCCCTTTTCTGTTGTACCCACGCTTGATATATTATGTTCATTTTATACCAGCGAGGGCTTGCCGCTCGAAACAGCGCCTGAATACATCCTCCGCAAGGCACATACGCTTTTTAAAAAGCGCACAGGTTTTACTTTTAAGGCTATGGGCGAACTGGAATATTATGTCCAGGGTAAGAAGGAGGAGCTTTATCCGGCAGAAGATCAGAAAGGATATCATTCTGCCAGCCCATTCAGTAATTATGAATTTATCAGGCTGGAAGCCATGGACCTTATCGCCAGATGTGGTGGCCGCATAAAGTATGGTCACAGTGAGGTCGGGAATTTTAATACGGATGCAGAGAGCTTTGAGCAGCACGAAATAGAATTTTTGCCTATTGAGGTCGAAGATGCTGTGGATCAGTTGGTTTTGGCAAAGTGGATTTTGCGCCAGTTGGGTGAGAAGTATGCTGTGAATATAAGTTTTGCACCTAAAATAACGGTTGGCAAGGCAGGATCCGGTTTGCATGTTCACATGTATCTGGAGAAAGATGGTAAAAACATGATGGTTGAACAACACCGTCTGAGCGATATCGCCAAGAGAATGATTGCCGGGCTCATGGACCTTGCCGGCGCCCTGACCGCCTTTGGTAATACTATTCCAACCTCTTATTTAAGGCTGGTGCCACATCAGGAGGCCCCTACGAATATTTGCTGGGGCGACCGGAACCGCTCGGTACTTGTGAGAGTTCCTCTGGGTTGGCTAGGCGGCAAAAACATGGTGAGCGATGCAAATCCGCAGGATGCGAATATGCAATACGAAGGAGTAAGCAAACAGACCATTGAAATAAGAAGTCCGGATGGATCTGCCGATCTCTATCATTTATTTGCCGGTCTGGTCATTGCTTCCCTTCATGGACTCGAGATGCCTGACGGGCTGCAGAAGGCGGAAGCACTTTATGTGGATGTGAATATTTTCCGGAATGAGAATAAGCAGAGGCTTGATATGCTGGAAAAACTACCTGATTGCTGTTACGGATCAGCAAGCCTGCTTCAGAGGCGAAGGGACGTTTTCGAGAAAGACTCTGTTTTTCCTCCAAAAACGATAGATAGTTTCATCAGCAAGCTGCGCTCATACGGGGATCAGGGCTTGAGTGAAAGGTTATATGGAAGGACCGACGAGATACGTACTCTGGTTTATAAGTACCTCCATCATATGTGAGAGATGTCGGTTTTTTTCTTTTTTGCCTGATTTATGCTCAGGTTTAGGTCGAAGCCGATGAGCAACACCATACAGTTAACGAATAGCCAGATTAGCAGCGCAATCAGGGTTCCGATAGAGCCATAGAATTTGTTGTAGGTGCCGAAATTGTTGATGTAGGCAGAAAATCCAACTGAGGTCAGGATAATAAAAAAGGAGCTCAGTATGCTTCCCGGAGTGATGAATTTAAACTCACTTCTTTTCGCGGGTGCAAGATAGTAAAGGGATGATATACTGAAAAATGTGAATATCAGGACGATAAGCCATTTTCCATTTAATAGGAGGGCAATCATGAATTTATTAGTCAGGATATTTCTTGATTCGAGAAAATCAATAACGATACCCGTAAAAATAATCAGCATCACAGCCAGTGAAATCAGCATACAGAAAATGAATATCAGAACGATCGAAATCATCTGCCGGTTTATCCATTTGCGGCTTTCACGCTTATGATAGGTTGCATTGAAAGCAGTGACCAGTGCGGCAATACCCCTTGATGCAAAAAAGAGGGAAAGAATGAAGCCGAAGGAGAGAAGGTCGTTCCTTTTTCGCATGACTATCTCCTGAATCGAAGTTTCTACAGCTGAGTATACATTTGCCGGCATAAGGTCTTTAAGTGTTGTCATTAATACCTGCTGGAAGTTCTCAATCGGTATATATGGAATCAGCGTGAAGAGCACAATAATTGCAGGAAAGACGGCAAGGAAGAAGTTATATGCAATGGCAGAGGCACGGGTAGTAAGCGTGCCGTTATTTACCCCTTTGATAAAAAAATTGAAAACTTCGTAAAGGTTCAAACCTCCGAAACCTGGCAGAAATGTTCGTTCCGCAATCCTTGCCACCTCTATGCCGGCCTTATGTATGATCCGGATAGGTCTCATTCAGCAGCTGATAAGGCTTTCAGGCTCAGGTCTAAACTGAAAATCTGATGAGTGAGGGCACCGACCGAAATGAAATCAACGCCTGTGAGTGCATAATCTCTGATATTCTTCATGTCAATGCCTCCGGATGCTTCCGTTTCTACTTGTCGGTCAATCAGATTTACTGCTTCCCTGATTTTCTCAGGCGTAAAGTTATCGAGAAGAATCCGGTTTGCTCCGCCATGGTCAAGAATTTCTCTTACATCGTCCAGACTTCGGGCTTCGATCTCGATTTTAAGGTTCAGGTTGTTTTTTTTCAGATATACGACTGTTCGGTTCAGCGCCTGGGTGATTCCTCCGGCATAATCAATGTGGTTATCCTTTATCAGTATCATGTCGTAGAGTCCCATCCGGTGATTATACCCACCGCCAATCCTTACCGCTTCTTTTTCGAGAATACGCATGTTTGGCGTGGTTTTTCTGGTGTCGAGGATTCTTGCATTTGTACCTTTAATCAGGTCGGCATACATGGCTGTGCGGGTTGCGATTCCGCTCATTCGTTGCATAATGTTCAGAACCAGTCTTTCGGTTTGTAATATGGATTGCTGCTTTCCGGTAACGATAAAAGCTCTGTCTCCTGGCTTAATCCGGGTGCCATCGCTGATAAATACTTCGACGCACAGGGATGGATCAAAAGCTCTGAACACCTTCAGGGCTGCCTCAATACCGGCAATTACACCTTCCTGCTTGACGAGCAGGACTGCCTTTCCAACAGCATCAGGGGGTATGCACGCAAAAGTGGTATGGTCGCCGGAACCGATATCCTCCTGCAGGGCATCGGTTATAAATTTATCGGGGATATCTGTAGACATTTGGTTTCTTTGGGTCAAAAATATAAAGAAAGTATAAATTGGCGCGGAAATTGTAAATTGATCTGCCTTTATTGAACCGCTGAATTATGAACAAACCGACTGAAATCAGACCCCGCGACTTACTGATTTCTTTTCGTTTTCTGCTTGTTGCTGCCGTTATTCTGCTGGTTGCCTTGCTGATTGACCCATTAGCGCACTTGAAAGAGCCTGTCAAAGTCAATGCAGGACAGATTGAAAAGGATTTTCATAATAAAATAAAATCTCTCGAAGTTACTGGCAGCGGGGTGCTTTCGAATATTGTTAAATTCGGTTGGCCTGGTGTCCTGAATAATGATCCCGACTTTACCGCCCGCTATTCGAAGGACAACGATGGCATTGCCCTTTTCATTATTAAACAGGATTCGATGGTATTCTGGTCTGATAACTCATTGGTTGTCGGAACAAAGGATCTGATGCAAATGGAGTCGGGAAGGGTTTATACCTTACCCAATTGCTCCGTTTATGCCCGTGTTTACAAATCTGAAGAGATCCGCGTAATCGGTGTGGTTTTTCTTAAAAAATTCTTTCCGTACAATAACGAATTGGTTACCAACGCTTTTCTGGTCGGGAAAAATATTCCGGAATCATACCGTATAAGTATTCCTCCGATTCCAGGTGCTATCAGCATAATGGACGATCAGGGGAAATTTGCTTTTTGTATTGTTCAGACGAATGAAGCGGCTTCGAGGGAAACTTTGCATTGGTTGACTCTCTTACTTTATTTTATCGGCTTTGCCTTTATTCTGTTGTGTTACAATGATATCATGCGATTTGCCCTTAGAACATGGCCCTCTGCATGGTGGCTTTTAGCTTTATTTGCTGATTTACTTCTTGTCCGATGGTTTTTATGGCATTTCCGGGTGCCGCATTGCATATTCTCTCTGCCGATGTTCGAGGTTTTTAATAAACCGTTGCTGTTCATGGAATCCAGAGGTGATATCCTGATTTCCGCAATTCTGATAATCTTTTTTTCAGCGTGGTTCTCCAGACATTTTGAACTCTTTCCTTATAGAAAAACCATTTCCGGTGAAAAGCGACAAACAGTTACTGAATTTTTGATCGCCATCGGTGGTTGGTTCCTGGCATTCTTCTGTTTTCTCGGAACCGACTGGATGATACGGTCGTTGCTTTTTAAAAGGCCGGGTCTGCTGGAGATGCACAGGATTCTTACGCTGAACTTCTTAAATATTCTGGATTCAATGCTGATCGTTGGATTGCTGGTGGCATTTATTCTTATTCTTTACCGGCTTATTAACAGGATCAGATCGCGTCTTACCTTAATAAGAAGTGCGACTGGGCTCGCAATTATACTCCTGTTTGGGATGTTCGTAGAATTCAATTCCGATCAGCATTGGATCAGCCTTGCTTTCTTTCTGCTCCTGTCTGCTGCCATCCTCCTCGTGCAAAAATATCCCAGACCCAGGTTTAATCATGGACTGGTGACCATTCTTCTGGTTCTTATTTCCGCATTTATGGTTTATTCTATAAATGAAGTCAATAAGGTTAAGGATCGGGATCAGCACAACATGATACTTAGTAAGTTGTCTTCAGAACATGATCAGATTGCCGAAATGTTGCTTACCCAAATCGATCCCGAAATCAGAGCGGATACCGTATTGGCCGCGTTGGTAACAAATAGGAATCTGAAGCCAGATGATCAACAGATTGCAATAACAAACTATCTGAAAAATAAATATTTTGGCTTATACTGGAATCGATTTGAAATACAGGCTTTTTCCTGTACGATTGAGAGCCGGACTATAATACAGCCTGACAATTTAGAGGTTGGATGCCTGGAATATTTCCTTCGCGACATGCGTGATCCCTCTGGAAAAAGGCTTGCCGGGACCTCGGGATTCTATTATCTTGATAATTTCGATGGGGTTATTGAATACCTTGGAGTATATGATCATTTTAATGTTGACCCCAACCTTAAGATGAGTCTGATCATTAATATTTACTCCAGATTTGTGGCACAGGAACTTGGGTATCCGGAGTTACTGATCACGGGTAAAATCAACAGGGACAGCCTTGATCAGAGTTATTCCTTTGCCAAGTACCATCTTGGTTCTCTGCAATTAACAAATGGGGATTATGATTATAGTCTGACCAGTGATGTTTATCCGGGAAGGAATGGGGAAGTGGTTGAATTTAAAGCGGATGGTTATAATCATTGGATTAAGAGAATTGATAGCAAAAACGAAATTGTTATCAGCAGACGATCCCAGAAAACGGTGGACAACCTGGTTGCTTTCTCCTATGTTTTCGTGTTTTTGTTTTTATCGTGGCTGATTCTCAACATGATCATGACCTGGCCACGCAGTATTAAGGCTCCCCTTTTAAGTTTGAAACAGCGGATTCAATTTACTATGGTTGCTTTCCTGGCTTTTTCGTTCATTCTTACTGGCGGAGGCATGACTTTTTATGTGATACAGCAGTATAAGCAGAGCAACAGAAAGCTGATTATCGAAAAAACAGAATCTCTTTTGGCTGATCTTCAGGGTAAGCTTGCCAAGGCAAACGGGTTGACCCGGGAATGGCACGACGGTGATTACAGGGGACTTAACGAATTGATGATTAAGTTTTCCTATGTGTTCAATACCGATATGAACATCTTTGATCCATATGGTAATCTGGTTATTTCATCAAGGCCTGAGGTTTTTGAATACAATCTGGCAGGTAGCAAGATGAATCCATTGGCTTACAATGCGATGCATTACCAGGGAAAACCGTTATTCATAATCCGGGAGAGTATTGAGAGCCTGGGCTTTTATTCTTCTTACGTTCCTTTATATAATCAGTATAACAAGCTTCTTGGGTACCTGAACCTTCCCTATTTCAGTAAACAAAGTGAAACAAGCCGGGAGATTTCTACCATAGTGGTCGCAATGGTTAATGGATATTTCATATTGATACTCCTCACTGTTTTTCTGGCCGTAGTTCTTTCGAATCAGGTGGCCCGTCCGATTCAGTTACTGCAGACAAAACTGGCCGGATTGAGGTTCGGTAAAAAGAATCAGACCATTGAATATCATCGTGATGATGAGATCGGCCGATTGGTAAAGGAGTATAATCGGATGGTTAATGAATTACAGGCAAGCGCTGAGAAACTGGCACGGTCGGAAAGGGAATCTGCCTGGAGAGAGATGGCCCGCCAGATTGCCCACGAAATCAAGAATCCTCTGACACCGATGAAACTCAGTGTGCAGCATTTGAGGAAAGCATGGAAAGACGGTACTCCAGATCTTGATGCCCATATCGACCGTGTTACAAATACACTGGTGGACCAGATAGAGACTTTGGCAAATATAGCCAGTGAGTTTGCAAAATTTGCCCAGGTACCCGGTGCCCATTTTGAAGCGATCGACCTGACACAGAAAATCCAGCGGATTACCCATTTATTTGAAGACACCTGCAAGGTCAATTTTTTCCGAAAAAGCCATGGCAAGCAGGATCTCCTGATTTATGCCGATCCGGAACAAGTGATTCAGGTGTTTAATAATCTGATAAGAAATGCAATACAGGCTGTTCCAGAAGGCATGGAGCCAGTAGTTGAAATATCTATAGAAGAAAACAGCGATTCCGTAATTGTTAAGGTTTCCGACAATGGAATCGGGATTCCTGATGATCTTCAGTCCCGTTTATTTGAACCCAACTTTACGACGAAGACTTCAGGCATGGGTTTGGGTTTGGCCATTGCCAAGAAAATCATGGAAGGATCGAATGGAAAGATCTGGTTTGAAACGCGGAAAAACGCCGGAACCAGTTTCTTTCTGGAATGGCCGCTATTTAAGCCTGAATAAAAAGCTTACCAAATAATAACCGAGCTGGTATCCCTGTTGCTGAGATTGAAACTCCTGTCGACCACATAAAATTCATATCTGAATTCATTGAATGGCAGTGGATCTGCGGAGGTATAAGGATATTCGATAGTGACGGAAATATCAGCAATGAGTGTTTTGTTCTGGCCGCTTGGCGTAAGATCAGGAATCCGATAAGTTTTCAATCCACCTGGCGCAGGGACCATGGTGAAGGTGCCGTTCTCATTTTTATATTCCTGAATAAAGAGATTGAAATAGAA
>CAIXHD010000321.1 GCA_903919065.1 uncultured Bacteroidota bacterium
GTATCTGCTCATCTCCTCATCACGTTCCGGAACTCAGCCTGCTAATCTTCAGGGAATCTGGAATGATAACATGAACCCGAGCTGGGATTCAAAATATACGACGAACATCAATACCGAAATGAATTACTGGCCGGTGGAATCCGGGAACTTACCTGATTGCGCCGAACCATTAATAACAATGGTGAAGGAGTTGACAGATCAGGGTTCGCAGGTGGCAAAGGAGCATTATGGTGCCAGAGGCTGGGTGTTTCATCAGAATACCGATATCTGGCGGGTGGCTGCTCCAATGGACGGCCCTACCTGGGGTACTTTTACCGTTGGTGGTGCCTGGCTGACCACCCACCTGTGGGAACATTATCTGTATACAATGGATAAGAATTACCTGAAAGATGTTTATCCTGTAATCAAGGGCTCAGTTCAGTTTTTTATGGACTTTCTGGTGAAGCATCCAAATGGAAAATGGCTTGTGACCAATCCCTCCAATTCCCCCGAAAACCCTCCAAAAGGTACCGGCTACAAGTATTTCTATGACGAAGTTACCGGCATGTTTTATTTTACTACAATATGTTATGGCTCCTCGATGGACATGCAAATCCTTACCGATCTTTTCGGCTATTTCGGGGAAGCATCAAAAATACTCGGCATAGACCAGGATTTTGCTTCAAAAGTTGCAATCGCCAGGTCACAGCTCGTTCCACCACAGATCGGAAAAAATGGAAGTCTTCAGGAGTGGAGTGAGGATTATGCGCAGATGGAAGAAAAGCATCGTCATTTCTCCCATATGTATGGACTGTATCCCGGAAATGTTTTGTCGGCCAAAAGAACACCCCAGTTCGTGGATGCGTGCAAAGCAGTGCTGGAGCAGCGTGGCGATGGGGGCACAGGTTTCTCACGCGGATGGAAAATGGCACTTTGGGCACGGTTGTACGACGGCGACAGGGCTAACAGTATTTTCAAGGGATACATCAAGGAACAAGCTTATCCACAGCTTTTTGCCAAATGTTTTACTCCACTGCAGGTTGATGGATCTCTGGGAGTAACTGCCGGCATTACAGAGATGCTGATGCAGTCGCATGAGGGCGTGATTGATCTGCTTCCTGCCTTGCCAAAAGAATGGGCCACCGGTCAGTTTAAAGGCGTTTGTGCACGTGGAGCTTTTGAACTTGACCTCAAATGGAACGCCGGCAAAGTGGTGAGCGTGGAGGTTCTTTCGAAAGACGGGCAGGTATGTCGCATTAAGCCCGGGTTTAAGGCGAAAGTCCAATTATCAGGTAAATCTGTAAAGGCTAAAATATTACCTGACGGATCGCTTGAATTTGCAACCGTCAAGGGTGGAAAGTATCTGATCAGCTAACTCATGGAGTACACCAGTTATCAGAGGGTTATCGATGCGTTGGAACACCGGGAGCCCGACCGTATACCTTTTGATCTTGGCGCAGCTGCCGTAACAGGCATCAATATCCGCGCATTGCGAAATCTTAAGAAATATCTCGGGATTGAAACCGAATCGACTGTGCAGGATGATGTCACTCAACTGGCCGATTTTGATCCTGCATTGGCATTGCTCTTTAAAACAGATGTTGGCTCAGTCAGGCCTCGGTCCCCTTCCATTGCTCCGCTCAGAAAGACAGCGTGGCTGGAAGGAAAGTATTCCCGTTTGATTGATGAATTTGGGATTGGCTGGCAAATGCCGGTGGAAGGCGGGATGTATTATGATCAGTATCTGCATCCTTTGGCAAATGCCGAAACTGTTAAGGATATTGAAAATTATCCATGGCCTGATCCACTGGATCCGGAAAGGTTTGTGGGAATTCAGGAACAGGTAGATCGTGTTATTGACATTCAGCAACAAGCCTGTTTCGTCGAAAGAATGAGCTCCGGAATGTGGGAACATGCCATGTGGATGACCGGCTATGAGAAGTTTTTTATGGATATGCTCGGCAATGAGAAGCTGATTCAGGCCCTGATGGAAAAGATCCTCGAGTTGAAAATGAAATACTGGGGTAAGGTTTTGGAACTTGTCGGTAATCGTGATGTTGTAATTTCCTGTGCCGATGATCTGGGAACGCAGGACAGCCTGCTGGTTTCACTTGATCTTTACAAGGCAATCATCTGGCCTTACCATTGCAGGCTTTTTCGATTTATTAAAGAAACTGCCAAAGGGAAAGCCTATATCTTTTTTCA
>CAIXHD010000322.1 GCA_903919065.1 uncultured Bacteroidota bacterium
AATGAACGTCACCAATGAGTTGAATAATATTGTCAGATACGGAATCCTGAAGGAGCGGCAAGCGGAGATTATCACGGATACCATCAGGGCAATGATTCTGGAAGCCTATGGTTACCGTACCAAAGTTTTTGAGTTTATCTCCACAGAACATACACCTAAAAATGTGATGATTGTTGGGCGAAAGACTCAGCAGGTGAATCCGGACAGAGAGAGAATATTGTCTGAGATAGCCGCCATCAAACAAGTATTTGGCATCCAGAAACACTACCTCGGGGAGCTTTTAAAAAGCAACGAAATCTAATTGGGGCATGAACCCCTCATGAGCAAAGCTTCCAAAATGAAAGGAAATAATTTGGGGGCTCCATGAATATAAGCTGATTATCATTGAATTAATGATTCATTTACGAATGAAAATTCATAAAGTCTTACTCACGGCCCTCTTTCTGGCCAACTCCTTTTTCCATGCCGATGCAGCTTATCTGAAGAATGTTCCCCAAAAGCTGATACAACCGGATGGAACCATACTTAATTGCCTCGCCACCGGTGATGAATTCCATAACTGGCTGCATGACAGCAACAACTATACCATCATTCAGGATTCCGTGTCCGGCTTTTATGTGTATGCTAAAAAGTTGGGGAGCCGCCTGTTACCGACCACTTTTCTAGCAGGCAAATCTGATCCGGCAGCTGCAGGACTTCATCCCGGCCTGAATCTGGATCCGGAAGAAATCATCCGCCTGAGCAGCCATCGGTTCAAAATTCCTGCGTTCAAAGGTTCCTCTTCGGAGACTACCACCGGAACCATCAACAACATTGTGATATTCATCCGCTTTAGCGATCAGCAGGAATATTCAACCGGCACAGCGAACTACACAACGGCATTTAATGCCTCCGGAAGTGTATCCATGGTGCAGTATTTTCTGGCTGAATCAAAATCACAGCTAACCATCAACACGACACTTTTTCCGAATAATGGCGGTAGCACGGTTGAATCCTACCAGGATCCTAATCCGAGAAGCTATTATTGCAAATACGATCTCACCACAAATCCCAACGGGTATAGTACTGATACAGAAAGGCAGACTCGTGAAATGACCCTTCTCAAAAACGCCACGGAAGCCATGAAGGGTCAGCTTGAATCCAGCGGACTGGATTTTGATAATGATAATGATGGGAAAGTCGACAATATCTGCTTTATCATTCAGGGAGCGGTACAAGGCTGGAACGACCTCCTCTGGCCGCACATGTGGGCGCTGTACTCCTATGATGTAAGGATTTCCGGTGCACGGGTCTGGAATTTCAATTTCCAGCTATCCCAATCTTTCGGAGTTAGTGTCCTGTGCCATGAGATGTCGCACTCCATTGGTTTTCCTGATTTATACCGATACGTAAACACCACCATTTCGCCAGTGGGAAAATGGGATGTTATGGGGAGCAACACCACGCCACCGCAGTCGCATACTGCATATACCAAGGAAAAATATGGACATTGGTTTACCGGTATTACTGAAATAACAACAGCGGGGCGCTATTCCCTGGCACCGCTATCGACTGATGGTTACGCCGCTTACAAGATCAGATCGCCCAACAGCACATCCGAATATTTCGTTGTTGAATACCGGAAAGCCGAAGGCATGTTTGAATCTGCTCTTCCGGGTTCGGGACTCATTATTTACCGGGTAACTCCGTCACTAAACGGCAACAGTCAGGGCCCTCCGGATGAGGTATACGTTTTCCGTCCAAACGGAACGGCTACGGTCAACGGAGAAATCAATTCAGGTTTTTACTCCTCGGAATCAGGAAAAACCACCTTCAATGCCACCAGCAATCCGTCCTGCACCTTAAGCAATGGCTCGGCAGGAGGGATTGAAATAACCAACGTGGGTTCTGCCGGAGCAACCATTTCTTTTGATTTTAGTTTAGCAGTGCCCGCTTCTGTTCTTAATGTATCGCCCGGCTCACGAACCGTAGCCCGCACCGGGGGAACCACCACTTTTGATGTAACCAATACAGGAGGCGGAACCATGGATTGGACCGCTGCAGTTACCACAGGTTCGGCCTGGGTCCACCTATCCTCCGGTGCCATGGGAAATAATACCGAAACCATCGGCGTTGCGGTCGATGCCAACAGCGACAGTTTTTTGCGTACGGGGATAATCACCATTACTTCCACCGGAACAACAGGCAGTCCAAAAACCGTCACCATCAATCAGGCCGGAAACCCTCCGGTGTTAAATATTTTACCGGCCTCCCAATCTGTTGCTTATAGCGCCGGCGATGCCTCCATCGATGTTTTTAATTCCGGCCGCGGATCGCTGACCTGGAGTTCAGTTGTTACCACCGGAACTACCTGGATTCATATCACGACAGGATTAAATGGCAGTAATGACGGGACCATCAGCATTTCGGTAGATGCAAATCCGGATAGGACAATTCGTACCGGAGTAATCACGGTCACCGCCCCGGGAGCAAATGGCAGTCCAAAAACAGCCACCATTGAGCAGGAAGGCAACGCGATTTTGAAACCTGATCTGATCATCACCCGGATTGTCGCCACCATTCCGGAAGTCAGCTGGCCAGCACAAATGCAGATAAAACTAACTGTCGGGAATATAGGCCAGGGCCCTTCGGTGGCAACCAGTGTACATTTCAACCTGATGAATTCAGCCATGGATTCTATAGTCTCCGATCTTGGCCAGACCAGCTGCATCGGTATATCCAGTGGATCAGAATGGACTAATGAGACCAGACTTCCATTCAGCCGTTACCTTTTAACAGGTGATTATATGATTGCCGCCAGCATTGACAATCCTGCAATTAATGAGGAATCTGATAAATCGAACAACTCGGCTGTATGCAGGATCAGCATACTTAATGATGTCCAAACGGACCGTGAGGATTTTACTTTCGCAGTCTATCCTGTGCCGGCGAGTAATGTCCTGACACTTATGATTGAAAGTAATGGGAATCCTGTGGAAAAATTGATTATCAACGATATTCTTGGTCAGATGGTGTACTCAGGAAGCATTGGCACTAATTCGCCATATAAAAAAACAATAGACGTATCTGGCTGGAAAAAAGGATATTACCAGATCTCTTTATTCACCGGACAGAAACTTTACCAAAAACTGATTATTATCCAGTAACGCTGTCTTCAGTCTTCAGTCTTCAGTCTGCAGTCTTCTTATTTGTTCTCCGAAGTAATATGGAACGAAAGTGCCGGATAAACCTCGCGGGTCACTTTAAAATGCCATTCGCTTTCGGCCATGAATACCGGCCGGTCGTCCTTATCGAAGGTGATATGCTGGGCTTGCAGTGAGATAAACTTATTCATCTGTGCCTTGTCTTTTGAGGTGAACCAGAATGCCTTATACAACCGGAGCGGCTGAAAAGTACAGGATGCACTGTATTCATGGAGCAACCTGAACTGGATGACTTCAAATTGCAGTTCCCCGACAGTTCCGATAATTTTGACGTTACCCGGCTGTTTGATAAACAATTGGGCTACACCCTCATCGGAGAGCTGTCTGACTCCCTTTTCAAGTTGTTTGGTCTTGAAAGGATCCTTATTGATAAGCTCTTTAAATATCTCAGGTGAAAAACTCGGAATCCCCTGAAAAGTCAGCTTCTCTCCTTCGGTCAGCGTGTCACCGATCTTGAAATTTCCGGTATCATACAACCCGACAACATCTCCGGGATAGGCTTCCTCAACGATAGCCTTTTCGTTGGCCATAAAACTGGTTGGGCTGGAAAATCGAAGCTTCTTATCCAGACGGGTATGATAGAAGAATTTATTGCGCTCAAACTTACCAGATACAATACGGCAGAATGCAATACGGTCGCGGTGTTTAGGATCGATATTGGCATGAATTTTAAACACGAATCCAGAGAAATCATTCTCTTCCGGCTTTACCTCACGGGTTTCGGTTTGGCGGGATAGCGGCGACGGAGCGATAGTAATAAAGGTATCCAGAAGCTCCTTGACACCGAAATTATTAATTGCGCTGCCAAAGAATACCGGAGCGAGATATCCCTCGCTGTAAAGATCTTTGTCGAAAGGTTCGTAAGCACTGTCAATCAATTCAATATCCTTACGGAGATGATTGGCGGATTCGGCCCCTACCCGCTTATCGAGCTCCGGACTGGCCAGATCATCGATGGCAAACTGATCATCAGAAATCTTGGTGATATGAGGGGTAAAAAGCAGAAGATGTTTGGTGTAAAGATTATATACGCCTTTAAATCCAGCGCCCATGCCAATTGGCCAGGTGAGCGGCCGGGTATGAATGCTCAGTTCCTGCTCAATGATATGAAGCAAATCATAGGGATCGATACCCTCCCGATCGAGCTTATTGATAAAGATAATCACGGGGGTATGCCTCATCCGGCACACTTCCATCAGCTTGCGCGTTTGCTCCTCAACACCCTTTACACAGTCAACCACCAGAATAACACTATCCACAGCAGTGAGAGTCCGGTAAGTATCTTCGGCAAAGTCCTTATGACCGGGTGTATCGAGAATATTGATCTTGTACCCGTCGTATTCAAAACCCATGACTGAGGTTGCCACCGATATTCCACGCTGCTTCTCAATCTCCATAAAATCGGAGGTGGCGGTTTTCGTGATCTTGTTCATCTTTACAGCACCCGCCGTCTTGATAGCTCCCCCGAATAACAGGATTTTCTCCGTCAGGGTGGTTTTTCCGGCATCCGGGTGGCTGATGATCCCGAATGTCCTCCGTCTGCTTATTTCTTCTTGATTCAAAGTCTTCTGATAAATTGTCCGCAAAGGAACGAATTTTCAGGCTTAATTAAGCACTAACCAACTCCGGACTAACCATGGGAATAGTAAAATGAAAACGCGAGCCCTTGCCTGGTTCAGATTGCACTCCGGTTTCGCCTCCTAATAACTCCACCACCATCTTGGCTATATTAAGCCCCAAACCCGCTCCTCCAATAATTGAGCTTTTTGCCAGCTGCCCGCGATAGAAAGCATCGAAAATACTTTCTTGCTCCTTTTCATCAATACCAATTCCGGTATCCTTTACAAAGAATTCAAGAAACCCGTTCCTGATATCGAACCCAAACTCAACATACCCGCTAAAAGTGTACTTTAATGCATTGGACAACAAATGGGTAAGCACCTGGCTAACTTTACCTGCATCTGAAGTAACGCTGATCTGACTGTACTCTATCGGGTTTAATACCCTAAAATCCAGTTTTTTGACAGAATCAGGTTGATTAAAAATTTTAAATGCATTGTTAACCATTTCAGCCGGTTTGAATTCAGTAAGGTTAAGCGTAAGTTTTTCGCTTTGCAGCCGGGAAACGAAAAATACATCGTCGAGCAAACCAAGCAAATGATTTGAGCTTTTATACACGATCTGGGCGTAACGGTCCTTTTCATCGGGATCTGCCTCGGTCATCAAATCCGAGAAACCCATAATGGCATTCAACGGAGTACGTAACTCATGGCTCATGTTGGCTAAGAAAGCTGATTTCAGACGGCTGGCTTCATCAACCTTTTCTTTTGCAGCGATCAGTTCTATTTCAACCCGTTTTCTTTCTTCAATTTCTGCCTTGAGGTTCGCATTGCTGTTTTCCAGCTCCTGGGTGCGAACCCTCACCATCTGGTCGAGGTGAGTATTCATCCGGTTCAGGTTGTCCCTGGCTGCCTGCAAGCTTTTATTGCTTTCTATGAGCTCCTGGTTTTTCATCATGGAGTTCTCGTAGTTGGCAAGCAAAAGGTCCATGATTTGCCTGCGCGATGAACCAATCGTGTATTTCTCCTGGCCAAACAGGATCTCGAGCGGAGCATCATCTGCAAGGTCTTTTCTTAATTCTGTATTCTGCAGGAAATATTCTATCCTGGCAATCAGGAATTCTTCGGAATAGGGTTTTACCAGAAAACTGTCGGCACCACATTCCAACCCCTTAATTACATCCTTTGAATCGGACAGTGCGGTCAGGAGAATTACAGGAATATGCTTAAGCTGGGTGTCTGATTTAATGACCGAACAAAGTGTGAATCCATCCATTCCCGGCATAACAATGTCGCTGATAATGACTTCAGGAACAAAACTTCTTAGTATTTCGAGGGCTAATTCACCATTTAATGCATGACGGACATAACAGTTGTTGTTCTCCAGTAAATACTTCAACTCCTCAGCCTGTGTCCGGCTGTCTTCAACAATCAAAATGTTTTTAATTCTTGTGTCCATCCTGTTACTTCATGAATTTTGTTTCGATCTCCAGCAAATAGGAACCAATTTCCTCAGCACTGAGTATATATTTTGCAGCGTCCAGCTGGATAGCTACACCCGGCATTCCAAAAATCAGAGAGCTTTCCTTGCTCTGCGCAATAGTCAGGGCTCCGCTATCCAGCAAATCCTTAAGCTCCCGGGAACCGTCGCTGCCCATGCCGGTAAGCAGGATACCCAGGGATGAAGCTCCGTAAGCATCAAGCACACTTTTGAATAGATGTGCAACCGACGGACAAATGCCGGTATTCTGAACCGGGGGCATGAGATGAATCCTTCCTGATCGGGTAACTCCCATCTGATGAAGGTCCGGAGCAAAATAGATATGGCCCGGCAACATCTTTTCTCCTTCTTCCGCAATGTGTAGTGGTATCCTGACTGAATTACCCAGCCAGTTGACCAACCCCGATAAAAAGCCGGCTGCGATATGCTGCACAACCACTATGGGTGCCGGAAACTTTGCACTGATCCCTGCAAAAACTTTTTGAAGGGCCTGCGGGCCGCCAGAAGAAACTCCGATGGCAACAATATTCGGAATCATATGATTTTCCGATAAAGCTACCGGCTTTACCGACGCCAGTTTTATTGGTGCCGTAACAGGAGTCTTAGCCTTCCTCTTCACCACTTTCACACCGGCCATCAGCTTAACCATATTCACCAGCCTTTCTGCCAGTTCTTCCTCTTTCGGATGGCCAATCCCAACCGGTTTCTCAATGACAGCCAATGCTCCGGCAGCCATAGCCTCAATGGAAGTGGAAACTTCCTGTGCATTTCGACTTGCGGTGACTATCAGGATCGGAACAGGATTGGTGGACATGATAATGCGGGTTGCTTCCAGCCCGTTCATGATGGGCATATCAATATCCATAGTTATTACATCTGGTTTGTGTTCCCGTATGAAATCAACCGCCAGCCTGCCGTTGCTTACATTTCCAATCACTTGTATCTGGGGATCCTTACTGAATATATAGTACAGGTACTCACTGACAACACGGGAATCCTCAACGATTAATACGTTTACCATCTTTGATTTTTTTATCCTATCAAACGTTCAATAACTTCGAGGAGATTACTCTGATCGAAGTTGCTCTTAACGATATAAGCACTGGCCCCGGCTTCCATTCCCCTCTCGCGGTCCTCGCGCCTGGAAAGTGAAGTAACCAGTACAATTGGAATCTCCCCCAGCGACCGGTCAGAGCGGATCTTCGAGGTCATGTCGATCCCATTCATCCGAGGCATATCTATATCGGAAACCACCAGATCTGCGGGATATTCTTTAAGCTTTGTGTATCCTTCAATTCCATCGATGGCAGTCGACACACTGTAGCCCGCTGTCTCCAGAATATTTTTCAGGAGCATTCTGGAAGTGATCGAATCTTCGACCACAAGAATGGATTTCTTCTTATGTTCGGTAACAACCAACCTGTTACGATCGTTTCCACCTGATTCTTTCAATGCAGATTTAAGCAGGTCGGAAACGTTGAGCACCGGCACCACCTTACCTGAACCCAGAACGGTTGCACCTGCGATATTCCTGACGCGCTTAAGCTGAGCATTGAACTTCTTCAGCTGAACAACTTCCTCGTCGATTATTGCATCAACACTGAACCCTATACGCTTTCCCAGCGAACCCATCACAAGAATCTGGATATAATTGTCAGAGCTCTCCTTATAGGGTACACCGATCACATCCGCGAGGCAAACCAGCGGTAATATCTCTCCATGATAAACAATGGTTGCCTTGTTTTCAATGGTTTTGACCGCTGCCTTCTCTAATCGCAGGCCTTTTTCAATCTTTCCGGTCGGCATGATAAATTCGCGTTCACCCACCTGAATTCGCACTCCTCTGAAGGTTGCCATCGACAAAGGAACCTGAATATGAAATTCCGTCCCCTGATCTCTTTTGGTATCGATGGTGACTGAGCCGCCAAGTTGCTCAATCTTCTCCCGCACAATCGCCAGCCCGAGTCCCCGTCCGGAAATGTCGGTAATCATTTCACCGGTGGATACTCCTGATTTAAAGGTATAATCCAGAAGCACGGATTCTGATATTTTTTCCGCCTCCTCTTCGGACAGGTTTTCCTGCCTGATATATTTTGTCCTGAGTTTTTCCAGGTCAACTCCGGAACCATCGTCCGCAATAATGATCTCCACCCGATTATTCTCCATCCTGTCCACAGATAACCTGATAGTCCCCTGAGCGGGTTTTCCCCTGCCGGTTCTGTCCGCAGGTTTCTCAATCCCGTGGTCGATGCAGTTCCTCACGATATGATTCAGAGGGTTCCCGATCTCTTCAAGTATCCGGCGATCGATTTCTATATCACCGCCGCTTATCTGAACCATCACTTCCTTACCCTGGTCCCTTGATAAATCACGTGCCGATTTGGAGAATCCATCGAGAATTGTTGAAAAGGGTAAAGACATGATTTTCTTTACCTCATCCAACAGCGACTCGATCTTAACCCCTGAATTATAGCTCTCGCGCACCATAGTTTTGCGCAGAATCTCCAGGTCCTCTTCCATACTTTTCACGAGGGATACTGTCCATTCGGAATTCTGCTCAGCCGATGATTCCTGCTTCCATGATTGAAGCTTTATGGCAAGGTTTTGAAGGCCGCCTTTCAGATGAGAGAATGTTTGCTTGAACTCAATCAGCTCTTCCGCCTGAAAATACAAATCATTCAATTTTTCGATGGAAATCCTGACGGTTTCAGCCTGCCTCCCAGGCGCAGAATTAACCTCTGGCGCTAACCTCGGTGATTCAGCAATAGTTTCCGCCTTCTCAACGGCAGGAGCCTTTATCTGATTAATATTCCCTGTTTCAGCATTTAATAAATCCTCGAGAACACCGTTAACCATTCCGGTGATATAATCGGAATGCTGGTTACCGCTATCGTTCAAGACATTGCTGATGGCATTCAATGCCCGATGAAAAACATCGAACAATCGGGAGTCATAAGTCAGGGTTTTATGCTTGAGGCCAGAGAAAACACTCTCCATTGCCTGGCAAATCTTTTCAATGATGGTTTCATTAACCGCACGGGAAGCTCCTTTCAAACTATGGGCTTCCCGGAAAGAAGTTTCGATCAGCTCCGACCGCCGGACTTCCGTAAGCTCCTGCTCAAGTTCAATCAGGTTAGCAGTCAGATTGGTGATACCCTCAGCCGCTTCAACTCGGAACGTGGCTTGTAGTTTCTTTATAAAATCCTCGCGGCTTGTCATTTAAATAGCCTGTATTGTTTCATCAAAGCATCAAGTTTTTGCCCAACCTTTTGCAGGTCGTTAACCGAATCCACTGATTGCTGCGTGCTGATCACTGTTTGAGTACTTGCCTCGCGGATATTCTCCATGGCAACAACCACCTGGTCCATTCCTTCAAGTTGCTGCTGGCTGGAAGCAGCAATCTGTATAGCCACATTCGCAGCTTCAGCAACACTTTCAGAAAGAATCCTGATAGTGTCCCCTGATTGATTGGTTAGTTTTAAGCCTTCTTCAACTGCTTTGGTTCCTTCTTCTGTAGCCATGACTGCTGAACTGATCGATTTCTGAACATCACGTAGTATCACCCTAACCTGAGCGGTTGCTTCTTTTGAACGCTCAGCAAGCATTTTGATCTCCTGGGCAACCACGGTAAATCCTTTACCCTGCTCCCCGGCTTTAGCTGCTTCGATAGCCGCATTAACAGCCAGAAGGTTCGACTGTTCCGCGAGTTCATTTACGGAAGCTGTTATTTCACCAATGGTCTGGCTTTGCTCCGACAGCTTCACCACCATATTTGCAATAGCTCCCATATGCTGTTTGATTCTGGACATTCCTTCAATGGTATTGGCAATTGCCCGGTTCCCTTCCTTTGAAATATCCGCTATTTTGATAGAGTTTTCCGAAACTAATTTTGCCCTTTGATTGGATACCATGGCCGTCTGCTTTACCTCCTCAACGGTGGTGGTGGTTTCGCCAACCGAGGTGGCTGTTTCGGCTGAATTGGAAGCCAGCTGGGTCACTGAAGCCATTATTTCGCTTGATGAGGAAGCCAGCACGTTGATGCCCTCACTGATATCCTTCAACTGAAGCCTGAGCTTTGCTACCATCGTCTGAAAAGCGATCCCCATGCTGTCCTTATCCGACAAGGGCTGAATATCGGTCAACAAATTTCCTTCGGATATTTCTATTGCACTTTGGGTTTTAACTCTCATGCTGTTTTGCATGGTTCTGAATGACTCAGCCAGTTGACCAATCTCATCATCCATATTAACCTTTATTGGCTGGTTCAGATCTCCGAGGGCAATAGATCTGGCCGCTTCTGTCAGGAGAACGATGGGCCGGGTAAAATATCCGGCAATAAAATAGGCGAGCAGAACAACCAGCACTAAAATAATCACACCTAAAATAATCATCATGGTGGCCAGTCGGGATACGGGACTAAAAACATCTGCCGTATCAAATTCGCCGATAAGAGCCCAATTCGTTCCAGCGATCTTTTGATAGCCGCCAACAACATCCTGCCCACGATAGTCCTTGTAATTCAAAAGCCCAGAATTAGTCAGCCGTTCTTGCCGCATAGCCGGATCAATTTTGGTTTTCAGGATCTCATCCTTATTAAACCGGGAATCCGTTATAAGCAATCCTTCCTGATTTATCAGATAGGTTTCACCCGTTCTTCCTAATCCCTCTGAATTGTTTGTGATCTGATTGACACCAATCCCTGCACCAATAAGATCACCTTTCTTAATCTTATTTTTTGCTGCATCAGTAGCCTGATGAATAACGAGAACGCCAATGACCTGCTTTTTCAAACCGGGAGCAAGGATTGGGGATGCATAAGCAATTCCGGCAACTTTGTCATCGGCGGACATATAAGGATCCGATACATAGGGACCTTTTAACCCCTGGATGAAATAATCCCTGTCCCCACGGCTTTCCCCTGAATCATCAAAAATACTTTTTGTTGTGGCAACAATCTCTCCTTTAAGGTTCATGATTTTTGCACGGTAAAATAGGTTACTGTTGGCAGTCCAGCTTTCCATGGCCTCCTCAAGTATAAGGTGTGCTTTTTCGGGTTCAATCCTGTTCTCAAGATTATAAAGATTTTCCCTGAACAGGCTCAAAGCACTGGCACTATTAACCACATCGAGGCTAACGGTTACAAAGTTTTCAATATGCTTTGCCCTCGAATTTATGATCGAACTTATGTTGGTTTCGATGCTGTTCTTTAGTACACTCTTTGAATTTGAATAGCTGACTATTCCAATCAATACAATAGGAATAATGGATACTATCAGGAACAGCGTAATTAATTTTGCACTTAGACTCTTGCCTAAAAATCTGTTTTTCATTGGTAAGATGATTAAGGTTCTTCACAAATTATTATTTTATCATCGGACAAAAACTTCTCAATATCCAGCACAATCGAGCGGTCCTGTGTTACGCCCATGAGATATTCCTTTTGTGCCGATGTCAGTGTGGGTATGGCAGAGCTAAGCTGCCCGGGGAATATCTGAATCTTCCCGCTAACGTCATCCACCAGAATCCCACAGGCAATATCCTGATGCCTCACTATGACCACCCGGTTCAGGTTGGTCAGTCCCTTTTCCGGCAGGTTTAAAAAAGTTTTAAGATTGATTACTGACAGGATTCTCCCACGCACGTTAATGATGCCCAGGATAAACGACGGTGTGCAGGGCAACGGCGTAAACTCCCTCAAAGGGATCACCTCGGAAACGTAAGCTGAATCGATAATATATTGCTCATCAGCCAGTAAAAATCCCAGTCCATCCATTCCGCCTTCGCTGGCAACCTCAGTAATCCGTGGCTTAGCTAAAACAGATGCTCTATCCCTCAGTATCTTCTTTATATCCATAGTTATCCTGTTATCGAGTCCAGAATCTCCTTAAATCTCGCTACCGATAATCCATCAGAATCCGGCAGGATATCGTCGGGCGACAATTTCGCCAGGCTGATGCCGGCATTCTTAAAGGACTTTAACCCGGTTATCCGGTCGCCTGCTTTCAGACATAAAATTCCATAAAGAAAATCGGCCAGAACGAAATCCGGGTCGAGATATAATGCCATCCTCAGCATCGGAATTGCTTCAGCATCCCTGCCCTCCTCCTGCATCAATGTTGCCAGCAGATAGTAGAAGGCCGGATTAAGCTTATCGATACTCAGCCCTTGCCTGCAAAGCTCCTCGGCTTGCTTCAGCTTACCTTCATCAGCGCTGGCTTTAGCCTTTGCGAGAATATCAGATCCCCCGGTAAGCGCAAAAGGTTCAGTTGGCTTGTCAATGGACAACAGACTTCTAAGCCTGACAAACTCCTTCTGGTCCTCTATTTTAACCCCGGCTTCAGGTATATTTTCAGGCGTCTGTACAGAAGGCAGGCTGATATTTGCAGTAAAGTCCGGAAACGGCTCCATGCTTTTTTCGAGCTTATGGTTACCCTTCTGGTAAATAGTGAAACCGGCATAATCTATTTTACTGAATTCTGAAGAAATCATAGGCGACATCTCCACCGGGCTTACCATCAGCACACCCCCGTTTACCAGGGATTGATAAAAACGTCCGGTAATGATCCGGGCATACTCCACCGAAAAATAAATCATCACGTTCCGGCAGAAAATAATATCAAAAGAATCGGTCCCGTTGACCTTCGACGGATAAGAATCACCGGCCAGGTTGAGAGAGGAAAATTGGACAAGATTCCTTATTTCCGGAAGAATCTGATACTCCTTATTCCCGATCTGTGTGAAATACCTGTTTTGAAATTCCGGGCTGGTATTACGAAATGACCATTTGGTATAAATACCTCTTTTTGCTTTTTCCAGAAAATCCGGGTTAATATCCGTTGCCAAAATTTTGATATTCCACAGATGAATTTCAGGCAATGATTGCAATAGAACTATGGCCAGAGAATAAGCCTCTTCCCCTGTAGCACATCCTGCACACCAGATCCGGAGGTGCATTCCTGCGCCGTATCGTTTCCGGATCAGTCCCGGAAGATATATTTGCTCAAGAAAATCAAAACTCTTTTTCTCACGGAAAAAATAGGTTTCCCCAACGGTCAGATAGCTAGCCAGCCTGCCGGTTTGTCGCTCTGTCATCAAGCCTTTGAGAAGCCATTCTACGAATACCGTCAAATCCTCATATCCGAATGCATTCGCTGCCAATCCGATTTTTTGGACCAGCTCCCTGTCTTGCCTGCGGGAAAAATTAAGCCCCATATGAAGTTGCAGGAAATCTTTCAGCGCAACCAGCAGTGCATCAGACAGATCAATATTCATAGGGTCCCACGTCCCCTTTCAATAGCTATTTTCAGTTTAACGATTTGCTCGGTTTCGAGAAGCCGGTTCAGGTCATGTATCAGAACAATTTCATCCTGAATTTTAAATAATCCTTCAATAAACTCCGATTCCAGCAAAATGTGGTTGGTATCAGAGATTTCAGAATCCGGTACAGCAACAATTTCAGTCACTGAATCCACCCAGATCACTACTCTTGTGGATGCTTTATGAGTAATAATGAGATGGTCAGTCAATTCCATTTCTCTTTCCGGCAAAAGAAATAATTTACGCAGATTGATCACGGGAAGAAATTCACCATGAAAATTGATGGTGCCCGTGATATAGGCTGGTGCCATGGGTAAAGGCTGAACTTCAACACTATGAACAATGCTGTCGACCTCAGCAAGATGCAGTGCAAACCGCTGCCCGCTGAGATAAAAAACCACCAGTTCAATCATTTGCGACATAAGCTTTTAAAAGAATTTCCCCCGGGCTAAAATAGCGAGGATATTAGAAGTACTCAAAACTATTTGACCAAGGCCGTAACTCTAAGTCTATCAATGAGGCAAGTAGTTGATTTTCTGCAAATTCCTCAAAAATTAATTGATAATTACTTAATTCAAAAAAGATTAATTTTAAATCATGAAAAAACATTTAATTCTGCCGCTTTTCCTGGCTGCAATGACGGTGATGTTCACACAATGCGCCAAGGATAAATTACCGGTTAATGGCGATCCGGAAAAATTCTCCTATCTCACAGAGGAATACCATCCATTTAATTATTCCGAGAATGGGGCCGCGACTGGTGCTTCGGTGGAGATTCTCGATAGTCTTTTCGCCAGGCTCGAATTAAAGATCAATCGAACAGCAGTCAGTGTAACGGATTGGAAAACAGCTTATGACAAAGTCCTGAGCACTCCTAACACCATGCTCTTTTCTATGGTCAGGACGAAGGCAAATGAATCTCTTTTTAAATGGGTGGGACCAATAGCTTCAGACGATGAAGTTGCTGTATGCCTGGCAAGTTCCGGCAACACAGTAACCGGAGCTACCGATCTGAATAATTATTTCACCGGGGCGGTGGATAAATATGACAATGTCGACAAACTGCTTAACCATGGTGTTCTCCGGGCCAATATAATTATTTACGACAATGATGAGGAACTGTATAAAGCCCTTACTGATAATCGGGAAGTTCAATTTATTTTTACCAGAAAACCCGAGCATAAAAAAGCGATATTGACTTTGGGTTATGCAACTTCTGTTTTCGCTCAGCCCTTTGGCATACACTCTGAAAGCTTATATTATGCATTCAATATTGAAACTGCGGATGAAATGATTTCAAGATTCCAGGAGCAGCTTACCTTGTTCAAATCTCAGACAGCCCCTGACGGAAGCTCCATTTACTCTAAAATATTAAGCCGGTATAACTTTTAATATTGTATCCCAGACGATTTCCGGGTTGGTGTCTTAAGGCTGTTAACAATCACTTTATAACAAAAATTCTTATAAACTATATCAATGAAACTCCGTAACCTTATTCTCAGCATGGCTATCTTCTCCTTTTCAATAGGTGCAATTTCCCAGACCAAAGACTGGCCAAACCTGAACTACTTCAAAGATACCAACGAAAAGCTTGGATTGCCGGCAGCAGGTGAAAACAGAATCGTATTCATGGGAAACTCCATAACTATCGGCTGGGAAGAGCTTTGTCCGGAATTCTTTAAAGGCCGTCCCTACATCAACCGGGGAATCAGCGGTCAGACAACCCCTCAGATGTTATTAAGATTCAGGGCCGATGTGATTGCCCTGCAACCCAAAGCAGTAGTCATACTTGCCGGGATCAATGATATAGCCGGAAATACAGGTCCGTCGACACTGGAAATGATCATGAACAATATTATGTCGATGTCGGAACTTGCTGTTGCCAATCATATCAGCGTTGTCTTGAGTTCAGTGCTGCCTGCTTATGATTTTCCCTGGAAACCCGGGCAGTTTCCTGCTGATAAAATTGTCACCCTGAATAAGATGATGAAAGATTACGCAGAAAGTAAAGGGTTGATCTACCTCGATTATTATTCATCCACCGTTGACGGGAGAAGGGGATTGAAAGCCGAACTTACAGAAGATGGCGTGCATCCTACGGTTGCCGGTTATAAAGTGATGGAACCGCTGGCCGAAGCGGCAATTGCCAAAGCGCTGAAGCAGAAAAGGAAATAAAGGTGGAAAGGGGCTCTCAATTGCCTCGGTAAGACAGTGTAAAGGTGCTCTCAATTGCCTCGGTACGGCAGCGTAAAGGTGCTCTCAATTGCCTCGGTACGGCAGCGTAAAGGTCCCGGCTTCAGGCTGCGCCTGCGCCGGGATGACAAAAAAGGAATGGTACGTAGGACACATTCTGGAAGAACGCTTGTGCTGAAATTCTGGAAGAACGCTTTTGCTGAAATGACTAAAAGAACGCTTTTGCAGATATTTCTGAAAAGTGCTTTCTTTTTTAAGCTTTCCTAATTAGGAAGCCCTTCTCTGTCATCCCGGCGCAGGCGCAGCCTGAAGCCGGGACCTTTATGCTGCCGTACCGCGGGATTTGAAAGAACGTTCGCGCTGCCGTACCGCGGGATTTGAAAGAACGTTCGAGCGAAGGCGAAGCCGAAAGCGGGGACCTTTTCGCTGCCGTACCAATTTTTTTGATTACAACTGCTACCCCCCTATTTTTCTGTCCGTCTTCTGTCATTTTTGTCTTTTTTTCTTGGTACCCCCCCCTATTTTTTCGATATACATCGAAAGTTTTTTATGTTTGCGACATAAAACTCACAAACATGGAAACCATTGCCGCTGTCACCCCTGTTATAGATACCGGAGCCACTGCCTGGATGCTCACCTCCACCGCGCTGGTTCTGCTGATGATACCCGGACTGGCCATGTTCTACGGCGGTCTGGTGAGATCAAAAAACGTTCTCGGAACGATCATGCACAGTTTTGTAGCCATGGGAATCATTGCCGTATTATGGGTAATCTTCGGATACAGCATGTGTTTCGGCAAGAATGTGCTGGGTGGCTGGTTCGGGTGGAGCTCCGACTATTTTTTCCTTAAGGGGATCGATACGAGCATCATGAGTGCCGGAATACCCGAATATGTTTTTTCGATGTTTCAGGGCAAGTTTGCCATTATTGCTCCGGCCCTGATAGCGGGTGCTTTTGCAGAACGTGTTTCCTTCAAGGCGTACTGTTTCTTTATCGCCCTTTGGAGCTTGTTTGTCTACAATCCGCTTTGTCACTGGGTTTGGGCGTCAGACGGCTTCCTTTTTAATCTGGGACCCAAAGGCGCTATCGACTTTGCAGGTGGCACCGTGGTTCATATTTCAGCAGGCGTTAGCGGATTGGTTGCTGCGCTATACCTCGGTGCACGGCGCGGATATCCCTACCAGGTGATCCGTCCGAACAACCTCGTGATCACCATGCTTGGTGCAGGATTACTCTGGGTGGGCTGGTTTGGTTTTAACGCAGGGAGCAGTGTTTCCAGTGGTCTGAGTACAGCTCAGGCGCTAACCGCAACGCAGGTAGCCGCTGCCTCGGGTGCACTGGCCTGGATGGTCATCGAAGGCATGCATCAGGGAAAAGCAACCGCACTGGGATTTGCCAGCGGAATCCTAGCCGGGCTCGTTGCTGTAACTCCCGCTGCAGGTGTCGTTCAGCCGTACGGAGCTATGATCATCGGCATGGCTGCTTCGCTGGTTTGTTACTCGGCCATCATGGTGAAGAACAAACTGGGTTACGATGACAGTCTGGATGCATTCGGCATTCACGGTATCGGTGGGATCACGGGAGCTCTCTTACTGGTCTTCTTTATCCGTCCCTCCTGGATGGCTGAAGCCGCAGCAGCAGCCGGCGGAACCTGGACACTATGGAGCCAGCTGGGCATTCAGGCAATCGCAGTCGTGATCGCCATTGTTTATGCCGCTGTAATGACATGGGTCCTGATCTTCGTGCTGAATAAATTCGTCAGGTTCAAATCATCGGAAGAGGATGAGATGGCCGGTCTCGACCGCTCCTATCACGGGGAAAGAGGTTACGGAATGTTAAACCCAAGCTAATAAGATCGATATAAAATTCAACGGCAATGAAGCTAATAACCGCCATTATCAGGGAAGTGCAACTGGATAAAGTACGCGAAGCACTTATAGAGGCCGAAATCAAACGAATCACGGTTAGCCGGGTTTCCGGCCATGGCCAGCAGCGAATTGAAGAGATGTACCGCGGGCAGATCATCATTCCCGACCTGATCCCGAAAATAAAAATTGAAATAGCCGTAAACGATGCATTTGTTGATATTACGGTTGATGCCATTCTTAAATCGGCACGCACCGGTGGTGCGGAAGGGCGCGTAGGTGACGGTAAAATTTTCATCACCCCGCTGGAAGAATGCATCCGGATACGAACAGGTGAAAGGGGCGGAACGGCTATTTAAAAAAAACAGGAGAATATCAGCCACCCTCTAAACCTTCCCGGTTGAATGCAGTCTATAAGGAGTCTATCACAATACCAGACCACTTATTATTCAATATCCAACCTGATTAAAATGAAATCCTATTCACTCTTCATCTCGCTTATTGCCACATTACTGCTAATTACATCCTGCAGCAAAGGACCCAAACCCGTTGCAGCCTTTACATTCGAACCTGCCAGTGCATTAGCCCGCGATACGGTAAAATTCATTAACCAATCCACTGATGCCACATCATACAGCTGGAATTTCGGCGATGATTCCACCTCAACCCTCGAAACACCCGGACATATTTATATGACAGGAGGCACCTACACCGTGACTCTGGCGGCAACCGGCCTTGGCGGAACGAAATCAGCCTCCCAAATGATCACCATACTTCCATCGATAAGCGGAGGCTGGACCAGTAATTTCACCTCAGGGTTCCGCCCTACTGTAGGATCATTTAACCTTGTGCAGCACATTTCAGGAGCACTCACCGGAACAGCCGCGGTTTCCAATAATTCCACTCTTACACCCTTAAATGCAATAAGTAACATTACTGGTACAGCGATTGTCATTGAAACGACAAGTCAGGGGTACAAATATGCTTTTAAAGGCACCATCGATGAAGCTTACGACATGATTACCGGAAGTTTCTTTTTAGATGGCGTACGCCGCAGTGACTGGTATGCTGTGAGAAAGAGGAAATAGGAAGCCTGCTTAAGGAGAAAATTCACAATGATAAACAGATGTACTAATGATTATGTGGTCTGAGCTTTCGGCAACGCGAAAATGAACTTGCTTCCTTTACCCAATTCGCTTTCAACCCTGATTTGCCCGCCATTTCTCACGACAAAATCCTTGCATAAGACCAATCCCAAACCGGAACCTCTTTCACGGTTTGTTCCAGGCGTCGATTGAATGATCTTTGATTTAAGCAGATTTTCTGCAGTTAGCTGATTCATCCCCACTCCGGTATCAGCAATTTCTATTTCGATCTGTTCTCCGGTATCTCTAGCCGAAATTGTAATAACACCGCCATTTGGCGTGAATTTAAGGGCATTCGATATCAGGTTTCTAACCACGAGATCGATGGCATGCAAATCAGCAAATGCTGAGAGTTCCCCCTCAACTTTCTCCAGGATCGTGATTGATTTTTGATTGGCTCCGGTGGTGAACAAAGATACGTTCCGATGGATTAATTCTCTGACAGACAGATCAATTGATACGAACCCGAATTTTTTCGATTGGCTCACCGACCAGCTGAGCAGGTTCTCCAGTAACCCCAGTGTTGTGATCGATGCCCTCTTCAGCTCTGCCAATAATTTATTTCTGTTTTCGTTAGTCAGGTCATAATCTTCATCTGTAAGTACTTCTATTATCGGGATAAAATTCCCGATCGGTCCCCGCAGATCATGCGCAATTATTGAGAATAGTTTATCTTTTGTAGCGTTCGCCTCTTTTAACCTAGCTTCGCTCAGTGCCAATTCATCCTGATTTTTTTTTCTTTCAGTAATGTCTTCTTTTACGGCAACATAACTGACGATTTCCCCGCCTAAATCCATAACCGGGGAAATCGTGGCAGATTCCCAGTAAAAAGACCCATCTTTCCTTTTATTATGAAAGAGCCCCTGCCATTCCTTGCCTGAACTTATTGCATCCCAAAGTCCTTTATACTCAGAATCAGCGGTCTCACCTGACTTCAAGACTCTGGGATTCTGACCTTTAAGCTCCTCCTTTGAATAGCCGGTTGATTCAACTGCTTTAGGATTTGCATACTCAATTTCCCCTTTCAGATCTGTGATGACAATACTTACCGGGCTCTGTTCCACCGCCTGTGAGAGCTTGCGCAACTCGGCCTCTGCCGTCCGGCGCAGGGTAATATCATGCACAATTCCGATCGAACACCATTCCCCTCCAAAATGAAATGCCGACAAGGATAGTTCAATTGGGAACTCCGATCCGGATTTGTGAATGGCAAAAAGTTCCTGGGTCCTGTCAATAACATTTCCCCGGCCGGATTTCTGAAATAGGGCAAACGCTTTATCATGAGCGGACAAGTATCGATGCGGAACAATGATCCTGTGCAGATTTTTACCCATCACTTCATCCTCTGAATAGCCCAGAGCGGCAGCAGCAGCTTCATTCCAAAAGGTAATATTCCCTTTGCCATCCAGCATGATGATCGGATCCCTGACTGACTTTGTGATCGCATGCAGTAATCCTTCCTTTTCATCGAGCAGCTCTTTCATGCGCCTGCTGTCAGTAACATCGCGGGCAACCGCATAAAGGAACTTCCTGTTTTCGGCGGTTTTCGCCCTCCATTCCAACCATTTCAAGGAACCATCCTTATGGAGGAATCGGGTTAAGAAATTTAATGTTTCACCACCGTTTATCTGCAAGGCAACCTGTTCAATGGCAGACTTAGCATCATCTGGATGAATGAATTCGATAAAATTTTTGCCAATCATCTCATCGACAGAATACCCGAGTGTCGATTCCCATGCGGGATTCAGCCTGATAAACAGGCCATCACCGGATACAATGCAAAACAAGTCGGGACTCAGGTTAAAAAACAGGTCCATCGCGGGATCACCACCCGAATTTTGCATATTATCCATATTATCAGAGGGAAAGAAAGCTGTTGATGAACTCAGTCAGGTAGGTTGGCAGGATACCCAGGAAGAGTATTCCGATAAGAACAATGGCCAGAACAATGCCGCCAGCCGGTGGTAATCCAAAATATCGTTCACTGTCTGATTTGGTAAACATGGTTTTGATTACCCTCAGATAATAGAACAGGCTGATGACCGAATTGATCACCAGACTGAAGGCCAGAATCCAGAAACCTGCACGCACACCTTCCAGAACCAGGTAAAACTTGGCGATAAAACCAGCAGTCAGCGGTATTCCGGCAAGGGAAAGAAGACATAAAGATAAAACCACTGCAATGCGCGGGTTCTTCCAGAAGAGACCCTTCAGATCATCAATATCTTCTGCATCGCGTTCACAGACAGATAGAATGGATATGGTGCCGAATGTGCCCAACGTGGTTACCATGTAGGAAATCAGATAAAATATTGCCGCCTGAACACCATAAACCGTTCCGGTTAACAAAGTGATCATCAGGTAACCCATGTGTGCAATGGATGAGTAAGCCAGTAACCGTTTGAAGTTTGATTGCTTCAGGGCTATCAGGTTGCCAGTAAACATGGAAAGAATGGCCACCACAGATATCAGCACAATAAGAACACTATTCTGGGATCCGTCTATCTGGATAAAAAACCGAATAAAAACGGCCAGTATGGCTCCCTTGGAAACAGTTGCAATAAAGGTGGATACCGGTGCCGGAGCCCCCTGATATATATCGGGTGTCCACATGTGGAAGGGTACCAGTGCGAGCTTAAAGCCGATTCCGGTGAGCATCATTGCAAACCCTGCAAGCAGGACCGGAGATAATCCACCCTCCTCAAATGCGGCAGCAACACCGGCAAAACTCATTTCCCCGGTAGCGGCATAAATCAGCGCCATCCCAAACAATAAAAATGCAGTGGCCACCGATGCAATAACCAGGAATTTCACCCCTGCTTCAATGGAATAATCGCGGTATTTTAAATAGGCAATCAATACATATAGCGAAATACTCAATGTTTCCAGTCCAAGGAAGAACGTAACAAAGTGATTCGCCATAACCAGTACAGAAGCTCCCAGTGTTGCGATGAAAAGGATAATGAAATACTCTTCCCGCTCCCCGGTATGATTCTTCAGATACAAATAAGATATGATCGTAATCAGAAAGCTGACCCCGAAAACTGTACCCAGAAAAAGAATGCTGAACCCATCCAGAATAAGCAGTGGCTCGATCCTGTAAGGAATATAGGGAACAGTGAAAAAGAGAGATGCAATGGCTGCGACAAACATCAGCAGTGAAAAAACATATACCACTTTAAAGTTCCTGGCTATTGTGATGGTTAGCATCATAATGATCGGGGCGCTTGCCACGACCAGCAGGGGAAGGAGACACAGAAAATCAAGTTTGGTCATAAAACTGTTTTTTCGTTTGCGTGGAGAATCTTCAGAACGGCCGGTTTTGCCGAGTCGAGTACCGGCCGGGGAAACAGTCCAAGTATGAAAATGGCTATAACCATTGCCCCTAATATTATCGATTCACGAACAGAGAGATCGTTCATTTTTCCGACTGAATTTTGTTTTCCGAAGAAAACTTTCTGCATGATCCTGATCGCATAAATTGTTCCGGCAATCAGACCGACCGAGGCTATGGATGCCAAAGCAACATTTGATTTAAAGGTGCCGACGAGTATCAGAAATTCAGCGATAAAATTTCCCATCCCCGGCAAACCCAGCGAAGCCATCACAAAGATCAAACCCACACTGCCCAGCATAGGAACCTCGGTCCATAACCCGCCCATTACGCTGATTTCACGCGTTTTCATGCGTTCAGCAAGAATTCCTGCAATGACAAACAGGGCTCCGGTGCTTACACCATGCGCAATAATTTGCATGATCACCCCCTGATAAGCCAGCTCATTGACAGCGAAAACCCCTAGTACGATAAAGCCCATATGATTAACGCTTGACCAGGCAACCAGCCTTTTGAGATCTGTCTGGGCAAAGGCAAGCTTGGCCCCATAGAGTATTCCCACAATTCCGAGGATCATTCCAATCGGGGCAAAAGATTCCACCGCTTTCGGGAATAATGGTATCACAAAACGAAGTAATCCGTATGCAGCGGTCTTCGACATCACTGAGGAGAGAATCAGCGTGCCTGCCATCGGAGCTTCGGTATAGGTATCAGGCAGCCAGCTATGGAAGGGGACAACAGGCAATTTTACCAGGAAAGCAGCCAGGAATCCCAGCATCAGCAACATTTCCATGGTTGATGACATTTGGGTACCAATCAGCTGCTGGTAATCAAAAGTATAGATACCGGTAGTGCTGCCATGGACCAGGTAAAGTCCCAGAATGGCAAGAAACATGAGCAGACCACTGGCCTGAGTAAAAAGAAAGAACTTATAGGAGGCATTAATCCGTTTTTCGTTCCCCCAGATACCAATCAGAAAATACATCGGGATCAGCATCACTTCCCAGAAGAAGTAGAACAGGAACAGGTCCATCGAAAGGAATACACCGGTTATTCCGGCAAGAATCCAAAGGATATTGAAATGGAAAAATCCGGTTTTTTCCTGCATTTCTTTCCAGGAAATAAGAACGGCGATCAACCCGATAAAGAAGGTAAGAAACAGCATCAGCATGGTTAACCCATCCATCGACAGATGAAAATTGATGCCGAACCGCGGTATCCAGTCGGCATTGTATTCAATGATCCAGGGTTTACCGGCACTCAATCCTCCACGGGCAACGAAGGTGAGGAGGATAATAGTATCTAGCAGAATGGTGCCCAGTGAGATATATCGCGGAAGAATGGAGCTCCATTTGCCGGCAATCCAGGCAGCTGCGCCACCAACCATCAATATTATTATGAGGTATGTCAGGATCATAGGGTAAGCATAATAGTTAATAGTACGATAAGACCCGCAACCATCACCATGACATACCATCTGAGTTTGCCATTTTGTGTCCGGCTGAGCAGAGTGCCGGAATAGCTTGTGGCCTGTGCAACCGAGGAGTAAAACTTATCAATGAAATCTTTTTTATCAATCTGCGAAAGCCAGACCAGCGGCATCACAAATACTTTATTGTATAGCCAGTCGAAGCCCCAGCCCTGATAAAAGAAATGGCTCAGGCGGCTCTTTTCTATGGTATCGGAGGAAATGGATTTCTTATTGAATATCAGATAAGCCAGATAGATGCCTCCTATAGCAACCACGGCCGAAATCATTTGTATCAGCCACTCGGGAGCCCCGTTTTCGTTAAGGTTAAGGGCAGGAAACATTGGATTGAGCAGCTTGGAAAACAAGTGCACCGGTCCAAAATTGTGCGGCAGTTCCATGAATCCGCCAAGCAGCGATAATGTGGCCAGAACAATGAGTGGAATCGTCATCAGCAATCCCGGTTGATGCTTTGGTTCCGTTTTGACCTCGCCGAAGAAAACCAGAAAAATCATCCTGAAGGTATAAAGCGATGTTAAGAAAGCCCCCGCAATTCCGGCCAGCCAGAGCCATTGACTGCCGATCCCGGAGGCAAGCGAAAACCAGAGGATCTGGTCCTTACTGTAGAATCCGGCAGTGATTAATGGCAGGGCTGATAGAGAAGCACCACCGATAACGAATGTCCAGAAAACCACCGGCAATTTTTTCCGGAGTCCGCCCATTTTGTGCATGTCATGCTCTTCATGAAGCAACTGAATGATGGTTCCGGCGCCTAGAAACAGCAGGGCCTTAAAGAACGCGTGAATCATGAAATGAAATATCGCAGCCGACCAGGCACCCACACCCAAAGCCAGGAACATATATCCGATCTGACTGATGGTGGAATAGGCCAGTACCCGCTTCAGGTCGTGCTGGGTCAGCGCGCTGAATCCGGCAATGAGCAGGGTTGCTGCCCCAATAATAGCAATGGAAAGTTGCACGGCAGGGGAAAGAACAAAAAGGACATTCATTCGGGCAATCAGGTATACTCCGGCAGTCACCATGGTGGCCGCATGTATGAGGGCGCTCACCGGCGATGGGCCGGCCATGGCATCGGGAAGCCAGGTCTGCAAAGGCAGTTGGGCCGATTTACCCAATGCGCCACCCAGCAGCAGCAGGGCAGCGATGGCCGCAACCGGAGAGCCGGAGCTCCATTTGAGAGGAGCCTGCTGAAGTAAAGTATCAATATTGAGGGTGCCGAATGTGATGAACAAGAGGAAGAGGCCGACGATCATGAAGGTATCGCCGATACGTGTTACGATAAAGGCTTTACGTGCAGCATAATCATTGTCGGGATCCTTATACCAGAATCCGATCAGCAGGTAACTGCAAAGCCCTACCCCCTCCCAGCCAAGATAAAGCAGCAAAAGATTATTAGACAAAACCAATATCAGCATTGAACTGACGAACAGATTCATATAGGCAAAGAAGCGGGCAAAGCCCTCATCATCCTTCATAAACTCTACGGAGTATAAATGGATCAGTGCGCCTACAAAGGTGATGACGAAACAAAAAACGAGTGTGAGGGCATCAATCCGGAAGGCGATATCCGCGGAAAAACCGCCGGCATTGAGCCAGTTATAAATTACGGTGGTATAAGCTCCCCCCTCAGGCGGAAATGAAAGAAATTTAATCCCGGCAAAAATGGTGATCAGTGCCGAAAGGGTTACGGACCCGACCCCAAGAAAGGCAATACCTTTGCGTGGGATCACCCTGTTAAACAGCACAATAATCAAAAAGCTCAATAGCGGCAAAACCGGAACAAGCCAGATAAATGTTGTCATTTTCTAAAAGTTTTCATTC
>CAIXHD010000323.1 GCA_903919065.1 uncultured Bacteroidota bacterium
CCAGTCACGCCTGCGGGAAAAGTCCCGGAGGAAATTGTTGCTCCTGTTCCGCTACCCCCGACCGAGAAAGTAATATTTGTAATGGATGTATTCGCACATTTTACCTGTACTGGAGTGCCGGGTGCAGAGGTCAGCGTGATTGTTGAGTTGGGCAGAGTTCCAACTGTAACGGACGTTGTTGCTGTACAACCATTTATATCAGTTGCAGTAATCGTATATGTTTGAGGAGTGAGATCTTCAAAAGTACCTGCTGGTGATTGGCTGCCAATGACCGGAGAGATGGAAAAGGTGATTGTGCCGGTTCCGCCGGTAGCACTGATAACTATTTGCCCTTCATCTTCGCCGGCGCAGGTTGGGGTGATAGCCGGACTGGATCCAAAGGTAATGGCGGTGGGTTGGCCGACATTAATGCTGCCTGTTCCCGGACTGCAACCTAAAGCATCGGTGACACTGTATGGTTGGGCTGCGCCTGCTAAAACTCCTGTGAATAAACCTGTTGTATTGGTCTGGCCATTGAAGGTGAAGCTGTAAGGGGCTGTTCCACCGGACGCAGTGATCGTAACTGAGGCTGTTCCGCCATTACACAGGATAGGGGAAGTAACTGATCCGGAAGCGGTGCATTGAGCTGATGCCTGATTAGGGCAAAAGACTAGAATCCACACTAATATCCCTATTAGTATGATAAACCGTGAGGTTGTTTTCTGATTAAAAAAACGTGAGCGTAACACTCGGAACCCTTTATTTTACTAGGAAGAACTCGCCAACTATAACTATCGATAGTTTATACACTCCCTGATAAAAAGGTAACCCCGGTTTTAGGTTGAAAAAGTATGTTTTACAATAGTTTTTGACTAATTGATGAAAAAAAAGGATAAAAAGCCATCGTTTTTCTGAAAAATATTGTGACTAAAAAAAGCCGAACCGGATTTTGCGTTTTTGGGAGCTCACGGCCAAAATCACAGAGCACTTTTTAACATTTGAGGAAAAAGTTGGACGATTCTGATAAACGGAGGAAACCCTGACTGTGTTAAAATCCTCCATTTCGACCCTATTTTGGCCTGTAGATGGGTCAAACGACTTGCATTAATGAACAATCCGCATAAGTTATTAAGAATTGTTAATAAAAATGGAATTTTATAAATCTTTCCTAAAACTCTTTTAGGAACAACATTTTAACCTGTTTGAAGGTAAGAAAATTGATGATTCGGGTATTTTATTATGCATAATTATCAAAATGTGTTGTATAAATGCATTCAATAAATCCATCAAAAACATGAATTTTGGAAAAAATATGCCCCTCCTGTCAAAGTTTTCTGATTTTGAATATTGGGATATCTACTCTACCTTCCACACGTTTTTATAATTCTGCCATGAGATTCTTTTTATTTTCCTTACTGAGCTGTTGGCTTTTCCTGCCACTTCATGGGCAAGACCCTGTCGCCATACCTCCCACCATCCTGATTTGCGGTGACGGAAACCAGGGCTACGGCTTGTATTGGAAGGATAATTCAATAAATGAGACTAAATTCAGAGTATACAGAGCCATTAACAATTTCAGCGATTTTTCCTTGTTGTCTGAAGTTAAGAGCAATTCCCAAGCCACGACAGGCACTGATTACTATTGCAAAATAGAGTCTGTCCCTGAGAACTTTTACTCCTACAGGGTTGACGCTCTAAATAAGGCTGGCAAAAGCAGTTCTTCTGAATTGATTGTTCTTCCGAAAAGACCCGCTGGATTCGCCATAAAGACTGACTCAATTTCTGCAATCCTGACCTGGACTTACCCGGTCGACAATCTGGTGAACTTCGTATTCGTGGAACGGAGTAATAATCCCGATAAGGAATTTCAGATCATGTCTCCTGTGGTAAACCAGGGAGGAGTTACCTATGTTGATTATTCTGCCGATCGCGGCGTAGATTATTATTACCGGATCCGGGGAGTCAGCTATGACAGCAGAACCAAGATAACCAGTTACACAACTCCTACTGAAACTATCGGTCCGGTGAGAGTGCCTGGTAGTGACAGCGATCACGACGGCTTGGTTAATTTTCAAGGACATGATTACAAGTACAAAACCTTTGTTAATCAGACCTGGATGATTGAGAATCTGGCTTATTTACCTGAAGTAAATCCTGCTGCTTCAACCTCTTCCTCTGATAAGAGATATTATATATATGGATTTAATGGTTCGGATGTTACAGAGGCGAAGAAAACTGAGAATTACAAAATCTATGGAGCTATGTATAATTGGACTGCTGCCAGTGAAGGAGTGCAAAGCAGTTCAACGGACCCGATTGGAGTTCAGGGGATTTGTCCGACAGGCTGGCATCTGCCGAGTAATAAGGAATGGGTTGATCTTTGGGAGAACCTGACTAAGGTTAAGGCAAAACGTGATTCGGCAATTCTTGCCGATGCTGTAGCTAAAGGTGCAAAAGTTTATGATAACCGGCAGTTTATCGGGGATTTTGCGATGCCTGGGTTCAATCAGTTCAGAAATACCCAAGGTGGATTCTTATTGAATGACAGTATTAAGTTTCATTCAGCTGGTGAGGTTGAAAATTACTGGTCATCCACCAGCCGGATTTTGGTTGACAAGGGTATCCGGGTTTCTGATGCCGGAAAAGAGTCAGGGTTCCCTGTGCGTTGTATCAAAGGACCGGCCTTACCGCTGGTGTCTACCGATGAGGCAATCGATATAACTGAAACCGCGGCAAAATTGTGTGGAACAATACCAAGCGATGGCGGAGCGCCGGTTCTGTCCCGCGGAATTTGTTGGAATACTATTGGAATGCCAGCCCTCTCCGACAATAATGCAACAAATGGAACAGGTACCGGAGCCTATAATTGCCCGGTAACCGGACTTAAGGCTGGAACAATATATTTCACAAGAGCTTTTGCCACCAATAGTGCGGGAACAACCTATGGTGCACAAAAGCAGTTTAAAACAACCGGCAAAGCAGCCCTTGCTACCGTTTTAACCGTTAAGGTTGGTGACATTCTCGGAACGTCAGCCTCAGCTAACGGCAATATTACCGCTCTTGGCGGCGATTCTGTATCAATCCGGGGAGTTTGCTGGAATACCAAAAAGAAACCAACCATCGCCAACAGC
>CAIXHD010000324.1 GCA_903919065.1 uncultured Bacteroidota bacterium
AAGTTCGTTACTACTATGATTTGTCCTAATAAGCCGGTTGGGTTCGCTCTGACTATCGGTGGGCAATTCCGTAAGAAAATTCAACCAGGCTCCGGACCCGAAGGCTCCTGGTCCGATTTCGCTTTTAACAGTGGTGTTTGCGAACTTCGCCTGGAGGCTGGTTATGATCACGAATTCAGGATCAACATTGATGGGGACTACTATTCCTTCACCCTGCCGACTATCCCTGAGCAAATTGAGGATGTGCTGAGGAATTCCCAGTCTGAAGATTATAAAATTAAGAAACTGACAATCGATGAAGCAGACAACCTGGTCACCATTAATGCTGCGGTTGAATTCAGTGCCGGGATTTGTAAGTATTTAAAATAAGCCGGTTTTCCTCACTCCCAGCATCACGGGCACTGGTCTCGCCGACCGGCCCGACGGGCTGTTGATCGTACGGATGCCCCCGCCGGGATTTTGCACCAGCATGATGCTGCTCCCACCGCCATCGAGATTGATGGCGTGGGAGCAGTTTTGTTTTAATAAAATAACGTCCGGTTCCTGATCAGAATTTATTGATGCTCCCGGGTCCTAAATGGCCCGGGAGTTTTTTTGGAATAAGTATTTGACGAACTGCTTTTAATCGTGGATCAGTAATGGTCCAAAGTTAAGACGCTTGAGAATATTTATGTTTAATTTTATTCTTTTCAACAAAATGAAAGACAGGATAATAACCCGGATACTTTCGCTCACCGGGGCGATAATCACCCTTGGCTGCCTGGCCGGATGCAAGGACATGTTTGTTAATCCACTTAAAGATAAGGATACCGGTGAATCGGTTACGATGCTGCTCATCGACCGGAATTTTATCAAAACCAAATTCTATGTACACCTGGTTGATTATGCCACCGGCGAAGATGTGACTTCAGAGCCGATCGACATAGGTTTTTTCGGACCCGATTCAGTGAATCTGGTTTCCTTTACCGGTGAGAAAAAGGCATATTTTACTACCAGCTCAGCGTTCATCGAGGTGGGTTGCGATCCGAATGTTGAGATCAGTCCGGCTAATCCTATTGAATTCTGGGTGGTTGCCATGAGCGATAACTATTCTTCAGTGCCACAGGAGTTCAGATACACTATTGAAGGAACAAAAGATCTGGTAATCCGGCTAATAAAAACCGGATCGGGTGGGCCTCGGTTGAAAGTTGCCTTTGATGAACCCTTTGACGTTAAGTTTGATGGTGCACTCAGGTCTCCATCACTGAGATTTGAAATGGATATTAATACCTGGTACGGTGGCGGCTTTAACTATAATAACTTTTATCAATCTCAGGATACCGGAAACCTTGCAGCAAGTAATTTAAAGGACAGTAAAAAATATTCGGATTATGGCTTTGAGGTTTATGCAAGGGATGGGCGGAATGGGGTTGGTATTTTTAGACGTGGCACTCCGCTCGTTAAGGATTTGCAGGTAGGTATCGGTGCGAGGATCTATACACTGGTCAAACGGATGGGAATAGAGAAATGTAATTCCGGATTAAAAATACATGTTGTTGGTCCTGAGGGTGGTAGCGGCACGTTTAATTACCGGATTGATTATTCTGATAGATCTTTCACTGAAGGCAGAATCTCTTGTGAGTTCCCATCTGATCAACTCATAGAACCGATTTCTTACCCTTTTGCGGATGGATATATTTCTGTAACTCTCCTCGGTGATGCTCAATACAACATGTCGAATATTGTTAACCTTTGGACACCATGCGGTGAAACTGCCACTTTTACTGCTACTCCCAAAAGCAATCTCGGAACTTATAAGTTTGTTACCCTATACACCTGCCCGGATAATCTTATAGGAATGGCCCTGAGTATCCGCAGTCAGTTCCGTAAGGCCGGGACTTCAGATGTATGGACCGATTTCTCTTTTAAAGGGGGAGTTTGCCAGCTTTACCTGGAATCTGGTTTGGATTACGATTTCAGGGTCAGTATCAATGGCAAATACTATAATTATACCTTGCCTACTGATCCGGCCCGTATTGAGGCAGCCCTGAGGAATGGGCAGAATACGGATTTTAAAATTAAAACACTTTCTGTAACTACCTCCGGCCTTACGGTTACTGTAAATTCTGAAGTAGAGTTCAGCGCAGCGGTTTGTAAGCTGATCAAATAGCCGGCTTTTTTCTGATCCCCAGCATTACCGGTACCGGCCTTTGTGAAGTGCCTGACGGGCTGTTGATCGTCCGGATCTTTCCGTCGGGATCTGAAACTAATAAAATACTGCTCCCTCCGCCATCGAGATTGATGGCCTGGGAGCAGCCCTTTTTTTGCAAAAGCCTGGCCAGCTCATATAAGGAAACACCTTCACTGAATCCCGACTGCCGTCCGTCGACGACGATCAGGAGCAGCCATTTACCCGAGCTGTCGAAGCCTAATGCCGACCGTGGATGTAAAGTGGTGGAGGTGGGTGGAGGTATAATATTGTCATCAAGAATAAGTGTGGCTTGCCAGTCAGAAACAGCCTGCCAAATCTGGTCTCCAGCCTCAGGCATACCGATCCGGGGATTTTGTTTTTTATCGATCCAGAACGCTGTCCGGTCTTTCTCTACCGGGCTCACCACCTTGCCATCGCATACCACCATTCCATGAATATCCACCGGCCTGCTTTTATACCATCCCCTGATGTCATTTTCAGTCCCCGGCAATCCGGCAAAAGCATTAGCGTTTACAGCTGCAAGGGCCTTGAATTTTGTAACGAGCTCCTCAGGGGAGGTCAGATTGCTTTCAGCTGGTCCGGTGCCATCCGGATCGTCACCGGGAAGCGTAAAAAGATCCAACTCTTTGCACGTGAGATCCAGACGCAAATAGTAAATTTTCAGAGGCCTGGGATTGGTTTTTGTTTCTGTCCAGCAAATCAGAGAACCTTTGCTGGACTTATACAAATCAATGGTATCCTGCGCCGATCCGGGCAAAACCGGTAAGGCCAGAATGAAAATCGTAAGCAGGTGAATAAACCCAAGCCGTGCGCTCATTATTTCCCCGGAAAAATTCTTGCCATGGATACACCATGACGTCCAACCATTTCGGCATACTGAATATCATAATGTCCGATATCCTTCTGCCTCCAGAGGTCGCGGACTTTACTTTTGCCGGATATACCGAGATCGGCCCAGTATGCGGTAACCATTGCCGGTTCCTCTCCGCGGTTGAAAAGCCCAACAGCGATTGATCCGTCTTCGAGTTCACGCTTCCATACTTCCACATTGCCTTTCTTATAAACACGGTACCCAGGCTTGCCAAGCGGATCCTGATCAACCTCAATAATTTCGTCATTTGTTAGAACGCTGAGCGTGAATTCATCCAGTCGGGTCATATCGCCGCTGAAGATGAGCGGAGCGGCAACAAGTGCCCAGAGCGACATCTGGGTATATTGTTCATTTGGGGTTAGCGGGGTCGGCACCGTTTCTCCCTGCCAGTTGCTGAGGTATCCGAAAAGCAGGTAGTCAGGATCATTCCATCCACCTGGTTTCCCATACAGATGAAGGCTGTCAGTGCTGTAGACATCGAAACCATCACGGAAAAGTGCGGTTCCGATTCCTTCGAAAGATCCACCCAGATCACCGGCAGTGCGCCAGCTATTCCCGCCGACTTCCATTCCCCATTTCCATACTTTTCCCATGCCATACTGGCAAAGGTTCAAGATGATATCTCTTGGCTGTTTTTCCAGAATGCTGCTTATCAGAAGATAAGGCTTCTGAAGTTCAGGAAGGCTCTGGTCTTTTGCAATACTGCCATAGGAGCACCAATCATATTTCAGAAAATCAAATCCCCATTCAACCATTTTTTTAACATCTTGTTCCTCAAAGCCATAGGCGCTCACATGACCGGCACAGGTGGTAGTTCCCGGGGAAGTATAGGTTCCTGCCTTAAGACCCTTCGAGTGAATATAGTCAACCATGAGTTTCATGTCAGGGAATCGTTTATTGGTCAACAGGTTGCCCTTCTTGTCACGACCCTGACCATTTAGTTCGGGATTGTCAGAGGTTGGTTTTACCGACCAGCAATCATCGATATTGACATACATATATCCATGGTCAATCATACCGTTCGATACCATGGCATCCGCAGCATCCCGCATGATCTTATCTGTTACATGGTTTTCCCAGATATACCAGCTATTCCAGCCCATCTGAGGAGTTAATCCGAGAGTTTTACCACACACAATTTTGAATGGGCGCTCATCTGTTCCCAATCCATTGGAAACCTTAACAGTAGTGGCGTATTCACCAACCTGCGCAATGGTTCCGGAGATTTCACCGGTAACGGAATTAACTTTCAGACCGGCAGGGAGATTCAGTACTTCATAATTCAAAGGCAGGGTTCCGGTTGCAGGAATTTTGAAAAGAAATGGACTCCCCGGACGAACGCCAAAGATTTTTGTGCCATTAATGCGCGGTTTTGGGCCGGGTTTAGGGGTTAGGATGACGGGTTGTTCAATAACCGGTTTAGCGGTGCTTATTGAAGCTGAATCACCAGTGAAGCAAGCCTCAGCCCAGTCTGCATGATCATAGTCAATTCCATCCCCCGCATCGGTTACCGCGAGAATCAGCTCCTCAACTCCTGTTATTCTTAAGTCAATATGGATGGCAGGATTTCCGGCTTTCATCAAAGGGGATTCCCAAATGGCCTTACCATCACCGGTTATCTTAAATACCACTGAACCTGGCTTGTCCAGTGCAGAGTCATCAACCCCGGCTTCTGCCTGAAACCTGGCAGGTTTTCCATTTAGCTTGACACGGATTACACTGTTCGCATGAGTACCTACTCCGAATTCATATTTTATACCCGCGATGGATAGTTCTTTCCCAGTTACGGATTTGTCAATCATTGCCTTACCCCAGCCTTGCCGGGTACCCGACAGATCCAGCGACGACAGGCGGATTATTTCATTTTTGTTTCCGGAGCATGAACCCATCAGGGCAATGACAGCGGCGCAAATCAAGAAGTTTGGAAGTCTGAATTTTCCGGGCATGATGTTTGTGTTTAGTATGGATTAGAATTCTAAAATTACGCAGAGTTTTGTAACTTTATATGAAAATTGAATATATGAGCAAAGGTAAATTTTTATTAGGTGTATTGGCTGGCGCTGCCGCCGGTGCATTACTGGGCGTATTGTTCGCTCCGGATAAAGGCACGGAAACCCGTAAGAAAATGACGACCAAGGGTCAGGATGCCGTTGATTCCATCACTCTGAAATTTAATGAGATGATGTCTGAGATGGATGACAAGCTTGAGAAGATGAAGTCCGAAATGAAGGACATGAAATCTACTTAGTCTGATTATGGAACAACAAGTGAGCTGGTTTGCTGTCCTTTTAGACAAGGCAATTGAATTTGCAAAAACAGCGATTGAGCTGTTGAAACTTCGGGCCATTGACAAAATTTCAGGAATAATTGCTTCCATTGCGGCCAGAATAGCCGCGGTGGTATTATTTTTTACCGGCTTAATGATCGGTTCAATTGGTGTAGCCCTTTGGTTAGGCGAACTACTCGGAAAATCGTGGTTCGGATTTTTTATTGTAGCCGGATTCTATTTTCTATGCGGATTTATCATGTTCTTTTGGCTGAGGAAGATGATCAAGAGACGAGTCAATACGCTTCTGATCAATAAGATATTGGAATAGCGCATCAAAAGGCAGGACAAAAAAAAGCCTTACTCTCGTAAGGCTTAAAATTTTAAATGGGGCAAATATTCTTAATTAGGCCTTTTTAACATTTACTGCATTTAATCCTTTTTTACCTTCTTGTAAGTCAAAGGTAACTTCATCATTTTCCCTGATGGTTTCTTTCAAACCGGAAGAATGTACGAAGTACTCTTTTGGTGAATTTGCGTCTTTGATGAATCCAAAACCTTTGGTCTCATCGTAAAATTTTACTGTCCCGTTGTTCATAATATGAAATTAAAATATGGTCAAAGGTACGCTTAATTATCGATAAATCAGATAATCAGAAAAATATTGATATTTATTTTCCTGAAATCACCGATAAATAATCTATAGCAGTGTATTGTTCCTTCAGCAGCATCATGGATGAAGGCTTGATGAGGTACTCGCTGATGCCCACTTCTGACCCCAATCCTGCCCAATCAAATGTGTAACCAAGTCGGGTCCACGGATATAGCTTGCTTCCGCTAAAGTAGGACCAATAGGTGTTTCCTGCATACCAATTTGAATAGTAAGAGTCCTTTGAAGCCGTGCCGGTCAGGTAGGGTTGTGCTGTCCTGTCGTCGATTTCGTAATCGCCGGAAGGCCTGATCAGATCCTGGGGACGAACCCATAGCTCAGCAAAATGGGTTTTGTTATCGTTCGGAGGCAAACCAATCAGCTGGAGGGCCCTCATTTGCAGATCACCGTCGGCAGGAATCGTTGCTCTGAAATATTGCCTGAACTGTTTGGGAATAAATACAAATGTATACGTAGTTGACCGCGAATAAATAGTGTCGGTAAGGTAACCTTTTGGGTAATTGTGAAAAGTCGCCATCAGAACATATTCCACCTCACCAAAAGTCCGGAACTCAACTCCGGAATTGGTTTTGCTGATTGCCCAAAGCGTATCGATGATCTCAGTTGAATCAGCTGAAATAGCATCAGTAATAGCGGCGGCATAACGCTCATCCAGAGTTGGATTTTTATTTTCGGGCTCATCCCGTTTGCAAGCAAGGGCAAGAACCAAAAATAAAAGAATCACACTTCTTATAGGATAGTAACGGGCCATATTCAAATTTAGCTCTTTTCTACGAATCCGGAATCTTTGTGGTCACGAACCATGGTCCGGAGAGAGTGGATCATCTCTTTCAGGTTTTTTAAACCACCCCAGGTAAACCAGATTGTTACTATTATTGAGGTAAACAGGTATATCCAGGTATATATCCTCCAGAAATTCAACCAGCTTTCATTTTTAACTTCAGTAGTCAGATTGTAGATCGTGCCGATAACAAAAACTACTGTCCAGATTGCCGTCCAGGCATAAGTGGCAATAACAATTCCCTTATCGCTCCGGGTAAACTCTTTGGTGGTTCCCATAACCTTCCAGCCTTTTACCGCAGTTGCTTCTACTACATTGGTCTCGCCCTGAATAGCATATTGACCGCGATGAAGCATTTTGTCCATGTTAAAAGGTTCCTTACAGGTGATTAGTGAAACCACAATATAGACTGTTGCAGCGGAAACCATGGCTATCAGCCAGAACCACTGTCCGTTAATTGGGAAATCAGTAAAAACAGCATTTAACACGATTCCGGTGGTAGCAGTTACGGCACCCGTAATCATTGCTGACCACGCAGCTGCGGTGGTTCCGCGTTTCCAGTACAATCCCCCGATAATAGCAGCTCCTGAGCCCCCAACAAATATCGCCCCTGAGATGGCCAGGAAGAGGAAAACTTTCTCGGTCTGCTGAAACAGGACACTGAGAATGAAGATGGTAATACCAACTCCGAGAATTGATAGTTTTAAATATCTGAGGTGCTGCTCTTTTTCAAATGGTTTTTTACGGAGCGGCATGATACAGTCCTGGATGAATATGCTGCCCCAGGAGTGCATGTAGGTATTGTGACAGGTGATTGCAGCTGCCAGCATGATGGCAGCAAAGGCTCCCTTGAATCCGATTGGAAGCAGATAATTGAGCACCATCGGAACCCGGAGCTGACTTTTCATGGCATCTGTACCTGCCCCGGCAAGTGTTCCGTTGATCGAATCAGCAACCGCTTTGAAATCGGCATGATTAAATATTGTGTAGGCGATAACCGGGATAAATACCAGGAATAGTCCCCACTGCGGAATGAGCCTCCAGTTAGTGAGCAGATCTGCCATCTTGGCTTCATGAGCATTTTTGGCGGCAACATTGAACGAGGAATTGCCCTGCCAGGAGAGTTTGGTATAAACCAAACCGAACATGCCGATAAAGAAGAACCATATGTTAAAGTCCTGTACCTTGCTGGATTGGAATGGATTAATCAGCGAGGCATCCTTTGGTGCAGCATCCATCGCCTGAGAAATGTGAGTCCAGTCAACTTTGATAATCAATAGTATAACAATGACTACAAAAACAATATTGACAAATACTCCCTGAACGAAATCAGTAAACATTACCGCAATGTGTCCGCCAGTGAGAATGAAGAACAAAGGAATGGCAACCATTAGCGCTGTAACGATAATGAATGTTACCGAATAGGGCCCGATATGGCCAATTTCAGGAATGCCGCAATAATAGATGAAGAACCTGGCTGTTACTGATGGGAAAATCACCATGTTAACCAATCCGGATGTGAAAGCCAGAAATCCGGAGAAGATTCGGAAGCTTCGGCTATAGCGAACCTCGAAAAATTGAGCCATCGTCATTACCCTGGTCTGCCGGTATCGATAAACCACCCATCCTGTAACACTGAGCGCAACAAGGAT
>CAIXHD010000325.1 GCA_903919065.1 uncultured Bacteroidota bacterium
GGTCCATAAATTTTTCCTGATCGCCGCGGTACTGCTGATGACAGCTTATCCCGGACGCCTGCATGCCAAGGATGGATATGTGCGTAATCCTGATATTGATGTTGTTCATTATTGTTTCAAAATGTTCCTTAACGATACCACAGACCGGATTGAAGGGGAAGCAGGAATAACATTTTACCTTACCGGCAATTCCCGGGCAATCAGGCTCGACCTGCTGGGAATAAACAGCAAGGGAACAGGAATGACAGTCCGACAGGTTTTATCAGGCCGTTCACAGATTGCGTTCAGCCATAACAATAACCTTATTGAAATATCGGTTCCCGATTCCGTTAAGGTCCCGGGGACTTTTTCCCTTACCGTATATTATGAGGGAATTCCGGCCGATGGACTGATCATATCGAAAAACAAATTCGGTGACCGGACCTTTTTTGGGGATAACTGGCCCGATCGTGCACGGAATTGGCTGCCTTGTGTGGATCATCCTTCCGATAAGGCTACAGTGGAGTTTATCGTTTCGGCTCCGGAAAAATACAAGGTCGTGAGCAACGGTTACCTCGCGGCAGAATTTCGCGATACCCTTTCCGGCCGCCTACCCGTGAAAGTAACTCATTGGAAGGAAGATGTACCCATTCCCACCAAGGTGATGGTGATAGGGGTGGCTGATTTTGCCTGGTCGACAGCCGGATTTTCAAAAGGAATCCCGGTTCAGAGCTGGGTTTATTCTGAGAACCGCGAGGCCGGTTTTGCGGATTACCTTCCTGCCCCGGGTATACTGACATTTTATCAGGATCTGGTTGGACCGTACAGTTATGAAAAGTTGGCCAACGTTCAGTCGAAAACAAAGTTCGGAGGAATGGAAAATTCAGGCTGCATTTTCTATTATGAGAATTCCGTTAAAGGCAACAACCAACTTCATAGCCTTTTAGCTCATGAAATTGCCCATCAGTGGTTTGGAGATGCAGTGACAGAAAACGACTGGCACCATGTGTGGCTCAGTGAGGGATTTGCCACCTACCTGGAGGCGATCTATGCTGATTCCTTGATTCCGGACCGTAAGCTGAATGTCAGCATGGCTGATATGCGCAAACAGGTGATCCGATCGTTCCAGCGTAATCCAAAACCAGTAATCGATACCACTATTACCAATAAGATGGAGTTGCTAAGCACCAACTCCTATCAGAAAGGTGCCTGGGTACTGCATATGCTCAGACAGGAGGTTGGTGACAAGATTTTCTGGACAGGTATCCGGGATTTTTATGCTGCCTATCGGGATAAGAATGCCATGACTGCCGATTTTCAGGCTGTGATGGAAAAAGTGTCAGGCCGGCAGCTGGGTGATTTCTTTAAACAGTGGCTTGAAATACCGGGACAACCGGTTATTGAATGGTCCTGGAAATACGACAAAAAGAAAAAAGCTATTGAAATTGACCTGTCGCAAACACAGGCGCCTTATATCTTTTCGTTTAAACTCCCCATTGAAATTCGAGAAAAAGCAGGTTCAAACAAAAGCTCAACATCAATCAAATCCAGCACTTACATTATTCCAGTAAACAAAAAGCAGACTCTGGTTTCATTGCCTGCCACCTTTGAGGTAGGAGAGATCAGACTCGATCCCGACTGTCAGCTACTTTTTCAGGAAAAATCTCCTGAGATAAAGAAGTGACAAAATCTGGCATGATTTATGTCATATATCCACATATATAGATATGTCATATTAAATTAAATGAAGACAATGAAAAAATCCTTTCTGGCAGTCATGTTCACCATGATTTTCGCCGCTGCCGGCTTCTCAGGAGAACCTGCCAAAGTATCAGGATCAGTTGATTCAAAACCAATTACCCTCACCCGGAGCGAATTCATAAAGAGGGTGATGGATTTTGAGAAAAACAAAACCGAATGGGTTTACAAAGGTGACAAGCCTGCCATCGTGGATTTTTACGCTGATTGGTGCGCACCCTGCAAAAAGGTTGCTCCGGCATTAGAAGAACTTGCGACTGAATATGCAGGCAAAGTTTATATCTATAAAATAAATATCGATAAAGAGCCTGAACTTGCCGGTTTATTTGGCGTTCAGAATATCCCAACTTTCCTGGTAATCCCAATGAAGGGCAAACCGACATTATCATCAGGTGCAAGTGCTAACCATCAGGAAAATAAAACCAGGTTCAAGAAAGTTATTGAGGATTTGCTGAAATAGGCAAGATCCTTTTCAGTCAAGAATTCAGCATGGGCCTATTCGTTCAGGTAACTGAGCATAGGCCTATTCGTTCAGGTACTTCAGCAGGCCAGGCTTATCCAGGATTTTAACAGTTCTGTTTTGAGCGGCGATCAACCCCTCCTGTTCCAGTTCGCCTAATGCACGTGCAACTGAAGGACGCGCAACACCAAATAAATCTGCCAGCTCCTGCTGACTGGCAGGCAGTCGAAAAGTTCCACCATCCTCCTGTTTTAAAGCGATAAGATAATGGGCAATCTTGCCTTTGATCGTTTTAAAAGAGAGAAATTTGATTTTTCGAGATAGAAATTGTGCTTTCGATCCAACCAGGTTCAGATAATTCATTTGTACAGTTTCGTTCATGCGTAACAACTTCAGAAACTCATCGCGGTAAATAACCAGCACTCTAACAGGCTCATTGGCAACAACATCTACCGGAAATCGGTTGTCGTTACCAAAAAGGAACGCACCAGCCAATGGTTTGGGAGCCGCAACATCTTCGATCTTGATAATATGACCGGAAAAATCAGTCATTTCACCACGGGCTGAGCCCTGTAGAATGATCATCAAGCGGTTAACCTCATCACCCTGAATAGCGAGAACATCATCCTTTTGATACGATTTGATCTGGAATTGCAAATTTCCAAAAAGTTCCAAAAGCAAGTCTGGGGCAACCCCTTTTAAAATAGGACATTGGGACGCTTTTTCAATCCATTCCATACAAATAACAATTTTGTAACAATTGTAACATTTTATCGCGAAAAAAGAGCCTAGTTTTGTCACAAAATAAGACAATATCTAAACAAGAAAATCTGATTATGAAAAGGGAAATAATAAATATCGATGAAGAGCTTTGCAACGGATGCGGATTATGTGTACCAAACTGCCACGAGGGAGCATTGCAGATCATTGACGGAAAGGCACGACTGGTAAGCGATCTGATGTGCGATGGCCTCGGCGCCTGCATCGGGCACTGTCCGGAAGGTGCCATAACAATTGAAGAGCGCGAAGCTGAACCCTATGATGAAGTGAAGGTGATGCAGCAGATAATAACAAAAGGTAAAAACACGATTATTGCTCACCTGGGCCATCTGAAAGAGCATGGCGAAAAGGATTTTCTGCGCCAGGGAGTAAAATACATGCTGGAGAACCAGGACAAACTGGATTTCAATGCTGATGAAGTTCTTGAAGCGGTTCATAACCTGCCGATGGGTGGCAAAAATGCAGCAGCTAAAGAAGAACAGCATCACAGCCATCATGAGCATAAAGAGCATCAAGGTCATCATGAGCACAAAGAGCATCACGGCCATCACGATCACGGTCATCATCATGGCGGAGGCCATGGCGGCGGACATGGTGAAGAAAGTGGCGGCGGATGCGGTTGTGCCGGGTCGAAAACCCAGGTTTTTGCACCGATTCCGGTAGCCGAAATGCCCTCTGCAAGAAGTCTGGCCTCAGCCCTCACCCACTGGCCGGTTCAGATGCACCTGATCAACCCGAGGGCTGGTCATTTTCAGGGATCACATTTATTGCTCGCCGCAGACTGCACGGCTTTCAGCCTCGGCAGCTTTCATCCAACCTTCCTGCAAGGAAAAACCTTAGCCATTGCCTGTCCGAAACTCGACTCTAACCGTGAAGTTTATGTGGAGAAACTGAAAATACTGATCGATGAAAGTCAGATTGATATGCTCACCGTAATGATCATGGAAGTTCCATGTTGCGGCGGATTATTGCAAATGGCAGAACTGGCTCTGTCGCAGTGCGCCCGCCAGATTCCAATGAAACTGATCATTGTTTCTGTTGATGGACAAATCAAGCAGGAAAAGTGGCATAAAACCGCATAATTATCAGTAGCCGCCGGTTTTAACCGGGGGATCCGAAATCAATAAATATCATTAGCCGCCGGTTTTAACCGGCGGTTTTGATAATTTAGCAGAGTAACTAAACCTTTCCCCATGAAACCGGTTCATTCTGCTTACAAGTGTGCATTTTGTGTACTGCTTTCGATTGGTTTGATATTAAGCTCTAATAATCAGGCATTTTCGCAGGAATTCGGGAGGTTCAGGCCCGGAATAAAATGGCAGCAGATCAATGATTCTGCTGTCAGGGTTATTTTTCCCGAAGGACTGGAAGCCCAGGCCACCAGAGTAGCTTCCAATATCCGCTATGTTAATCAGAATAGCCTATCGAGTGTTGGAAATAAAACCAAAAAGATCAATCTGATCCTGAATAATCAGGGTATAATATCCAACGGATATGTTACGGTAGGACCTTACCGGTCGGAATTCTATACCACCCCTCTTCAGGATGGATTTGCTCTGGGCACACTACCCTGGCTCGACCTCCTTTCTCTTCATGAATATCGCCATGCCTTGCAGTACATTAATGGTCGCCGGGGGTTTACCAAATTGGCATGGTTGCTGACCGGTGACACAGGCTGGGGAACTTTGCTGAATCTCACTATTCCGGGCTGGTATTTCGAAGGTGATGCAGTGGCTACCGAAACGGCCCTTTCAAAACAAGGCAGAGGCCGGATACCAAACTTCCTTCAGCAATACAAAAGCATACTGGCCGAGGGAAAGCCATACAGTTACATGAAAGCGCGCAACGGTTCCTACCGCGATATGGTACCGAATGAGTATGAATTAGGGTATCTCCTGTGCAGTTATGGCAGGGAAAATTACGGCAATGAACTTTGGAAAGAGGTACTGAACACATCAACCTTGTTGAGCGGCGTTTTTATTTATCCATTCGCGCTTTCCTTATGGGGACAGACCGACCTGGTTACCGGACAATTTTACAAAAAGGCATTTGCCGATTACAAATTAAAATGGGAAGATCAACTCAGCGAGACCCTGTTAACTCCCGCCAAACCGATTACCCGGGTCACCAGAACATACACCGATTATCAATTTCCCGCCATTCAACCTGATGGCAGCTTACTCGTTTACAAAACAAGCTATAAAAGGCCGGGAGCCATATACCGCATTACACCAAACAGCAAAGAAAAGAGGTTATTCAACCTCGGAATCACTCAGGATCCGTATTACTCAGCAAGCAGGAATCTCATTGCCTGGACGGAAGTTACCTGGGATGAAAGATATTCATCGGAAAATTATTCAGATGTAGTCCTCTTCCAGACTGATCTTGGCAAAAAGAAATACCTCACCAGCAAACAGCGATATTTCTCCCCTGCCCTGTCTCCGGATGGCTCTCAGGTGGTGGTAGTTGAAGTTGATCCTACCGGTAAATGCCTGATGAAGATCATCGACAGTCAGACCGGTAAACTAATCAATACTCTACCGAATGAGGATCAACTTTACTACACCTACCCCAAGTGGGACACAGATGGAAAAAGCATTCTGAGTTCAGCCAGAACAACTACTGGCAGTATGCTGATTATCAGCCAGAAGATATCTGATGGCACTTTGACCCGGTTAACTCCGGATCATGACCAGATCATGGGTGAATTGCTGGTTATGAAGGATTCGATATTATTCTCCTGCGGTGTAACCGGAACAAACAATATTTTCTCACTCTCGAGGACCGATGGCAAAATCAGACAATTGACGAGTACCAAGTTCGGGGCTTACAATCCGGCGATCGATCCAACAAATAAAAGATTGGTTTATTCGGATTTCGGGAAACGCGGATACAGGATCGTTTCAGCTCCGATGGATTCATTGACAGCAACGGTCTCGGACTTTTCGCGGCAGGACAAGCTGAATCCTTTTGATTTCAAGTATTTCGATACAGAGGGAGGAGATATTCTCGGTAAGATTCCCAGTCGGAAATTCGAAATAACACCTTATGGGCAGCTGGAGCATGCGGTAAAAGTTCACAGCTGGAATATTACGCCAAGTTTTTCATCAATCGGAGTTACGCTTATTTCCGATAATATTCTCAACAATGTCCACCTTGAAGGAGGGGCAAACTATTTCTACAATGAGAATTCTCCGGGAATTAATGCACTTGTTCAATATGGTGGATTCTATCCATTGCTTTCAGCCGGATTTTCCAGAAATTACCGATATAAAACAGTAGCAAATCCGATTGGAATCGGAACCAACCCCACACTGGAATCACTCGACAATCTCTTGTCTGCCCAGGTGGAGATTCCATTAGATTTTACCAAAGGTGAATTCTTCAGGCAAGCCGACATACAGTTTGGGTATGATTTTATTTCGTCCAAGGACCTGGCATCCGAATCAGATTCCTTTAGAGAAACTACGGTTATCAGTTCGGTTGGCGGAACAGCCAGTTATGCTGCTGTGAGAAGAAAAGCACTCCAGAATATCACCACTCCCCTGGGATTCAAAATCGAGCTAACAGCCAATCAATCCATTAATAAGACCAAGGCCCGTCAGGTTCAGGCAATTGCTGACTTTGCAGTACGAGGACTCACCCCAAACCACAGTCTGGTAGTAAGTGCCGGATGGAAATCCGAACTTGTGGACAATGATTATCAGTACATGGACCTGTTTTTATATCCCCGCGGATATTCCATTCCCACCTATGACAAAATGATTTCGATCCAGAGTTCGTACCATTTCCCGATTGCTTATCCGGATTGGGGATTCTGGGGCATCTTTTACTGTTCACGCGTAAGAGCTTCACTTTTTGCAGATTATGGTCGTGCCACAATACCAGCAAGCTTAAACAGCACCTCCGATGGCAATTTTACTTCCACCGGGGTTGAACTTATTCTTGATACCCGAATACTAAACATCATCGATCTGCCGCTCGGAGTAAGGTTTTCCTTACTTTTGAACGACGATATGACCGACCCGAATAAAAAGACAAAGATTGAGTTTGTATTACCGATTATACGGCTCTGACCTGAAACCCGATACCCGACACCTGAAACCTGATGATCCACCTCACCCCCATACTGACGCCGATGATCCACCTCACCCCCAACCCCCTCTCCCGCGCTCGTTGCGCTATCGCTCCACTCACGGGAGAGGGGGCGCTCCGAGGCTAACTTACTATTGAATACCTTATACCCGATACCCTAAACCCCATACCCTTTTATGAAACTATTCCAGGTTGATGCCTTCTCCAGCCGTTTGTTCAGCGGCAATCCTGCCGCCGTAGTGCCTTTGGAAGAATGGCCCGAAAATGAGATCATGCAGCGGATTGCCATGGAAAACAACCTGGCTGAGACTGCCTTTTTTGTGCCACAGGACGAAGGATTTCACATCCGCTGGTTCACCCCAAAAGTGGAAGTCGACCTATGCGGACATGCCACTTTAGCCACGGCCCATGTGCTTTTCAACCATCTGGGATTCAGCGGTACAGAACTGAAATTTTCCTCCAGAAGTGGCCCATTGCGGGTTTTCCGCGAAGGCAAAAGATATGTTCTTGATTTTCCGGCTGATGATTTTGATCCGGCCGAGATGCCCGATGGGATGCTCGAAGCTTTGGGCGGCAAGGAACCGATGTTCTGTTATCTCGGAAAAACAGATTATATGCTGATTTACGAGAAGCAGTCAGATATTGAAAATATTAAGCCCGATTTTGTCAAGCTTGGCAAGGTAAAAGCGCGGGGCATTATTGTGTCGGCGCCGGGCGAATGGGTGGATGTTGTATCGCGATTTTTCGGTCCACAGGTAGGGATCAACGAAGATCCGGTAACCGGATCGGCGCACACAACATTGGTACCCTATTGGTCAAGACAACTGGCCAAAACAGAACTCACCGCCCGCCAGCTTTCCGAACGTGGCGGCGATCTGTTCTGCAAAAATAAGGGCAGCAGGGTTGAAATTGGCGGTGAGGCCGTAACCTTCTTTGAAGGCAACCTATTCATATGATTATCAATAGCCTCCGGTTTCAACCGGGGGATTGGATGATGCGATGATTGAATACCGATATCAATAGCTGCCGGTTTTAACCGGCGGAAAAAATGAGACCAATGAAGGAGAAATTGTTTAAAGGGCAGGAGAAGGAGTTTTTGATTGGGATCAGCATCACGCTGGCGTTGCTGCAGCTGGGGCTATTGCTGGTGATGCCGTTTCTTGCTGTTTTCGGAGAAGGTTTGGAAGGAAATACTCCCGGTCTGGTAGGTTTTTCGATTGGAGTTTTCGGACTCACCATGGCATTTCTGCAGATTCCTTATGGCAACTGGAGCGATAAGTATGGCCGGAAGAGGATGATTATTATTGGTCTGGCAGTTAATGCAATTGGTTTGCTAATCGGGTTTTTTGCCCATAACATATGGATGCTGATCATCGCCCGGGGCGTGCAGGGAGCCGGTGCCATTGGTACGGTTTTGTTTGCCTGGATCGGCGACCGCATTGAGCCCGAACGGCGGAGCAGGGCAATGGCCTATCCGGGGATATTCGTCGGAATGGCCAGTATCCTCTCCTTCATAGTTGGGCCTTTGCTTCATAAGGTCATGAGCCTGAACAATGTTTTTCTGGGAATTTTCGTGCTGATCATTGGGGTAATCATTTTTATCCAGATCGTACTTCCCGCCCATATACCGGCAAAACATACAGGTATCAAGAGAAAAGATGTGATCGCCGTTTTCAAGCAAAAAAAAGTCTGGGGTTATCTGACGGCAGGTATGATGATGAATTATGCGCTGACTTCCTTTTTCTTTTTGATCCCTGTTCACCTCGATATTATCCGCAAAACGGATATGAACTGGCTCGTATTCGTGCCCACTACCCTCACGGCTCTGGCATTTCTCCGAGTAAGCAGTATTATGGCCGATAAAGGCAAACTGACCACCGTGCTGGTATCCGGATTCAGTCTCTTTCTGGCCAGTATGTTAGTTTTATATCTCCTTCCGGTAACACTTTATACGCTGATATTCAGCGCATTTTTCTTCATGGCCGGTTTCATGTCGCTGAACACCACATTGCCGGCTGCTGTCACTCTTTTGACTGGCAATGCAATCCGCGGCACCGTGACAGGTGTTTACAGCACCTTTGTGAATATCGGATCCTTTATAGGAAGCACACTTACCGGCGTATTATTCGGCATTGGCAAGAATATTCCAATACTGGTGGAGGGCGGACTGTTGATTATCGTTATTGGGGTGCTAGCCGGAGGAAAAAGGCTCAAGGCTCAAGGCTCAGGGCTCAAGTTAAGGCACAAGGCGCGAGGCTCAAGTATCAATAGGCCCCGGTTTTAACCGGGGTTGGGGGTTGGAAACCGATATCAATAGACCCGGATTTTAATCCGGGGTTCTAAAGGTGCAGGGGTTTAAAAGGCCTCACTGAGTCTGGCGATCAGATCGCGGGCTCGCTTAACCTGGCCCTCAAGCATGGCTGGGTCCTGGTCAGGAAACCATTTTTGAAAATCGCTCAACCACCATTTGCCTGAATTGGCCAGAAACTGATCTTCCAGAGTTTTTGATCCGGCTTTTAATTGGTCACAAATGGCTGGATAGTCCACATCCTGAGGGATCTTATACAGTTCCCAGTTTTGTGGCAGGTATTCCACGAAAGGCACCATTTCGTAAAATATCATCGAATAATAGTCCTTATCGTTAAATAAAAAATGATCAAATCGTTGCATCAACAGATTATATTCATTCCAATATTCCAGATTATCAGCAACATAATGCAGATTGATTTTATTGACAAATGGAATATCTTTTATGTAGATCAGCTCAATATTCCCCTCCCCTTTCACTTCCTTGTTGAGTGGAGTGCTAAAGATGGATTTGGAAAAATACCGGATATTTTCAATCTGAAAGGTGTTGGCCAAAATCTGCATACTGCCTGACTCGGAGCCCTTTTTAAAGCTTATCCCGTAATAATCCTGATCGTTGACTTTATAGATTGAATCCAGTTGATAGGTATATCCATCCCAATATTTTCCGGCGAGTGGACCAAAATTCTCAGATTCCTGAAACAGCTTCAAAGCTGCTTTTGATGATGAGGTAACATCGGATATCTTTTCTCCATTAAGGGATGTTCTTGAGTATCTTTTCCAATTCTCCTTGCTATCACCTTTTCGGGTATTCTCGCAAAAAAAGGAATATCCGGTATGAGGCATCTTCATTCCATTATAAACTGAATATCCGATACTTTCAGCAAACATCACATATTGATTATCAATCCTGGCCTTTTCGCGATAATATCCCTTGGCCAGATAAGGGCTTTTGCGCTTACCCTTTTCATAAACCTTCACGATGTTTTTCATCATGGCCAGTACATCAGGCTTTTTAGAGGAAATAGTGACTTCCTTTAATAATGTTGTACTTGATTTCAGCCTGATCAGGCTGTCTTTATGGGCTAAATAGTCCGAAATGGTGAATCCCATCGGGGTATAACCGATATAGGAAATAATTATTGAGTCGTCCGGTTGTACCTCATTGAGCGGCAGACGGAACTGTCCGTTAACGTCGGTAATTGCAGCAATCTGTTTATTCTTTATGATGATATGAGCGCCAGGCAATGTCGTTCCGGTTTGCGCATCGCTGACTGTTCCGCGCAGCTGCACGATTTGCTGACCAAAGACAGGAATCAATATCGACAGGAAACAGATTAAGAATAAAGCAATTGACTTCATCATACGCCGATTTTACTGACAACTATTTTTCGACCATTTGCCAACAATTTCAGTTGGTGACAGGTTGTCACCGACTCACTGTTTTCATTTTTAGTCGCTCGAATTTGGGCAAACCAGGTGATTGGAATAGAATTACAAAAAACTACCTTTGAAACAGGCCAATCCATTAGCCTTTTCAATCAACACGCAATTTATAACAAAAAGAGATGAGATTCCCGATCCTGCTTTTTGGAGTTTTTCTGTCTATAGGCTTGAATGCTCAGGAAAAGAAATCCATTGCTCACATCAGCATTCCTGAGCTTATCGATAAAAAGATAAATCTGAATCTCTCCGATGTATTTCCGGAGGTTTCCTATATCCCGCTTGAATCGAATAAGGATAATCTGATCGGCATTGTGAATTCACTGGTTGTGGATAAAGACTTTATACTGATTTACGACAGAAAGAATACCAAATTGCTGCAGTTCGATGGAAAGGGTTCATTTGTCCGACCATTCATGAACCGCGGAAAAGGACCAAAAGAGTTCGGTGAAATCAGTGCAATTGATGCCAACGACAATAAGGAATTGCTCATTATGCGGGAGGGGCAATTCATTGATATCATCAGATATGATGGCACTCTAATCAAAACAATCACGCTGACAGTTACCCCGCAATCAGCCAGATGGCTCAATAACGACATCATGGTTTTAATCTTTCCCTTCCCCAATTACCTTTATAATGAAGGGTATGAAGTTTGCTTTATGGACAGGCAGGGAAAGGTTTTGAAAAAAACATTAAAACGTCCCATTGAAAAGGTAAGCAGGGGCAGCGGCAGCCGGGCACGTATGGGCTGGAATAATGGCGAGTTGTATTATTGGTTTCATCAGAGTGACACTATTTACACAATTACTAAATCCATGGAGGTTTATCCGAGGTATGCACTGGCACATGACCGCAGGCATATCCCGGTTGATAAATATTCCATAAGTGGATTTCAACCTATTTTAGATCAGCAATATACGGTTGAATCGTACGATGAATGGGGTGATTATATTTTCATAAATGTTGCGTACAACTATCATTTCTTCCAATGTGTATTTAACGCAAAGCTGAACCTGAAGGGCAATGTTATCGCGGAATATAATAAATGGACTTATTCTGGATTACTGAATAACATTGATGGAGGCAAGCCTTTTTGGCCAGGCAGCCTTCATAAAGATGGTTCGAGAGTCAACGTTCTCGATCCACTGGAGCTGAGTGAGACATTTAGCCACAACCTGGAGATAAAGTTAAAAGTCAACACCGTTAAACAAAATTTGTTGAAGAAGGAAGTAATTGACAGGATAAACGACCTGTCGAATCCGATACTGATGAAGGTGAGGTAATAGGAAAATAAAGGAGCGCTAAACATGAAAACTCTCCCTTCTACTCACCATCATGGTCAGGCAGAGATGAATTTATTGACAGCAATGACGGCATCCACATGAAGGAGATTCTCGGCAAGATCAATCCCGCCGACCTTACCTGGCTGCGTAAAAATGCAGCCGGATTTTCCGTAATTGAGCAAGTCAGGGAAGATGACAACCCGGTGCTTGTTTTATATCAGTTCAGGGAATTCTGAGGAAAAGGGGCCGTTGGTTTTATTAAATTGATTTCCGGCGATCATTTGCACCATTGATCAGTTGAGTACGACAAGAATAGGATTTGAGTCATCTTCGATTTTAAACCCCTGCTGACCAAGTTTACCTTTCAATTTTGGAGATAGCTCCCTTGGGTTGACGCAATTAATCAGTGATGATTGATTGAAGCCTATCAAATTATAATTGAAATTCATACCATCAAGTTTGAATTTCGCTGTGAGAAAGTGAGTTGGACCTGAAGCACTTTTAAAATAGTACAGGGAATAGCGAACCTCCACCAGGGACTCAACCATTCTTTTAACCTGAATTTATTTTACAGCCTCTTTTAGCACAGTCTTTAGTCTTCTGTCTTCCGTGTCTCGTGTCACCTGTCACCCGTCACCAGTCACCAGTCACCCGTCACCAGTCACAGTCTTCCTGCGCAACCTTTCGGCAAATTATCTGTATTATTGATATAGATTAACCTAGCAAATGAGCCTGCATTCTTTATATCATCCTGAAATATTCCAGGGCAACCTCCAAAAGACAAACTATTTTGAGGGCTGGTACTTTAAGCAGGTGGCTGAAGATTCAGGCGAAGTTTTATCTATAATTCCGGGAGTTTCTCTCGCAAAAGACCGGCATGCATTCATCCAGGTTATCAACGGCATCACCGGACAAACTCATTATATCGAATTTCCCCTGTCGGATTTCAAGGCTGATAAGAAGAAGCTGATTTTGCATATCGGCGACAATAAATTCAGCGAGTATGGAATTGATCTTCATATCAACCAGCCCGATTTGAAATTAAACGGACATCTGAATTTTCAAAACAGGGTGACCTGGCCGGGCAAACCTTGGGCACCAGGAATCATGGGCTGGTACAGCTTTGTTCCTCAGATGGAATGCTATCACGGTGTTGTTTCGCTGGATCATGCCATTAAGGGCGACCTGACTTATCAGGATCACAAAATGAACTTTTCCGGTGGACGTGGTTACATTGAAAAGGATTGGGGGACCTCCATGCCCGAAAGCTGGATATGGCTCCACACCAACACATTCGAAAGCCAGGGAACATCGGTCATGCTGTCCATAGCCAAGATCCCCTGGATGAAAAGCCATTTTACCGGATTCATTGCCTTCGTTTTACATCAGGGGAAAATCTATCGTTTTGCTACCTATAATGGAAGTCGCGTAAGCTCATTTTATCTTAAGGATCAAAATCTTGCGGTAACCCTTAAGCACCGAAATTACCAGCTTGAAATCAAGGCAAGGCAAAAGATTGCAGGTAAGTTGAAAGCCCCTGTAAAAGGACTGATGGAACGATATATCAAAGAGAGTATCGATTCAGATGTTGAGATCAAACTTTCGGATAATCTGGGAAAGGCAATTTTTGAGGGTCTGGCTCGTCGGTCGGGACTGGAACTGGTGGGAAAACCGGAATCGCTGCTCACTCAAAAAATCAAATGATTTGGATTTTTCAATTCCGTTCTGCAAATTTGCACCGCAATGAAACAGAATATGAACTTTAACTTTTGGTGGTGGCACTTAACCTGATCCGGTTAACGTGAGAAAACGTGTTGCCCCTATTTCAATATACAGGCCCGTCGTTCACGACGGGCTTTTTTTATAACCTCTAATGAAATAAAATGTACAGAATCCGAACGCATACCATCACCAGCCTTGCCGATACACTCACTCCGGTGAGCCTGTACCTGAAGATACGCGACCTGTTTCCCCGGTCGATATTGCTGGAAAGTAGCGACTATCACGGTGGTCGAGACAACTATTCGTTCATTTGCCTCGAGCCATTGGCTGGGATCATCGTGGATCATGGCAAGGTGCTTCAATCCATGCCGGGTGAAGATCAGAAGGAGGTTACCGGTTCTGATATTCCTGATCTGCTCGACCAATTTGTGTCACAGTTTGAAACCATCGACCAGTCGAAGGAGAGCCGGCTCAATGGTTTTTTCGGTTATACAGGGTACGATGCAGCCTCGCATTTTGAATCGGTTCCGTCACCAAAGGAGTATGCCGATCCCGATGCCATTCCGGAAATCCGTTACCATCTGTACCATTATCTTATCGCGATAAACCACTTCCGGAATACGGTAACCCTGATCGAAAACCGCTTCGACGACAGGCCTTCTACACTCAGCTCCATCAAGGATCTGCTGACCAACAGGAACTTTTCGCTCTACCCCTTCAGTGCAACCGGCGAATGCACCTCGAACCTGAGCGATCAGGAATATATGGACCTGGTAAAAGCCGGAAAGCATCATTGCCATGTTGGCGATGTTTACCAGATTGTGCTGTCGCGGCGCTTTGAACAAGCTTTTCAAGGAGATGAATTCAATGTTTACAGGCATCTCCGGTCCGTAAATCCCTCACCCTACCTTTTCTATTTCGATTACGGCAGTTACAAGATATTCGGCTCATCACCGGAGGCTCACCTGATTGTAAGAAACAAGAAGGCAACCATAGCACCAATCGCAGGCACTTTGCGCCGTTCGGGTGACGACGACAAGGACCGCGCCCTGGCCGAACAGTTATCAGCCGATGTCAAGGAAAATGCCGAGCACGTAATGCTGGTCGACCTGGCCCGTAACGACCTGAGCCGGCATGCAATCAATGTTACTGTGGATACGTATAAGGAGATTCAGTTCTTCTCGCATGTGCTTCACATGGTATCGAGCGTTTCGGGTGAACTCACACAGAATCCTCAATTATTCAGGCTATTGGGCGACACCTTTCCCGCCGGAACCCTTAGCGGAGCACCCAAAATCCGGGCAATGGAGCTCATCAACCGGTATGAGAAAACCAACCGCGGATTTTATGGCGGATGTATTGGTCAAATCGGATTAGATAAGAGCCTCAACCAGGCAATTATGATCCGTTCATTCCTCTCCTCACGTAACCGGCTGATATTCCAGGCGGGAGCCGGAATTGTTGCCGATTCGGTGGAGCAGAATGAGCTTCAGGAAGTGAATAACAAGCTGGGCGCATTGCACGATGCCATCCGGCTGGCAGGAACCAAATCAGAATAAATCAACATTATGAAAATATTATTGCTGGATAATTACGACAGCTTCACCTACAATCTTGCGCATTACCTGCGCGAGCTGACGGGCGAACAAATCCCTGTTATCCGTAACGACCAGATCACCATCGACGAAGTAGATGCCTATGATGCCATCGTTCTATCGCCCGGACCCGGTCTACCCAAGGATGCCGGCATCATGCCGGAGCTGATCATTAGATATTCCCCTACCAAGAAAATTCTGGGGGTTTGTCTGGGCATGCAGGCTATCGGGGAGGCCTTCGGTGGCACTCTGCTGAACCTTCCATCCGTATTTCACGGTGTGGCGACCACCATCGATATTATCAAACCTGATGAGGTCCTTTTTAAAGGATTACCCGGCAAAATTGATGTCGGCAGATATCATTCGTGGGTCGTGGATGAAACAAAACTTCCGCCTGATCTGGAAATTACCGCTACCGACGCAACCGGAAGGATTATGGCATTGAGGCACAAGAAGTTTGATGTGCGCGGGGTCCAGTTTCACCCCGAATCGGTGTTAACCCCGCATGGGAAAACGATGATATCAAATTGGCTTAAATATTAAATTATGAAGTTAGAGATTCGAAGGCCAGTTTTGAATTTTGAAATTACAGAGTCAGGCAGGCAGGAGGCAATCCGGTGTTATACCAAGGTATGCGACGAGAACCCGTTTTTCAATGGGATAACACTTCTCCGAGGCAAACTTGATTTTGTAATTTCAACATTCAAAATTGGCCCTGGAGCCTCCTCTTTCTTCCGTGTCACGCGTTCCGCGTCACGTGTCACGATTCTTTGTCACCCGTCACCTGTCACCAGTCACATAAGCAACTAACCATGAAGGACATACTGCACCAACTTTTCGAATATAAAACCCTCACCCGCCAGGAAGCGGAGGAGGTACTGCGGCAAATAGCATCAGGACAGGTGAATGAGACTCAGATGGCCGTGTTTATGGCGGTGTTCCTGATGAGGAGTATCACCGTGGAAGAACTGATCGGTTTCCGCGAGGCGTTGAAATCGTTGGCGGTTCCGGTGGATTTATCGGAATACAATACAATAGATCTTTGCGGTACCGGTGGCGATGGCAAGAATACGTTCAATATTTCCACCCTATCGTCTTTTGTTCTGGCCGGTGCCGGGGCAAAAGTCGCCAAACACGGGAATTATGGGGTATCGTCCGCTTGCGGTTCATCAAATGTTCTGGAATATTCAGGATATAAGTTCTCCAACGATCAGGCCAAGCTAAAAAGAGAGATCGAGGAAGCCGGTATCTGCTTTCTGCATGCCCCGCTCTTTAACCCGGCCATGAAAAACATTGCTCCGGTGAGGCGCCAGCTGGGAATCAAGACCTTCTTTAATATACTTGGGCCCATGATTAACCCTTCGACACCGCAAAATCAACTGGTTGGTGTGTTCAGCCTGGAACTCGCGCGCGTGTATCAATACTTATATCAGGAACTCGATGTAAATTATGCCATTATACATTCCTTAGATGGATATGACGAGATTTCACTCACCTCACCTTTCAAGCTGATTACCAAGCAGGGAGAGAAAATTATGGAACCATCGGAACTTGGTTTCGAAAGGATCACTGCTGACCAGATTTTCGGTGGAAATACCGTTGAGGAGGCAGCATCGATATTCCACCGGATAATTAATGGGAATGGTACTGCCGCAGAGAAGAATGTTGTCATAGCGAATTCGGCGATTGCACTTAATGTCATGGACCAAGGGAAATCATTGGAAGAATGCCTTTCTGAGGCACGCGAATCGCTCGAATCAGGGAAGGCACTACGAGCTTTCCAACGACTAATTGAGCTTAATGAAAATTAATATGGAAGAGATTCAAATACCAGTTTTGTCCGGATCGAAAGTTGTACCCACCCCGGCCCTCCCTAAAAAAGGGAGGGAGTCTGATTCGATGCTTCCTTTGTACACAATCAACCAGGAGCACAATTCCCCTCCCGGTTTCAGGGAGGGGCCAGGGGTGGGTACATCTCAGCTCACCCGAAACCTGAAACCCGATACCCGATACCATATACCCCAATGAACATACTCGCCAACATAGCCGCCCATAAACGTCTGGAAGTCGCGGAGCGACGGGTGCTCTTCCCCGTGACCCACCTCGTTCAGAGTACTCTGTTCGACAGGGTTCCGATATCAATGGCAGAACATCTGCTCAGGAAGGGAGCATCTGGAATCATAGCGGAATTCAAGAAGATGAGCCCATCAAAGGGTATCATACATGCCGGGGCAAGGGTTGAAGAAATTACTTCGGGATATATTCAAGCAGGAGCATCAGCTTTGTCGGTTCTCACGGATACCAAGTTTTTCGGGGGCTCCAATGAGGATCTTATGGCGGCCCGTAAGGTTAACAGCTGCCCGATTCTGCGCAAAGATTTCGTGGTGGATCCGTATCAGATTATCGAGGCTAAATCAATCGGTGCCGATGTTATCCTGCTGATTGCGGCAATATTAACTCCGGCGGAGACTTTAGAATTGGCAACGCTGGCCCGGACGCTTGGGATGGAAACTATCCTCGAAGTTCATGGTGAGTCGGAAATGGGTCACCTGAACGATCAGATAAATATTCTTGGAGTCAATAACCGGAACCTTGCAGATTTCAAGGTGTCTCTCGATATTTCGATAGGCCTCTCTGAATTAATTCCGGATGGAGTACTGGCCATATCTGAAAGTGGCATTCATCAGCCTGCGGATATTTTTATGCTAAGAAAATATGGCTATAAAGGATTTCTGATTGGAGAACAGTTCATGTCGACCGATAATCCTGCCGCTGCATGCGCGGCCTTCATATCAGAATTAAAAGAGGGAGAGAAATAATGAGCAGGTTGGTAAAAATATGTGGACTGCGGGATCCTGAGAATATTCGGGAGGTGTTAAAGCTTAATCCGGATTTTGCCGGCCTGATATTTCACCCTGCATCACCTCGCTGTGTCACAGACCTTGACAGCTTAAGATTCCTCAACCAAATTAACCCCCCGGTTCACATTATCACCGCTAATACATCGCAAACCCCTGGTACCCCCACCGCACGAACTAAAGTAATTGGAGTTTTTGTGGACCCGGAGGTTCGGAATATTCTTGAAATTACAAAGGTTCTGCACCTCGATGCCATTCAGCTTCATGGATCGGAAACACCGGAAACCTGCAAAGCCATTCGCGACATTGGATTTATGATTATCAAGGCTTTCGGAATAAAACCAGGATTCGACTTTACCTCGATAAGTGCTTTTGACGAGTCCGTTGATTATTTTCTTTTTGATACAGCCAGTTCGAAACATGGGGGAACCGGGTTACAGTTCGACTGGGCACTTTTGGATGAATATCAGGGAAAAACTCCATGGATACTAAGCGGAGGAATATCTCCGGAGACCAATGAATTCCCTACGCACAAGCTTATGGCAGGTGTCGATCTGAACTCCAGGTTTGAGATCGCCCCGGGCATTAAGGATATCGGATTATTGAAAAAGTTTATAAAAAAATTCAGAGATGAGTAAATCGAAATACAGCCCGGACAGCGACGGGTATTACGGAGAGTTCGGCGGAGCTTTCATACCGGAAATGCTGGTGCCGAATATTACCGAATTGCGGGAAAACTATCTGAAAATCACTGAGAGTGAAGAGTTTATTAAGGAATTTCACCATTTGCTCAGAGATTATACCGGAAGACCAACCCCGCTCTACTTTGCCAAAAGATTGTCTGAAAAATATCAGACCAACATTCACCTTAAGCGCGAGGATCTCAATCATACCGGGGCACACAAGATCAATAACACGATCGGTCAGGTTCTTCTTGCAGAGAAACTTGGCAAAAAAAGGATCATTGCCGAAACCGGCGCCGGTCAGCATGGGGTGGCCACCGCAACGGTTTGCGCGCTGAAAGGGCTGGAATGCGTGGTATACATGGGAGCGCTCGATGTTGAGCGGCAGGCTCCTAATGTGACAAAAATGAAGATGCTCGGGGCTACCGTTGTGCCGGTTGAATCTGGCAATAAGACGCTGAAAGACGCGACAAATGAGGCAATGCGCGACTGGATCAATCACCCTGAGGATACGTATTATATTATCGGATCGGTAGTGGGGCCACATCCCTACCCCGACCTGGTAGCCAGAATGCAATCGGTTATCAGTTATGAAATCTCACTGCAATTGAATACGCACATTGGCCGCTCGTTCCCCGATTATGTTCTGGCCTGCGTGGGTGGTGGAAGCAATGCAGCCGGTGGATTTTACCATTTTCTCGAAAACCCCGCAGTTAAGCTGATAGGTGCCGAGGCGGCAGGCAAGGGCATTGAAACATCGGAAACAGCAGCCACACTGGCTTTGGGTAAGACAGGCATACTCCACGGAAGTAAATCAAAATTGATACAGGACAGTTACGGTCAGGTTATTGAGCCCTACTCGATATCAGCCGGACTGGATTACCCCGGTGTTGGTCCGCTGCATTCCTATCTGCAAGCAACAGGAAGATGTACGTATATCCCAGTGACTGATCAGGAGGCATTGGACGCAGCTATGGAGCTGACCCAGCTTGAAGGAATTATTCCGGCACTGGAATCGGCCCATGCTTTGGCACTTTTGTCGAAACAAACATGGAACCGGAGCCATCATATGGTGATCATTCTCTCGGGCCGGGGAGACAAGGACATGGATACTTACAGCAAATATTTCAGTCATGAATCGCATTGATGAACTTTTTACCCGCAAACAGGAATCCGTTTTATCCATCTATTTTACTGCGGGTTATCCTGAACTAAACGATACAACTCACCTTATTTCGGGTCTCGAAAAAGCCGGTGCCGATCTGATCGAAATCGGATTTCCATTTTCTGATCCGGTTGCTGACGGTCCGGTTATTCAGGCCAGCAGCCATCAGGCTTTAGAGAACGGAATGAACCTTGATATCCTTTTCGAGCAGCTCTTGAGCATAAAAGCCACCAGTTCCATTCCAAAAATTATGATGGGGTATTTCAACACGGTTTATCAGTATGGAGTTGATCGATTTATCAGTAAATGCGCTACAAGCGGAGTGGATGGAGTGATTATTCCTGACCTTCCACCAGAGGTTTATGAAAAGGAGTATCGGCAATCATTTGAGGCAGCTGGGATACACACAATTTTCCTGGTTGCACCGCAGACCACTCCCGAACGTGCGGAGTATCTCCAGGCATTGACCAAAGGATTTTTATACCAGCTTTCCATGTCGGGTACCACGGGCAATCCCGTTGTTGGTGAGGCACAAATGGTTGTAGGGGAGGACCCGAGTGTCATCCCACAAACGAACGGTATGCCAGTGATGATTGGGTTCGGAATACACGATCATGCAACCTTTGAGATGGCCTGCCGGCATGCGAACGGGGCGATTATCGGGACTGCGTTTATACGGCACCTTGCAACTTTGGAAGAAGACGGGAGACAGGAGACAAGAGACATAAGACAAAAGACATTAGACATTAGACAAGAGACAGGAGACAGAGGACGGGAGATTGGGGAAATCTGCAAGGGGTTTATTGATAAGATCAGGGGCTGACAATAGACTAAGTACGACAGCGTAAAGGTGCTTCCAACCGGTCCAGTACGGCAGCGCGAACGTACTCCCAACTATTTCTGTACGGCAGCGTAAAGGTCCCCGCGTTCGCGAGGATGACAGAAAAGGGCTTCCTAATTAGGAAAGCTTGAAAAAGAACGCACTTACCAGAAATTTCTGCAAACGCATTCTTCCAGCAATTTCAGCAAAAGCGTTCTTCCAGGTACTTTCAGGTAATTAAGCAAAATCGTTCTTCCAGAATGTGTCCTACGTAGCATTCCTTTTCTGTCATCCTCGCGAACGCGGGGACCTCTACGCTATCGTACTCAGGGATTTGAGAGCACCTTTACGCTGCCGTACTGAGTTAATTGGGCGCACCTTTACGCTGTCGTAGTAATGCCAACCGGGTCATCCATCTTCAACCCGATACCCGATACCTGATACCCGACACCCTATACCCAATCAACATTGGCGAAGCTCCGCTTGATTCCCATTTTATATTTGACAGCCGGATAACCCATGATCAGGATCAGACCCTCCTTGCTTTTGTATCGGATGCCGTGAGATTTTCTAAATTTCTCAGCTGCTCTTCCGCTCTGGATAAACGGATGAACCCCTCCTAGCATGCACGTTCCCAACCCCAGCGATTCCGCTGCAAGCATGGCATAGGTGGCTGCAACAATTGGATCAGCGGGATCAGAATAGGGAGATCCATAGAAATACAAAGCAGCTGGAGCATCATAGGTAACAAGGTTCTCCCCCTTTTCTTTTGATTCAATGAAGATGCTCATCATTTGTTTTACAAAGCTCCTGAACAAGAGGTCATTCTCCTTTCCCCAGAATGGCCGGGCAAGAGTCAAAAACCAATCTGAAGACATCCACCGAAGGCCCTTCAGGAAGTCGCAATAATCAAAACTGAATTTTCTGACCTTTTCTGCACTATCCAAAACTAACACGTTAACATCCGAAGGAGGAAGTCCCATCGGTGCCTGAGATGCAGCCTCTATAATTTTCATAAGAATCTCCCGTTCAACCGGCTTATCCTTGAATTCCCTCATACTTCTGCGTCGCTGCAATAGCTTCAGATAGGGACCGAAAGCAGTCGCCTCATCTTTGTGAGGCAATGGAAAAAGATCAGTTCCGGAAGTGAACCGGCCTTCAATTTTGATTGCACCTTGCGGACAAATGGCCATGCAATGTCCGCAGCCGATGCATCCAAAAACAGGATTCCCGGATTTTGCCACTTTCCCATCAATTAATTCCAGGCTAAAATCCTTACAAACAGATACGCAGAGACCGCAACCTTTGCACATATCCGAATTAAAGAGGATTTGCGCCTCCTCACAGGTGCGGGTAGTTGGAATTGCCATGTGATTATTTTTGCGCTATTATCAGCATCTCGAAATTATCTGTTGTGAGCACTTCCTCACGGCTGAAGGCGCCAAGTTTTCCTCCACAGATAGTAACATTTTTAAAACCGATTGACTTCAGCAGCCAGGTAATTTCAGATGGAACATAGTATCGCTCATTGCAGTTAAGTACCTTTCTATTTCCCATATCATCGGTCATTTCATAGGTGGAGAACTGGCGAAAAGTCATGAGATCAAATCTTACGTCATCTGTCACCCCCATTGAATCACCTGAATCCAGAAAGTCTTTAACCGAGTGATAGAGAGGAAACAGTCCGCTCAATGTTGTGAAAATCAGTTTCCCATTATCATTCAATGAGTTAAAGGCATTTTGCAGGATACGGAAGTTCATTTCATCTGTCTCCATCAGGGGGAATGCTCCTTCGCAGATCATGATAGCAAGATCGAATTCCCCTTTAAAATCAAAGTCCCGGGCATCTTTCCTTAAAAAGGGAATCTCAAGATTTCTTGAAGCTGCGTTATTTCTTGCTTTTGCCAGTTGAGCTTCGGATAAATCAATTCCGGTGACATTATATCCGCGTGAAGCCAATTCAATAGTATGACGCCCCGTACCACAGCCAACATCAAGAATTTTCAAGGATTTATCATAACCACATTCTTTTTCGAAAAAATCGACCTCGCCGATAGTTCCTTGCGTAAAAACTTCATTTTCATAGCTATCCGCAGAATTTTCAAATAACTCCTCGTACCATTGTTTCATTTTTCCCTCCTGAAGCGCAGGCGCTCCTCTTTAGTCATTTTTTCAGTTGCATATTGAATGATCAGTCGCGGTGCGGAGTTCTTATGTTTTTCCAGAAATTTCTCCGTCACCTCCCGATTAACTTTCCACGCCTCGCGAAGAAACCATCCCGTTCCCTGGTGCACTTCACGTTCCGGATCGGTCATCAGCGGTTCGATAAAATCAAACAAAGTAATTATATCAGGAGTGGTCTTCAACGATTTGATCAGGGTCACCGGAACGCAACGGCGTTGAAATTTGAACTCGGAGATCAGCCAAGGAATAAAGTCATCAATAGTAATAACCTTTTGCTTAACCAGATCAGGCAGAATCCACATACCGAGCATATCAGCGTGTGCCCAGTTATGTATCCCAAAAACAAACCAGCCTTCGATGGCATGAAAAACTGCGGGAACATAATTTTTCTTCCGGTATTCGAGCATCATCAGGACAAATCCTGTTTCTTCATATTTTTCGGATACCACCAGGTCAGGAGCAGCCTCAAGAATCAGAGGAATGTCTATGGTTTTATCCGCCAGCAACTCCTTGACCTTGGCTTCCACCATGCCATTTGCCAATCCGTAGGCATTAAACTCGCCCTTGAAATATCGGCTGTACTTTAACACGATGGCCGGATCGGCATTAGCCAGGCAAAACTTACGAATTTCGATGATCAACTCCTTGGAATTCATAGCATTCAGCTTAATTAGTCACCTCTTAAGCAAAGATATGAAAAACCGCTATTTTTATAGGTATTCAAGTCATCCCAAAAAGCAATCCAACATGTATGCGCATTTGCTAAAATTTTCAGCCTTCATCTTTCTCCTGATCCCCTTCGCAGGAATAAATGCGCAGAAACCAGCGTTAAAATTCATTGATAATTCACCTGGATATGATATTGCCGCCTACTATTTTCCGAATTACCATAATGATGATTCGCGGAATCAATTACGCTATGGCAAAGGTTGGTCGGAATGGGAATTGGTGAAGAATGCCCAGCCCCGTTTTGATGGTCACAAACAGCCCAAAATTCCTCTCTGGGGCTATACCAATGAGTCGGATCCTGATGTCATGGAAATGAAGATCAACGCCGCATCAAAATATGGTGTCGATGTATTTATTTACGATTGGTATTATTACAACGATGGCCCATTTTTAGAAAAGGGGTTGGAAAATGGCTTTCTCAAGGTTAAGAACAACAATAAAGTCAGATTTGCTTTGATGTGGGCCAATCACGACTGGGTTGATCTTTTCCCGCGGAATCCTGAAACGGGAACAGCTCCTCTGTTTTATCCGGGAACCATTACCCCTGAAACTTTTGATAAAATGACGGATTACATCATATCCGCCTATTTCAGTCAGCCAACTTATTGGAAAGTAGATGGTAGTCCGTATTTCTCAATTTATGAGTTATTCAAGTTCGTGGAAAGCATGGGTGGTAAGGAAGGAGCAAAGGTGGCTTTGGAAAAATTCCGGGCGAAGACAAAAAAAGCAGGATTCAGAGATTTACATCTGAATGCCGTTGTATGGGGGATTCAGATTCTGCCCAATGAAACCGAATTAAAAGAACCATCGCAATTGCTTGATTTTCTGTCGTTCAACAGCACAACTTCCTATGTATGGATTCATCATGTAGGGTTGGATAATTTCCCCCAAACAGATTACAAGGTGGTTCAGGATAAGTATTCTGAGTTTTGCGAGCAATATGTAAAAACAGTTAAACAACCCTATTATCCTAATGTCACCGTAGGCTGGGATGCAACACCACGCTGCAGTCAGAAAGTCGATTTTCGCAATATGGGATATCCCTGCATGGCGGTGATGAACAACAATTCCCCAGAAAATTTTCAAAATGCTCTGGAGGCCAGCAAATCCTGGACGGATAAAAATCTGAAAAACAACAAGATAATTACCATAAACAGCTGGAATGAATGGACAGAGGGCAGTTATCTTGAGCCGGAAAGAGAGTCCGGCTATCAATATTTGGAGGCAATAAAGTCAGTATTCAAATAAGGTAATCGCGCACCACTTTCTGAATACCCTTTTTGACACCCTCCCAGGTCTGCTTTTTAAAACTCACTGGGGTCTCGCTTTCATCTGCATCAATAAAGTAGGTAATTGCATTAGGAATACTGATTCCAAGCATTTGATTCGGGTATTTTTGCTTGTGCCAGTCCATAATTTGCTGCAGTGAATAATAGCTCAGCAATTCATACAAATCCCAGAAGTCCTTTTTCCTTCCCCTTCCGAGGATGGCTTGAATTTTCATTGCGCCAATATCTGCACTGCTGTACATTCTGATATGATCCTCAACTTCAATGGGAGCAATAGGTAAATGAGGAAAGTAAACAATATCAACTTTGACATTTTGAATAGTACAGAAGATTCCAAATTGTTTGTGACCACCTTCATAAAAAAAGTCACTTCCAAAGGTTTTCATTAATTCGCCTTCGATAACTTGATGGTCGAATTTCTCATGATAAAACAAATCCAGATCGACAGAGCTACGGTGACCATATCGAAGTGACAGGGCTGTACCGCCAACCAGGGAAAAAGAGTCGAGCGATGGCAATGTCATCAGCCTTTTCAGTAAGGAAAAAGTCCCGGGTTCAACTGTCTCAATATGTAACATCTGAATTCATTTAAAGGTTTATTGATGACTGCACTGGCAAGATGCATGCGGTGCTCCGGTAAAAACTTTGCTTTCAACAGAGCTTCCGTCACCTTTTCATCACCGTAATACCTGCGGCACTGGCGGATATCCTCAACATCACCGCGCTCAAACACCCGTTCGATCACGAAATTAGCCCTAAGATCATAGTCTAAATTCTCAAAGTTGACATCCCAGAAGATGCGCTTCTCAAAAACCGGTTTTGCTTTTTCAGACATACCACGAAGATAAACCTTTTCTATATTTACTATGGAAAACACCTCTCATTATGAACAGCAAAAAAAAGCCAGTCAAACGAAAAGGCAAAAGCTCCGGCAGCCGACTTCATACCCTTCTGCAAATTGGCAAATGGTTCATTGGAACTATTGGCGTTCTGACGCTGTTGGCTGTGATCATCAGTTTTACGCATATCCCCTTCAATGCTTATTATAAGCTGGGAACAACAAACAGCAAATTAATCCACAAACCTGATATTATAGTTATTATGAGCGGGAGCGGTATGCCAAGTCCGGATGGGCTGATCAGGGCATATTATGGTGCTGAAGCCGGAAAGAATTATCCGGATGCAAAAATCATTATTGCTCTTCCATTTAATGAGAACGACAGCTTAAAGCCTCTAAAATTGATGGCACACGAACTCATAATCAAAGGTATCGACTCATCGCGAATCCTTTTTGAGCCATTAGGATTTAATACTAGATCGCAGGCGATGAAAATTGCGGAGAGATATCCGGTGGATAAAAGCCGTTTGTCGCTGGCTTTGATCACCTCACCTGAGCATATGTACCGATCGGTAAAATCGTTCAAAAAGGCGGGATTTTCCAATGTTGGAGGATTGTCTGCCTTCGACACACCGATTGAACCGGAAAAAGCTATGGATAAGGAGAATACCAAGGATATCCGGGTAAAAAGCCTCTCCTTGCGATACAATATGTGGAGCTATCTGCATTATGAGCTGACCGTTCTCAGGGAATATTCCGCAATCGCCTATTACAAAGTGAAAGGATGGATTTAAAACCATCTGATTGAATAACATGAAACTCCCGGTATTTGTCTTTGTTTTGATATTAACCGCCGGATTGATTCAGGCTCAGGATATCGACACGTTCCTGCTGCATTACCCCCGGTCGATTAACGACACTATTCTTTATCAGCGCATAATCCGTTATGATAAGGAGCACAGGATTTACCATGTAAGGGATTATTATCCTGGCGGTAAAATCCAGATGGAAGCGGACTATTCTTCCTTCGACAAAACAATCAAGGAAACCCGGATGTGTAATTACCATAGGAGCACAAAAGAGGGTTCATTTAAGACATGGTACGAAAACGGGCAGAGGGAGTTTTCAGGAACATTCAAGAACGGCCTGACAAACGGCCGGACCCAGTCGTGGTACCCGAACGGCCAGATAGAGGCTGATGAAGGATGGTTAAACGGACAAATGCACGGAAAGGTAAAATATTGGAATGAAAGAGGAGAGCTTGAGCAGGATCTCAATTATGATCACGGAATCAATCTGCAACCAAAGAAGGTTTCTTATCCATATTTGCCCTACCTGCCCAAAGGTTACGAAACCGATACCACCAGGCGATGGCCGCTCATAATATATTTGCACGGAGGCTCCACGCGTGGCACCCTCCTGAAGCGCCTTTACGATGCCGGGATCCCCGACCAGATATACCGGGGACGTGATTTTCCCTTTCTGATCATGTCGCCCTTATGTCCCCTGCATTTGAGGTGGTCGACAGATAATTGGTTTGATGGTTTCTTTAAAGAAATTTCAGAAAAATACCGGATCGATACGACAAGGATTTATTTGACAGGTTTAAGTCTGGGTGGTGAAGGCACCTGGTATCTGGCGGCCAAGTATCCGGAGATATTTGCAGCCATTGCTCCAATAAGCGGATTTACCCGGGAATCTGACTTTATAGTTGATCATATAAACAATCTGGTTGACTTACCCATTTGGGCCTTTCATGGGAAGTTAGACAATGTGGTACAGTTTGAGGACACTGAAAGAATTATAAAAATGCTGGAAGGGAAAAATAAGAATCTTAGATTTACGGCTGAACCCGGCATCGGTCATGGGCTGTCGTGGCAGGTTTATCCGGGTCAGGATTTGTATGATTGGTTTCTGAAATTCCAGAAAAGTCCGGCAAAATAAAACAAGGAGTACCCATTGAATATAGGATTTATCGGTATTGGTAAGATCGCCACTGCAGTGATCGAAGGATTATGCTCCTCTGAAATTGAGGGTGCAAAGTTGAGAATCTCTCCGCGGAACGAAGAAAACTCTGTCAGGCTGGCTGCTAAATACCTAACCGTTACAAGGATGGAGAGTAATCAGGAAGTTCTTGATCATTCAGAGATAATTGTTCTTGCACTTCGGCCTCCGCAGGCAGAAGAAGTTCTGAGAAATCTTAAATTCAGGAAAGAGCATTTAATCGTTTCACTGATCCCTCTGATAAAACATGATGATCTTGCAGCGATGACTGCTCCGGCTGGAAAAGTTTGCAGGGCTATTCCTTTGCCACCGGTTGTCAACCATAATTGCCCGATACCACTCTTCAACGCTCCGGAAATTGTTGTAGATATTTTCAACAATCTCGGTCAGCCGCTAATGGTAATCGATGAAAATCAACTACATGCAATCTGGACGCTTACCTGTCTGATCACTCCGTATTACGATCTTCTACAGGAGCTCAGTATCTGGACAACGGATCATGGTGTCGATAAAACCATTGCCAACCAGTATATCGCCAACCTGTTTCAAGCCCTCTCATACACAGCGCAAATTGCTGATCCTATTGAATTTGACGAGCTCGCCAAGCATGCTGCCACACCCAATGGCATGAACGAACAGGCTGGCAAGGCTATCAGGGCTGATGGTGCTCACTCAGCTTACCGCGAGGCGGCGGATCGGATTTTAGAGCGCTTTCCCAAAGAATTGTGACGGGTCTTCAGTCTTCAGTACTCAGTCGGCAGAAATAACCCTCGTAGCGTTGTCATTCCCGCGAAGGCGGGAACCCCGTCGCATACCACGAAACTTCGCAGGTGAGCCCGTCCCTTACCGCGGCATTCATCTGTAGAACGTTCATCCTGATTATCGCATTTCTGCAAAAGCGTTCTTCCAGCCATTTCTGCAAAAGCGTTCTTTAAGAATGTGTCCTGCCTCGAATTCCTTCTCTGTCATCCTCGCGAAGGCGCAGCCGGAAGCGGGGACCTTTTCGCTGTCGTACCGAGGTTGTTGAGGGGACCTTTTCGCTGTCGTACCGAGGTTGTTGCGGGAACCTTTTCAATGTCGTATCCACCTCAAATATAGCACGTTCCAGTTGCTGTGTTGTATTTCTCACCACCTGTTGAATTTCTTTACACCTGTTCTATCGTGTTGATCTACTAATCTTTAACTAAATCCGATAATATTTCTGTATAATTTCTCAACACTTAAGGTGCTTTCTTTTTAAGCACACTCACAACTAACTCATTGTCTATCTTATTGTTGCAATACTTGGCAAGGTAATTGAATATCATTATGCGTGACAAGCAAACACGAAATAATGAACTCAAATTTTAAGGCCATGAAAAAAATAGTTTTAGTACTCATCGGTGCTGCAATGATTTTCCAGAGTCAGGCAGGCAATATCTCCTACACGTCAGGAGATTTGCAAAAATCACCAGCTGCAAAAGGTTCACTGACCATAACCAGCACACCCGATCTTCAGCAACTGACAACCAAATGGATCAGCGATTATGCTGCGATCAACCCAAAATTAAAAATCAGTTTTGTCGGTCAGAATGAGCCGGGAACTGATCTGGCCTTTGAATCAAATGATCCTGGTATAAAAGCTAAGGAGGGATCAGCCTGGAAAATGGTCATCGGCCGCGATGCCATCATCCCTGTTATAAACTCAGCGAATCCTTACCTGGCTGAAATTAACGCCAGAGGAGTTTCAGCCGAAGAGTTTTCGAAAATCTTAAGCAATCAGGGAACACAGATCTGGGGAACGCTGCTTAATGGCAATGAAAACCTTCCGGTCAATGTTTACCTGGTTAGTGACGAATCGATCAAATCAACGATAGCCAATTTTGCCGGTCTCGATCCAGCCCTGGTCAAAGCAATTAATGTTGCCACAGGAGCTGAATTAATAGCAGCGATTCAGAAAGATCCAAATGCCATCGGATTCTGTAAACTGGCTGACATTGCTTCCGGAAATGGCATGGTTAGCGGCATCAGTTTATTGCCCATCGACAAGAATGCAAATGGCAAACTGGATTACATCGAGAAAATCTACGGAAATGTCGACGAGATATCAAGAGGAATCTGGATTGGGAAATACCCTCAGGCTTTATGCAGAAATATTTACGCCGTTGCATCAGCAAATCCTACTGAAGATAACCAGATTGCTTTCCTGAGATATGTTCTTACAGCCGGACAGGATCTGCTCGAAACAACCGGTTACAATAGCCTGGCCAACAGTGAACGTTTATCGAAAATCGACAGGCTGCCAGGTGCCTTCATGAAAGGTCAGACCTCGGATAAGGTAAATGTCATTCAGCTGATCATTACCCTACTGGCCGGACTTGCCATTCTTGCTGCCATGATCGTCCTGATCATCCGTTACAGAAGAATCAACAAGCCAATAGGACCAGATACAGATCCGAAACATCTTCATGGTCTCAATGAAAAATCATTATCGGCACCTAAAGGATTGTTTTTTGACAAAACACATACCTGGGCTTTCATGGAAAAAGACGGAACACTGAAAATCGGAATTGATGATTTTCTGCAGCATGTCACGGGTCAGATCACAAGCATTAAAATGAAAAAGCCGGGTGATACAGTAAAAAAAGGAGAACCGGTAATGACTGTTATCCAATCGGGAAAACGCCTGACCATAAGTTCACCTGCTTCTGGCATTATCATTGCCGATAACGCGAATCTCTTTTCTAACGCTTCATTAATCAACTCCTCACCCTATGAAGACGGATGGATTTACCGGATGGAGCCAACCAACTGGATACGTGAAAACCAGTTCCTTTTCATGGCTGAAAAGTACACGGAATGGATTCATAATGAATTCACGCGCCTGAAAGACTTTTTAGCCAAAGCAATTCAAACCGGCTCCCCTGAATATGCATTTATCACCCTTCAGGATGGTGGAGAGATCAACGACAACGTTTTGGAGAACCTCCCGCCCGAAGTTTGGGAAGATTTTCAGACCAATTTCATAGATACATCCAAATAATAAAATATTAATCATGGGACTTGATAGAAGAGGATTTATGAAAACTCTGGGGGTGGCGGGGACAACGCTGGCTCTTGGAAAAACTGCTTTTGCTGCCGGCAAGGGAAAGGAAAGCATAGAATTCTATGGCATCCTTTACGACTCCACTCGTTGCGTAGGTTGCCAGACTTGTGAAAATTCCTGCGCTGAAAAACATGGTCTCCCTGCACCAACCGAAGTTCCGGAAGCCGGTGTTATACGGAAGACTGACGAGAGCCGCCGAACAGTGGTTAATCTTTTCAAAACCACCAAAGGGGAAGTTTATGTTAAAAACCAGTGCATGCATTGCAACGAGCCTGCCTGCGCTGCAGCCTGCCTGACCCAGGCCATGTATAAAACCAAGGAGGGGCCGGTTATCTGGCGTGGTAATAAATGCATGGGCTGTCGCTATTGCATGGTATCCTGTCCGTTCGATGTACCAAAGTTCGAGTTTCACAGCGCGAACCCGAAAATCACGAAGTGCGACATGTGTTATGACAGAATCCTGGAAGGGAAAAAACCAGCTTGTGCAGAGAATTGTCCGGCTGAAGCAATAACTTTCGGTACGCGCAGGGAACTTATCCAGGAAGCCCGTAAAAGAATTGCTGCCCAACCTGATGTGTATTCTGATCTCATTTACGGAGAGCGCGAAGCTGGCGGAACCGGCGAAGTATATGTAGCCCAGGTTCCTCCGGTTGAACTGGGATTCAAAACCAATTTACAGAACGAATCCTACCCTGCCCTTTCTAAGGGATTCCTCTATGCCGTTCCATCGGTATTTGTTCTGCTCCCTGTATTGTTACTGGGCATTCATGAAACCACCAAGACTAATAAAAACCACCAAAACGAAGGAGATGAAAACGAGTAACTTTGAATACCCCATCGCCAAGGACAATGATGGTAAAACCATCTGGAAATTCCTCATCAGCGAATTCAAGCCGAAAGGTAAAATCTTCACTCCGTTTAATATTATCTCAGTACCGGTAATTCTTTTGGGAATTGTACTGATAGTTATCCGTTTCTGGAAAGGAATCGGTTCCATTACCAACTTAACACAGGAAGTGCCCTGGGGTTTGTGGATTGGCTTCGATGTAGTTACAGGGGTGGCATTTGCAGGCGGAGCCTACGTGCTCACTTTTATTGTCTACATACTTAATAATCAAAAATACCACTCCATTGTGAGGATCACCGTTTTAAACGGGTTTCTTGCCTATGTATTTTATGCCGGGGCATTGCTCCTTGATCTGGGCCGCCCATGGAACGTTATCAATCCGATCATTGGAAACAGTTTTGGAACAAGCTCCGTACTTTTTCTCGTTGCCTGGCACTTTTTGCTCTACATGCTGGCTCAGCTGATTGAGTTTTCACCGGCGGTGGCAGAGTGGCTCGGGGCCAAACGTGCCCGTAAGATCCTGTCGGGCATGACCATAGCAGCGGTCATATTCGGCATTACCCTATCCACCCTGCATCAATCAGGGTTAGGCGCACTGTACCTGATGGCAAAAGACAAGATTCACCCCTTGTGGTATTCTGAATTCATTCCGATACTATTTTTGGTTTCCAGCATTTTCGCAGGCCTTTCCATGGTGATTTTCGAAGGATCGATCAGCCATAAGGTCTTTTTCAATCAGATCAGCGAGAAACATAATAAGGAACAGGATGGTATAGTTCGAGGATTATCAAGAATATGTGCCGGGGCAATGTTTGCCTATTTCGCTCTGCAGGTTCTGATCTTTATTCACCAGAAGCGGTGGGATTTGCTGGGTACCCCAATGGGTTACTGGTATCTTCTCGAAATGATCGGATTTGTATTGATTCCGATGCTGATGTTCGTCTCCGGATATCGAAGAAAGAGCATCAACATGATTAAAACAGCCGCAATTCTGACTATGGTTGGTGTGATTCTGAACAGGTTGAATGTTACCGTTATCGGATTCAAATGGGACGAAGCCATTCGCTATGTTCCTTCCTGGATGGAAGTAGTGGTAACTCTGACTGTAATATTTACCGAAATCTGGATATTCAGGTGGGTGGTACGGCGTATGCCAGTCCTTCGGGATGCACCGATATGGGCTAAAAATCAAGATAAATAACCTTAAAAAATAAATAAAATGGACGGATTTAGTTATTCAAACATCTTCGAAACCAAAGGGATAGAATACCTGGCTATTATTACATTCTTTGCCATACTTATTCCCTTCTGGCTTATCCTGAACAAGCAGGTGAAAAGAAAGAGGGTTCAGAAACTGATCGGAACCCTGTCGCCCGGGATTTTAAAAATCCCACAAGGATTGTTCTTCAGCAATAACCATACCTGGACTCACCTCGAACGGTCGGGGATGGCCAAGGTTGGTCTGGATGATTTGCTGACCCATATAACCGGGGAGGTTAACGTTATTAACCATGCAAAACCCGGTGATGTAATCAGCAAAGGAGATTTACTGGCCGAGATCGATCATAACGGCAAACATCTGCGGATCTATTCACCGGTATCCGGTGAAGTTGACTGCGCCAATTCCCTTCTTCAGGATGAACCTGAGATATTGAACGAGGATCCCTTTAGAAAAGGATGGATCTATCAGATAAAGCCATCAGACTGGATGAGGGAAACCAAATCATACTATCTCGCTGAAAATGCCACAAAATGGATGTCAGGTGAGCTCGTCAGATTCAAGGATTTTGTGGTCAACTCCCCAGCTGCCAACCCTATCGGAACAACCGGAATCATCCTGCAGGATGGTGGAGAATTGCGCGATAATACTCTGGCTGAAATGCCTGATGCTATTTGGAATGACTTCCAGAAAAATTTCCTGAACAGGGTGGATTGAATTATAGAAAAATTCAACACTTTCTGATCGTAAATGCTTAAATTTACCAGCATGGATCAGACAAACGGTAAATTATTCATGTTCCTAAAATCAAAACATAAAAGCACTATTGGCAGCCCCTCTCTTAGAAAAAGATATCTGAAATTCCGTTCTTCCATTTATAGCCGTGTTGTCCTGGTCATCGGCATAATGTCAATTTTCCTGCTCATTTCCAGCAATGTAATTTTCAGATCGGTGAATGACAGTTATATAAACACTGTCATTCACCAGAATGGAAGCAATATAGGTTCAATCGTTGAAGGAGCCCTTTACCATTCGATGCTTGAAAATAACAGAAGTGCACTGCAAAACACACTGGATGTGATCAATACAATGCCGGGAATTGATGACGTTAACATGTACGATAATCAGGACAACCTGGCTTATTCTTCGTTTTCGGAAAATAAGGAGGGACATATCGATCCCAATTGCAAAGGTTGTCATACCGATATCCGCAATTGGTTTCCTGCCAAGGAAAAATCCTACCGGATTATTGACAGCCACAGTGAATGCCTGATGAGCCAGACTGATAGAAACTCAAGGCATCTGCTGATTCGCACACCCATCCTTAACGAGCCTTCCTGTTATAATACCACTGCATGCCATGCACATAATTCCGGCGAGGAAGTGTTGGGATCCCTGTTCATCAAGATGCCGCTCGCTGAGGTTGATGCGGCAGTTCAAAAGTCATCGACAGAATTTTTCCTTCTGGCTGCCCTGATTACACTATTTCTAGCCTTGTTTTTAGTGCTTTTCACCAGGCGCAACATCAAAAATCCGCTGAACGCCATTATTAAGGCCAGCAAGGCTGTTGCCACCGGTGATCATACCGCCAGGCTGGAGATCAGCCCCAATGAGCTTGATGATATCAGGATGCTATCCTATGCCTTCAACCATATGCTGGATAACCTGCAGACTGCCACCACAGAATTACAGAACTGGTCGAAGCAGCTTGAATACAAGGTACAGAAAAAATCAGAAGAGCTTGGCGAAGTTCAGAACGAACTAATTAATATTGAACGTATTGCCTCTTTAGGAAAATTATCATCATCGGTGGCTCATGAGATAAATAATCCATTGTCAGGCATTTTGGTCTATACGAAACTTGTCCATAAAAAATTAATCACTGAAGATATTGAACCCGTAAAAAAGGAATCTATCCTCAAGCATTTGAAACTTATCGAGGATGAAACAAAACGATGCGGGGATATCGTCAAGGGATTGTTGGATTTCTCACGCAAAGATCAGGATGACTTTGAAACCCGGCACCTTAACGAAATACTTCTGGAAACCTATCACCTGATGTCTCATCCGATCAATATTGCCAACATCAACCTGCTGACCGACCTGGGTGCAGCTTCAGATTTGGTTTGGTGCAGTCCCAATCAGATAAAACAGGCTTGTGTAGCCATTCTGGTGAATGCCTCGGAGGCTGTAACCGAAGGCGGAGAAATCATTCTCAGATCCTCGAATCCTGATAATGAGTCAATAAAAATTGAGATTTGCGACAATGGAACCGGAATTGCTCCTGAAGATATCCCACACATTTTTGAACCATTTTTCACCACCAAAAGAAATGGAGCCGGCATCGGGCTGGGCTTATCAATAGTGCACGGAATCGTTCAAAGCCATAATGGCAAGATTGATTTAAAATCTGAGCCGGGAAAAGGGACTATTATTTCCATTATCCTGCCTTTGATCACCAATGAAGTAGAATAAACATGGCAAAGAAAATCTCGATTTTAATAGTTGATGATGAACGATCAGTACGTGATTCACTGTACAATTGGTTCATCGAAGACGGCTACCGGGTGGAATGCGCTGAAAATGCAAAAGAAGCATTACACATGGTCGAATCTGATTCTTTCGATATTATCCTGGCAGACATAAAAATGCCCGGTATGGATGGTCTTGAAATGCTTCGGAGAATAAAGTCGCACCGAAAAGAGTCTATTGTTATCGTGATGACAGCCTTTGCTACCGTTGATACAGCTGTTCAGGCACTTAAGGATGGTGCTTATGACTATGTCACCAAACCTTTCGATCCTGACGATTTATCTCATTTGATCCGGAATGCATCAAAACAGATATCCCTGTCTGAAGAAAATGAAGCATTGAAAGAACGGGTGGTATCATTGGAAAACATTGAGGATCTCATAGGGAAAAGTGCGGCCATGCAATCTGTTCTCAAAGAGGTTGAAAGTGTTGCACAATCCAATTCATCGGTCATTATTACCGGCGAAAGCGGCACAGGTAAAGAATTGATTGCCCGTGCCATACATTCGAATTCACCCAGGCGGTTTTTCCCGCTGGTAAGTGTGCATTGCGGTGCGCTGACTGAAAGCCTGCTGGAGAGCGAGCTTTTCGGCCATGAAAAAGGTGCCTTTACCGGTGCCATGTATAATAGGAAAGGAAGATTTGAAATGGCAGATGGCGGGACCATCTTCCTCGATGAAATTGCCACCATTTCATCCAAAATGCAGGTTGAACTCCTTCGGGTGCTTGAATCCAAAAGTTTCATCCGCGTAGGTGGTAACAAAGAGATTACCTCTGATTTCAGGGTGATTTGCGCCACCAACCGGGATTTAAAAAATATGGTCACTAATGGAACCTTCCGGGAAGATCTCTATTACAGGCTCAATGTTGTTAATATCCAGATTCCGCCATTACGGGATCGTGTTGAGGATATCCCCCTTTTGGTCGACTATTTTATTCGTAAGTATTGCACCTCCATGAATAAACTGCCGGTAACTATTGAACCATCGGCACTTAAACGTCTGCAGGAATTTGATTTCCCTGGCAATATCAGGGAGTTGGAAAATATGGTTGAGCGCGCTATTGTTGTTGGAAATGGGAAAAAGATCACGTTAAAGGACCTTCCGCTTCAAAAAAGCATGATTGTCAGCACATTGGAGAGCCTGGATGACGTTGAAAAAAGCCACATTCTTCAAACCCTGATCAACCACGAATGGAATATCTCTCAAACAGCCAGGGCGCTGAAGGTTGACCGGGTAACCCTCTACAATAAAATCAGGAAATACAATCTTAAGCCTCTCGAATAGTCCATTCGATAATCTAATACGGGTTATTTATTAATGAATGAACAAGGCATATCGATAATCTCTTTTGGCTATTTCGAGCATGATTTTCTCGGAAAGATAGCCGATTCGGTAAGCCTGGAATTTATGATGCCGGTGCACATCAGGGAAGGCCATTTAGATCTGAGTGAATATTATGATGCCGCCCGCCGGCAATACAACGGAAATCTCTTACTCAGGGAAGTTGACGCACAATATTCTGCCGGATCAATAAAAACCTTTGGACTTTTTTATGTCGATCTGTTTATTCCCATTCTCACCTACATTTTCGGCCAGGCATTTCTTGGTGGACACACTGCAATTGCCTCCATTTATCGTCTTAGTAATGAAAGATATGGTTTAAAAGAAGCAGACGACTCACTTTTGGAACGGTTGACAAAAGAGGTTGTTCATGAACTTGGCCACACTTTTGGGTTGATCCATTGCCATGTTCCCGCATGCGTAATGGCTTCAAGCACTTATGTTGAGGATATCGACCAGAAAAGTGCAAAGCTTTGTGTTAAATGCCGATTGCAATTGAGCAAGAACATGTAAATTAGCCGCCTAATTAATTTGAAGCTACATCAGGATGAGAAGATGGCGTATTGAAGATTCTGCTGAACTCTACAACATAAACGGTTGGGGGATCAATTATTTTTCGATCAATCAAAAGGGTAATGTCGTGGTAACCCCTAAATCCAACGGAGTCCAGGTGGACCTGATGGAACTTGTTGAAGAACTTCAGTTGCGCGACGTTTCTGCTCCGATGCTGATCAGGTTTCCGGATATCCTTGACGACAGGATCGAAATCATGTCGAGCTGCTTTAAGGTTGCAGCTGAGGAATACGAATACAAAGCGCAGAACTTCATCATTTATCCGATAAAGGTTAATCAGATGCGCCCTGTGGTTGAAGAAATCGTCAACCACGGCAAGAAATTCAATATCGGCCTCGAAGCAGGTTCAAAGCCTGAATTACATGCGGTTATCGCCATAAATACAGATACCGATTCCATCATTATATGCAACGGCTATAAAGATGAAGATTATATTGAATTAGCTCTTCTTGCTCAAAAGATGGGCAAGCGAATATATATCGTTGTTGAAAAGCTCAATGAGCTGAAACTCATCACCAAGATCGCCAAGCAGCATAAGATCAAGCCAAATATCGGGATCCGCGTAAAGCTGGCCAGCTCGGGCAGCGGCAAATGGGAAGATTCCGGTGGCGACGTGAGCAAGTTCGGTCTGACCTCCAGTGAATTGCTCGAAGCTTTAGAATATCTGGAAAAAAGAGAGATGAAGGACTGTCTGAAACTTGTTCATTTCCATATCGGGAGTCAGGTGACAAAAATCCGGAGAATCAAGCTCGCTTTAAGAGAAGCTTCTCAATTTTATGTTCAGCTTCACTCTAAAGGATTCAAAGTTGAGTTTGTTGATATCGGTGGCGGGCTCGGCGTCGATTATGACGGAACCCGTTCATCAAACAGCGAAAGCAGCGTGAATTACAGCATTCAGGAGTATGTTAATGATGCCACCTTTGCTATGGTTGATGCCAGTGATAAAAATGGTATCCCCCACCCTAACATCATCACCGAATCTGGCCGGTCGCTTACCGCACACCATTCTGTCCTGATTTTCGAGGTACTGGAAGCAACCACAACACCAGCTTGGGATGACAATGAGGAAGTTGGTCCTGATGATCATGAGCTGGTTAGGGAATTATACTCCTCCTGGGAAACTTTAAACCAGCTGAGCATGCTGGAAACCTGGCATGATGCCCAGCAGATCCGTGAGGAAGCACTCGACCGCTTCAGTCTGGGTTTGCTCGACCTGAAAACCCGGGCTCAGATTGAACGATTGTTCTGGTCAATCGCAAAAGAGATTTACCAAATGACAGGCGAATTAAAGCACATCCCTGAAGAATTATTAAATCTCCCTAAACTTCTGTCGGATAAGTATTTCTGCAATTTTTCCCTCTTTCAATCTCTGCCTGATTCATGGGCTGTTGATCAGATATTCCCGATTATTCCGATACATCGACTGGACGAAAAACCTGACAGATCTGCTACTTTGCAGGATATTACCTGCGATTCCGACGGCAAAATCGACAATTTCATATCTACCCGGAACTTGTCGCATTACCTGCCGGTACACTCCCTCAATTCCAAGGAGCCCTATTATATCGGCGTATTTCTGGTTGGTGCTTATCAGGAAATTCTTGGCGACCTCCACAATTTGTTTGGCGACACCAATGCTGTACACGTTTCCGTTGACAGCAAGGGATACTCCATCGACCAGATCATTGATGGCGAGACAGTTGCTGAAGTTCTTGATTATGTTCAGTATAACCCCAAGAAAATGGTCCGGACAGTAGAGACATGGGTCACCTCTTCAGTAAAAGCAGGAACTATTACGGCCGAAGAAGGGAAAGAATTCCTTTCCACATACCGGTCGGGATTATATGGTTACACTTACCTCGAATAGGGTAACACTCCGCCCATGGTGCGAAGACACGGCACTGTTTTTGCATATCTTTGTTCCATGAAAAAACGTATTGTCGTAGGAATATCCGGTGGTGTGGATTCGGGTGTTGCAGCCTGGCTTCTGAAGCAGCAAGGCTACGATGTTGTCGGTCTGTTTATGAGAAACTGGCACGACACAACCGGACTGATCTCTGCTGAGTGTTCCTATGAGGATGACGTCCTTTTTGCCGAAATGGTTGCAAAAAAAATCGGAATACCTTTTCATCAGGTTGATTTAAGCGAACAATACCGCGAACGGGTGGTAGATTATCTTTTCAGGGAATATGAAGCAGGCCGGACTCCAAACCCGGATGTCCTTTGCAACCGGGAAATAAAATTCGATGCTTTTGTTGAAGAAGCCCTGAAACTGGGTGCCGAAAAAGTAGCCACTGGCCACTATGCCAGGGTAGATTCCATTGAAACGGATGCCGGAGAGGTATTCCGATTGATGGGAGGGCTGGATAAGAACAAGGACCAGAGCTATTTCCTTTGTCAGCTAAGCCAGAAACAGCTTGGATATGCTATGTTCCCCCTCGGTGAAATCACCAAGCCCGAAGTTCGCGATATTGCCAGAGAACAAGGATTGGCTAATGCCGAAAGAAAAGATTCTCAGGGGATTTGTTTTGTGGGCAAAGTGGATCTGCCGGTATTTCTGCAACAAAAACTGGCGGCGAAAAAGGGCAGCATAATTGAAATCCCGAAAAATTTCAAAATTCCGGACCATGGTCTGGATTATCGGGAGCTTTCAAAACCCATTGAACTCACTCCTGAAATGGGGGTCCGGATAGGAGAACATCAGGGTGCCCATTTTTATACCATCGGCCAGAGAAAAGGCCTTAATATCGGTGGGAAGGAAGAACCCTTGTTCATTTTGGACACCGATGTAATCAGCAACATCATTTATGTTGGTCAGGGTCAGGACCATCCACTCCTTTTCAGAAAAGCCTTACTGGTCAGAAAAGAAGAAGTTCACTGGATCAGACCTGACCTCGCTCTGAATCCCGGAGAATCCCGGGAGTGTCTCGCTCGCATCCGTTATCGGCAAGGCCTTCAGAAGGCCACGGTAATATGCGAAGACGAAGGAATTTATCTGCTTTTTGATGAAGCTCAGCGGGCAGTGGTGCCCGGGCAATTTGCAGTATGGCATTATGACGAGGAGCTAATCGGCAGCGGGCCAATTAATTAAGGCTCAAGGCTCAAGGCTCAAGGCACAAGTAAAGTATTAAGTGACAGGATTGAAGAATAAAGGATTTATCAATAGCCGCGGGTTTCAACCCGTGGGGATTATAATATGCTAATTATGAAAAGAATTCTAACCACAATCATCCTGTTCGCCGGCCTTATCAGCGCCAGCGGGCAAACCAACACCCTGGCTCCGACCCCGGAAAAAGGAGGCAAAGCATTTAATGGCTATTTCAATATCACAGATATGGGATTGCTGGTTGGCTCAACCCAGAACAGCCATCCTGCGCCATTTACCTTTATGACGACCAATGGCTATCATATCTCGGAACAACTGTCACTCGGACTTGGAGTTGGCGTGGAATTCCTGTCGGGCAGCTATATGCCCATCGTATTGGACGCACGTTACTATATCCGCAAAACCGGGTTTTCACCATTTTTTAGTTTGAACGGTGGTTATGCCTTAGTCCTGGATGATGAGGGAGCCGGCCAATACGGATATGCCTCAGATGTATACTGGCCGTACCCCAATTATGAACCTTACAAAGCAAAAGGCGGTTGGCTATTCAATCCCGGTTTCGGTATCCGTAACATGTTCGGGGAGAATTTTGGGATAATTTTCGGTGTCGGATACAGGGTTCAGCGGTTGTACTTCGCAGCTGGCGATCAAAAAAAGCTCATGATTGATTACAATCGCCTGTCAGTTAAACTGGGTATCATTTTTAAATAATGAATAAGCCGAAAAAGATGAAAACATCTGCCATATACCTATTCCTTATCCTCGCCGTATTACAAACTGGCTGTAAGGATAAGATTACTGAGATATTTGTCGCCAACAGTCCCACTTACATGACCTATAAGGACATGAGGCTCGCCGTTAAGCAATCCGCTGCAAGCCCGCTCGTTAATCCGGGGAAAATTTACTTTAAGGACCAGTATATTTTTATCGTAGAGGAAATGAAGGGTATTCATGTGTTTGACAATACGAATCCGAGCAGTCCTATCAATTTAACTTACATTGAATTACCCGGAATTGCAGATATTGCTATCAAGGGAAATATTCTTTATGCTGACAGTTATGTGGACATGGTTGCCGTTGATATTGCAAACCTGACTGCCATTAAGGAGGTTGGGCGCGTGCAGGATGTTCTTCCGTACACCTTGCCCCCCTATGATGAAAAATATCCTCTTGCACAGATTGATGAACAAAAAGGTGTAGTTGCTGGCTGGGAGATAAAAGAAGTAAAACAGGAGATCAACACCAGCTATTATCCGGTATATCGGGACTGGGAATCCGGAAAAACTGCTGATGTCAATACCGGCGGAGGTAACGGTGGTGTAAGTCCGAACGGAGTTGGCATAGGCGGATCTATGGCCCGGTTCGGCATTTACCTGAACACGTTGTTTGCAATTGACAACACCACATTACATATTTTCTCAATTACTACACCAGAAACCCCAATATTTAAAAAAGATTTTAATGCAGGCTGGAGCATTGAAACCCTTTTTACCGTTGGCGACAAGATGTTTCTGGGATCCCAAAGCGGTATGAGAATTTACGATATTTCCATACCGAATTCACCGCTTTACATTTGCGATTTCTGGCATATGACAGGTTGCGATCCGGTGGTGGTAAACGGTAACTACGCCTATATCACACTTCGTGGAGGCAACAATTGCGGCAATAATGTGAACCAGCTTGTGGTAGTTTCAATCGCTGAAATCACAAAGCCAATTGAATTAAAAACCTATCCAATGGAGGGGCCTTATGGTCTGGGCATTGATGGCAATACCCTCTTTATCTGCGATGGCGATGCCGGACTGAAGATTTTTGATGTCACGGACCCATTTACAATCACCCAGCATTTACTCGCTCAATTCCCGGATATTCAAACCTATGATGTAATTCCGGTTAAAGGCCTGCTCATCATGATCGGCGATGACGGCCTTTATCAATACGATTACAGCAACATCAAAGATATCAGGCTTCTGAGCAAAATCGGCCTTAATTAGCTGCACGTTTTGCCGATGCTCCTATCAATAGGCGCCGGATTTATCCTCAAATCGACAACCCCCGGTTGAAACCGGGGGCTATTGATATCAGAGAATTTCCTTCCGTTTGGCGCCGAAGAAGCCATACCAGGCTGCCAGGAGCAAGGGGATCAGAACAACAATCAATGAGGTTTTCAGGCTGAAGCTATCGGCCACCAGGCCAAACAGCAGCGGTATAAAAAATCCTCCCGAAATGGCCATGATTAAAAACGAGGAGGCTTCGTTGGTAAACCTGCCCATGCCTTCAATCGCCAGCGAAAATATGGTGGCAAACATGACAGAGATAAAAAATCCTGTGATGACAATGGAATAAATGGCCACATATCCGCCAGTCAGCATTGATATTACAATCAGTAAACCTGCAAGTGAGGCAAACCATCCGACCAGCCTGCCGGGATTTACTTTGATCAGAATTCCGGCACCAAGCAATCTTCCGGTCATCAGGCCAAGAAACAGCAACCCGGATATATCAACCGCTTTAGCTTTTGTAAGTGCAACTTCCTCCATGAAATAGGGAGTCATAAGCTGATATAAAATTGCTTCGGCACCCATGTAGAGCAGTAGAACGATGAATCCGATCCGGAAATGGCGGAATCCCCAGGCACTATTTTTAGATTTAATTACCGCACCGTCAGAGGCACCATGATTTTCATCATCAGTAGGATTAACGGGCATTTTAGCGAACTTCACCAGTACAGCCAAGGCGATGAAAATCAAGCCCATAATAAGGTAAAACCAGACTATCCCCTTAAAAGGATCATCTGCAAACAATTTCAGGATAAAACCTCCTGCCACATATGCTGTCAGAAAAGCCCCAACTCCGCCAAGCCCCTGCGAAAGGTTAATTCTGCTGGCAGCCCTTGACGGCACTCCCAGAGCTCTTACATAAGGATTGCACGTTATCTGCAGAAAAGTTACCCCGGAAAATGTGACAAAGGTGCCAACCAGAAACAAGGTATAAGAAAGCATCAGGGCAGCAGGAATGAATATAAGCAGGCCCAATCCGGCAATAACACCGCCTAATACAATAGAATTGATTGTTTTATACTTATCGATAATCAGTTTGGCCGGATATGAAAGTACAAAAAATGCAAAAAATGATACCGAGGTTAGGAGCGAAGTTTTAAAGTTGTTCAGATCAAAAGTCTCTTTAAAAACACCAACAAGCACATTATTAATGTTCCAGATAAATCCAAGCATAAAAAAAACGAAATTCACAAGGAACAAGGGATAAAGAATCTCCCTGGTTTTCGGATAAGAGGTTTCTGATTGAGGCATTTTAATAGTTTTTTATTTGAGTCAGCGTTTCAAGATATCTTGATTTTATTTGATTGCTAGCCATTATTTGTTTTATCGGTGGCATTTTAAGGATGACCCCGAACAAGGCTGCCAAGGCCCGATGGCTCCAGAGCACCTGATTATCAAAAATCAGGTGTTGCAATTTTCCCCTTTCAATTGCCATCATCACTACCCGATGGGCTCCGTTTAAAGGAGTGATCACACGTTTTTCCCTCGATATCAAAGTAATACTTCCAGGAGTGCAAACTCTCACACAAACAGCACAACCCAGACAAATCTCTGCGTTCAGCCTGGCCTTTTTCTTTTTTGGCTTCAAAGGATCATTTGCCGAAACCATGGTCATCGATTCAACCGGACAAGCCTCGGCACATTTTCCGCATCCCGTGCAGGTATCTTCATTTATCGCCGGTAGAAAGTTAGTCGTATGTACAGGATTCAGAATGGCA
>CAIXHD010000326.1 GCA_903919065.1 uncultured Bacteroidota bacterium
CAGGACGACGAAAAAATTTCCAAACTGTATAATTCACCGGAAGGGGTATCGGTTGAGGAATTTAACCTTGGAATCGATCCCATGTCGAACCAGTATATGGTGCTGAAGGGTAACCAGTCAACCGCACTTGCTATTTTTGACATACGAACCAGTGCACTTCATGTCGTTCAGAAACAGAAATGTTATGGCATTGAACCACGCAACGCCGAGCAAACTATTACTCTTGATGCTTTGTTAAGGCTGGATATTAATTTAGTCAGTCTGACCGGAAAAGCCGGTACCGGAAAAACCCTGCTCGCTCTCGCTGCCGCCCTTCAACAAAGGCGCGAATACCTTCAGATATATCTCGCAAGACCGATTATACCACTGGGCAACAGGGATATAGGCTACCTCCCCGGCGATGCTCAGGAAAAAATAGAACCCTATATGCAGCCGCTATTCGATAACCTTGCTGTTATTCGTCATCAGTTTGATGCACGAAGCAAGGAATTTCTCAAAATCGATCAGCTGCTATCTGAAGAAAAACTGATAATCACACCTTTAGCCTACATCAGGGGCCGCAGCCTCAGCAAAGTTTTCTTTATCGTTGATGAAGCGCAAAACCTTACCCCTCACGAGGTTAAGACCATCATCACCCGCGCCGGAGAAGGAACAAAAATTGTTTTTACCGGTGATATTCACCAGATCGACTCGCCATATCTCGATCTTAAATCCAACGGATTATCCTATCTGACAGATAAATTAAAAGGTCAGGATGTTTTTGCTCACGTAAATCTCGTTCATGGCGAACGAAGCCACCTCGCCGAGCTGGCAAGTAACCTGCTGTAAAGAACTATCCACAGATGTCGCTGATGTCACAGATGGCCTCATTGGTACCGGAGCCATCTGTGTAATCTGTGTAATCTGTGGACAGTTTTTTGTTTTTAGGTTTCAGTGCAGAATGAATACTTTCGCTAACTAAATTTACTCTGTGGGAAAAAAAGTTGCATTTCATACTTTAGGCTGTAAGCTGAATTTTTCTGAAACCAGCGAACTCGGCCGTCAACTGGAGGAATCCGGATTTGAACGTGTTCCCTTTGGCACACCCGCCGATATCACCGTTATTCATACCTGCAGCGTTACCGGCTCAGCCGATCGAAAAACAAAACAGGCCGTTCACAAGGCTATTCATATCTCCCCGGATGGTTATCTCGTTGCCATGGGTTGCTTTGCTCAGCTTAACCCGCAGGAAATCGCATCCTGGCAGGGTGTTGATCTGGTTTTGGGTACCAATGATAAATTCGATTTGCCAAAATATCTCACCGATATCAGCAAAAAAGATCATGCTGAAGTACATAGCTGCGAAATCACCGAGGACCAGAAATTCTTTCCCGCCCACTCCACTGCCGAACGAACCCGTGCATTTTTAAAGGTTCAGGATGGTTGCGATTATCCCTGTACCTATTGCACCATTCCCAAAGCAAGGGGCAAAAGCAGGAATCCTGAAATCACCAGCCTGGTTGAACAAGCAAGAGATCTGGCTTCCAAAGGATTAAGAGAAATTGTGCTGACCGGTGTCAACATTGGGGACTTTGGAAAGAGTACCGGCGAATCCTTTACTCAGCTGGCTTCTGCACTGAATGAGGTCGAAGGAATTCTCAGGTACAGGATCTCCTCCATCGAGCCTAACCTGATTACCAATGAGCTCCTCAGATTTGTATCCGGATCAACAAGATTTGCCCCCCATTTTCATATTCCCCTCCAGTCCGGATCGGATAAAATCCTGAGACTGATGAAAAGGCGCTACCTCACCGACGTTTTTGCAGAGCGGGTGATGCAGATCAAATCACTGATTCCGGATTGTTCCATCGGAGCCGATGTAATTGTAGGGTTTCCGGGTGAAACTGATGAGGATTTTGATGATGCTCAGCAATTTATCAGCAGCCTTCCCCTATCCTACCTCCATGTTTTCACTTATTCAGAACGCCCGGGAACTCCCGCAGCCGAAATGACGGGAAAAGTACAGAATCGTATCAGGGATGATCGGAGCCATTCCCTCCATGAGACCGGCACCCGCCTGAAATACGATTTTTACAGGAGTCAGCTCGGGAGTGAGCGGATCGTGATTTTCGAACAGAAAAAAGCGGACGGGACCATGACCGGCTTTACCGATAATTATATCGAAGTAAAGGCTGATTTTCAGCCGGATTTCCTTCACCGGGCAGGCTGGGTTCAATTGTGCGGACCTATCATGGATGGAATCGTGAAGGCAAAAATGATCAGCACGAATCCATTACCTTAGCACCCATTATTCTGCATTTCGAAAACCAGCTTTATTATGATTTATAAAGATATCACTGAATCCGTTATTGTATTGACCAAAGAGACCGGCCTTTTTCTCAAAAGCATGACCGGCAAGATCACTGAGGGAATGATTGAAACTAAAGGACAGATGGATTTTGTGACTGATATAGATAAAAAAACAGAACAATTACTCCTTGACGGATTAGCACTAATCCTGCCGGAATCAGGGTTTCTTGCTGAAGAAGGAACGTATTCCCATCGCGGTGCAGTTTATAACTGGATTGTTGATCCCATCGACGGCACTAC
>CAIXHD010000327.1 GCA_903919065.1 uncultured Bacteroidota bacterium
ATTCTTGGACGGCGGCCTTCGAGGGCAGCAAACTTATCGGCCAGGTCACGGGCTTGTTGAAAATCTTCATTTCCCGTGTACTCTGATGCATATACTCCTGATATTGAACGTATCACAGCATTATACCTCCCAATAATTTTCTCACAAGCATACGAAATTTCACCTAAAGATGCACGTTTTTTTGCGGCATCCACTGCAAGTTCCAACAGATTGCCCTCGCTAGTTTCCACGCAGCGGGTCAGAGCATCAAGCGACGCCTGGCATTCGGCTTCATTTCTTTCGGCACGAAGCTTATTCAGCCGTTCGATCTGCGATAAACGAACCTTGGTATTATCCACATCAAGGGTTTCGATTGGATCCTGCTTATCGAGTTTATATTTATTCACTCCCAGAATGGTATCCTGACCGCTATCGATGCGGGCCTGCTTGCGTGCTGCAGCCTCCTCGATGCGCATTTTCGGCACCCCGGTTTCAACAGCTTTCGACATACCACCCAGTTCCTCCACCTCCTCGATGAGCTTCCATGCCCGCTGAGCGAGCTCATGGGTCAGCGACTCCACATAATAGGAGCCAGCCCATGGATCGACAGAGCGACAGATGCCGGTCTCATCCTGAATATATATTTGCGTATTGCGGGCAATACGGGCCGAGAAATCGGTTGGCAGCGCAATGGCCTCATCAAGTGCATTGGTATGCAGGCTCTGCGTATGGCCGAGGGTTGCAGCCAATGCCTCCACGCAGGTACGGGTAACATTATTGTATGGATCCTGCTCGGTAAGGCTCCATCCGGAAGTTTGCGAATGGGTGCGGAGAGCGAGTGATTTCGGGTTCTTAGGGTTGAACTGCTTAACCAGCTTGGCCCACAGCATCCTTGCTGCGCGCATCTTGGCAATCTCCATAAAATGGTTCATCCCTACACCCCAGAAGAACGAAAGGCGCGGAGCAAAAGCGTCGATATCCAGTCCCGATTCAACCCCTGTCCTCAGGTATTCCAATCCATCAGCAAGAGTATATGCAAGTTCGATATCGGCAGTACCACCAGCTTCCTGAATATGGTATCCTGATATGCTTATCGAGTTAAATTTAGGCATGTTCTTCGAGGTATATCCGAAGATATCAGCGATAATCTTCATGCTGAATGCAGGTGGATAGATATAGGTATTCCGCACCATGAACTCTTTCAGAATATCGTTCTGAATGGTACCGGTCAGCTCTTCCAGCTTGGCGCCCTGCTCGAGAGCTGCGACAATATAGAAGGCAAGGATCGGCAGAACGGCACCATTCATGGTCATGGAAACCGACATCTTATTCAATGGAATCGAATCAAAGAGGACTTTCATGTCCAAAATAGAATCGATGGCAACACCGGCTTTTCCTACATCACCTTCGACTCTCGGATGATCGGAATCGTAACCGCGGTGGGTTGCCAGGTCAAAAGCCACAGAGAGGCCCATCTGTCCGGCTGCCAGGTTACGGCGGTAGAATGCGTTGGATTCCTCAGCAGTGGAAAATCCGGCATATTGGCGGATGGTCCAGGGCTGCATCACGTACATGGTGGAATAGGGTCCGCGAAGATAGGGAGGCAGGCCGGCAGCAAAATTCAGATGCTCCATTTTTGCCAGGTCATCAGCGCTATATTTAGGGTTCACCGGAATCTGCTCCGGGGTTATCCATGGTTTCGAAAAATCAGGTCTCATAACTTTTATTTCTTTAAGATGAGAGAGTTGAATTGCATCAGGGTTTCGAGAACATTGCTCCTGACATGAATAAAATGCTGAATTCCAGCGGATTTCAACTGATCCATAATCTCCTTTGGATATCCTGCGATCACAGGTATGGCTTTGTCACCTAAAAGGTTGGCAAATGAAACACCGAGGGCAGCGTATTCATCGTCTGACGAGCAGAGGACTACGATATCAGCCTGAGCTTTCATAGCGGCGGCAATCCCCTCCTCCACTGTGGCAAATCCCGGATTGTCGATCACTTTATATCCGGCGCACCCGAAGAAATTACAGGCGAAAGTGGCCCGTGCCTTGCGCATGGCCAAATGTCCGATAGTCAGCATAAAGGCGACTGGTTTATCTCCAGATCTTTCGGTTTGAAAACGCAGTGCCTCAAAACCTTCAGCCGCACGATACAAATTTAAAGGCTGAGCTTCGGCCATATCGGTATCCATGATTTTTGACTGAACTCTGGCAGAATCAACTTTTGCCAGCATTTCATCATCGGGATTTGGATATTGGTTGGTTCCCAGCAAAGTTTCCCGGCGGTGTGCAATATTTTCGTCGCGCTCCATGGCTGCAGAAACAATGGCATCCTGAATGCGGCCTTCATAAAACTCATTGGTATATCCACCCGCCTCTTCGATCTCCTGTAAAAGTTTCCAGGCCACTTCGGCAATTGATGAGGTAAGGGATTCAATATAATAGGAGCCGGCTGAAGGATCGGCAACCTTATCAAAATAGGCTTCCTCTTTCAGCAGAATCTGTTGATTGCGTGCTATACGTTCAGCAATTTCGGTTGGAACTTCATAAGGAAAATCAAACGGCAAAACCGTCATTGAATCCACTCCAGCCAAAGCTGCAGACATTGCTTCCGTTGTATTCCTGAGCAGGTTTACATAAGGATCGTAAACGGTCTGGTTCCATCTGGAAGTCTCCGCATGGATATACATTGGAGGGATCTCACTTTTATCGAGCTCATAGGTCTCGAGAAGTCGCGACCACAGCATTCTGGCAGCACGGAATTTCGCTATTTCCATGAAATAGTTCGATCCGATGGCAAAATGGAAAGATATTTTGGAAGCGATCAGGTCGACGGGAACCAAAAATTCACTTAACAGATCAAGATATTGACTTGCCTGAGCCATTGAGAACGCAAGCTCCTGTGCAATCGTTGCTCCAGCCTGATGAAAATTCCGGCCTTGAATTCCCAGGATCTTCAATCCGGGGAAGCGTTCTGACTTCTCCATCCATTCGGCTATGTCTGCCAGCTCTTCATCGGTTTCAAATTCGAAAGATCCATAAAGGCTGAAACCTCCGAGCATATCCCATTGACAGGAACCTTGAATTTTTTCAGGATTCAGGTCACCGTTGTCGGCCATTTCATGAAGCACTTCCAGGAGGACTGATGGTTCGAAGCCTTCAAAATTGAATTCTGCGCTGTTGAGAGGCAAATCTTTAAGAAAATCCCTGACTTCCTCAATGGTATGCGGTTCTTCGATATTAAATCCGATGGACTGCACTCCGCGGGAAATGAACCACAAGGCTTTTTCCCTGGCCTGGTCAAAATCAGTTATCTCGATGTCCTGCCGGATCAACCATGAATTTGCACGGCCATCCGTAGCCTTGACAAATCCAAAATCCATTGGATTAAACTCACTACTCTTCAATTTATCAAGATCTTCTGATCGATAATATGGTTTAACCGGAATACCCTCCGGGCTCTTCCAAATCAATTTTTTCGCGTAATCTGCTCCTTTAAGGTCTTTTTGGATCACTTGTTCCCACTCCTGAGTAGAGATGGGTGGAAACTCATTGAAGAGCTTCCTGCTTTCATCATCCTTCATCATAATTAATCATCTTTAGGATTCGGGCGCAAAGTTACGGGTTTAAACGGAACGCAAAACGCAGTCAAAACTGACTTTTGTCACTCCCAGCTATCGTCAACTTTTGCTTTCTTTACTTCAAATTACTAAACTCAACATTGTGAAAACCCGAATAACCACCGCTGTTGCAATTATCATCTTTTCTGTGGCCCAATTTTCCTGCGCTACCAGTCAGGCTCCGACTGATCTCACGAGGGAAAGTATAATTCCCCGTCCGGTTTTGGTTCAGGCCACGGCAGAATCGTTCACCATGACAGATAAAACCGATATATATGTACAGGGAGAATCTGCAGATGCAGAATTGATCGGCAATTATCTGGCAGGAAAATTAAATCCATCTACAGGGTTGGTGTTTGAGGTTAAGAATACTGCTGAAGTCCCGAAAAAGGGAAACATCTATTTGGTTATTAACAAGGATATTCAGGGTTTGGGAGAGGAAGGCTATGAACTAACCATTTCTACTAAAATGGTTCAGATTTCCGCCCCCAAGGCGGCCGGTTTGTTTTATGGTGTTCAGACGCTTCTCCAGATATTGCCGGCAAAAGTTGAATTGACCAATCAGATAGGTCCGTGGACACTGGCGACCGGTACGATAAAAGATTATCCCGAATACAGTTACAGGGGTGCGATGCTGGATGTGGCCAGGCATTTTTTTAAGCCGGAGGATGTAAAGCGTCTGATCGACCAGATGGCGAGGTACAAACTGAACCAGTTGCACTTGCATCTTGCGGATGATCAGGGGTGGCGCATCGAAATAAAATCATGGCCAAACCTTACCACAATTGGTGGAAGTACTCAGGTTGGTGGCGGTGCCGGCGGTTTCTATACCCAGGAGGAATACACCGATATCGTAAAATATGCTCAAAGCAGGTATATCACTATTATTCCGGAGATCGACATGCCCGGTCATACAAATGCTGCCCTGGCCTCCTATGCCGAGCTGAACTGCAATGGCAAGGCCACGAAACTCTATACAGGAACCAATGTCGGATTCAGCACTCTATGCACATCCAAGGAAATCACTTATCAGTTTGTTTCAGATGTATTCCGTGAGATCGCCGCAATTACTCCCGGACCGTACATTCATATCGGAGGTGACGAATCGCATGTGACAAAAAAAGAAGATTACATTCCATTCATCAGCCGGGTGCAGGAGATTGTTACCTCGACAGGTAAAATTCCAATGGGTTGGGATGATATCGCACTATCAACTTTGAAACCCGGAACTGTATGCCAACATTGGGCGACTGTAAAAAATGCAGTCAGCGCCGCCGGCCAGGGTGCAAAGCTGGTTCTTTCCCCTGCCAGCAAAGCTTATCTGGATATGAAATACGATTCCACCACCACTTTGGGACTCAATTGGGCCGGATATGTTGAGGTAGACAAGGGCTATTCCTGGGATCCGGCAAATTATGTGCCTGGCGTAAACCGGTCGAGCATCCTCGGTATTGAGGCTGCTTTATGGTCGGAAAC
>CAIXHD010000328.1 GCA_903919065.1 uncultured Bacteroidota bacterium
CCAGATTGAAACGTATGGAAAGGTTGCCATGACCGGTAAGCCGGTATATATTGAATACTTTTCCAAAGCTTTAAACCGGAGTTTTAGTGTCAGGGCATTCTGTCCGGAACATGGAAAATTTGCCACTGTGTTTGAGGACATCAGTAATCGGAAGCAGGCCGAGGAGGATATGAGGCTCAAAAATGAAGAATTAAAAAGGATCAGTGCCGAAAAAGACCGATTCTATTCCATATTGGCACACGACCTGCGCAGTCCGTTCAATGGTCTGCTGGGGTTAACACAGGTACTTGCTGATGAATTGCCGGATATGGAAATAGGGGAAGCCCATAAAATTGCCATAGTATTGAAGGACTCAGCCTTAAGGGTTTATAACCTACTTGAGAATCTTTTGGAATGGTCGCGCAATAATCTTGGCTTGATTCCTTTTAACCCTGCAAATTTCAAGCTTCTTCCAATTATTTTTGAAATGGAAAAACTGGTTAAGGAATCCACGAAAGATAAAAACATCACCATTTCCATTGATATTTCAGACCTTCTGACGGTTTTTGCTGATGAAAATATGCTCCGGACCATCCTCCGGAATCTTATCTCAAATGCAGTAAAATTTACGCCGCATAATGGACGGATAAACATTTCCGCAAAAACCATTGAAAATAATTGCGCTGAAATTTCCATTTCTGATTCCGGAATCGGAATGAGCAAGGAGATTCTCGACAATTTATTCCGGCTCGATGTTCAAACCAACAGAGCCGGTACAGATGGCGAAGCCAGCTCCGGATTCGGGCTGCTATTATGCAACATGCTGGTTATAAAGCATGAAGGAATGCTGTCGGTTGAAAGTTCAGAAGGAAAAGGAAGCAAGTTTTCTTTTAACCTGCCATTTTAGTACCATTACTGTTAAATACCCACTGAAGGGATAATGCAAATGACAACAAATAAAAAAACAGATCCAGCGGAACCAAAGTCACCCAAGGATTCAAAAATTTCAAAGATAAAATCTTCAGCTAAGGAGGTCATTGTTGATTTTCCTATTGTTGGCATCGGAGCATCGGCCGGCGGACTGGAAGCATTGGAACTATTTTTCACTAATATGCCTGTTGACAGTGGCATAGCATTCGTGGTTATCCAACACCTCGATCCTACCCATGTTGGCATTATGCCCGAGTTATTGCAAAGAATTACAAAAATGAAAGTCTCGCAGGTCACTGGCGGACTTAATTTGAAGCCAAACGGGGTATATGTTATACCCCCGAATAAGAGCATGTCGATCCTGAATAGAGTCCTGCATTTGTTCGATCCCGTGGAATCTCGCGGGTTGCGGCTACCCATAGATATTTTCTTTCGGGCTCTGGCTGATGACCAGCACGAAAAAAGTGTCGGTATTATTCTGTCGGGCATGGGTTCCGATGGCAGCTTAGGGGTAAAATCCATCAAGGAACAAAACGGTCTCGTCTTGGTGCAGTCCCCCGAATCAGCCAAATTCGACGGCATGCCAAGGAGTGCTATCGCTGCCGTTATGGCCAATATTATAGCACCGGCAGATCAG
>CAIXHD010000329.1 GCA_903919065.1 uncultured Bacteroidota bacterium
AAGCAGGCAACTCTCATAATCGCTTAAATTTGAAATGACCATTACCTCACTTTCATTATCTGCATTCAGATCATGATAAGAGGTCCGGCTGGTATTGTAGTCAACCAGAAGGGTAGACGAATCAACCAGGTTTAAAAGATAGGGCTCATGCCTGAAGTTCTGGAGCAGGAAAATAATGGTTCCCAAAATAATAGCCAAAACCCAGCTGCTTGTCAGGTAAACAAACACCTTTGATTGACTTAAAGCTCTAAGCTTGGATGGTTTCCCAATGACCATAATCTAACTTCTCATGCAAATATCAAAGGCAAGATAATATTTATATAACTTTTTCTACGATTTAAACCGGTTAAACCTCATTGCCTTGATGAGCCAATCCGGCAAATTTCGGAGTGGATCACGTTTGGTCATATTAATGGATATCCCCAATTTCTTGAGAATGGGTACACGGTGTGTCTCAACAAACTCAATCAAAGTACCGTCCGGATCCTCGATATAACTAAAATGCCCGGCAGCCTCTCCCATATCGAAGGATTCACCCTCTCTGACTTCACTGTCAACAGTGAAAGGAAATCCTTTTGTGGTGCATTCCTCTTTCAGCGCTGCCATTCCCTGAATATCAAAACACAAATGGATAAATCCAAGATCCCCCCAAAGCCTGTCCTTGAAAATTTGTTCAGGCTTCCGGTCGAGCGACTGGATAAGTTCGATCTTGCTTTCACCAAACATCCTGCTGAAACCCCCAGTGCGTTTTTCACTGTGACCTAGCAGAACACGCCTGAATTTTCCTGTTCCCCCAGATAAATTCTGCAAATCTTCAAACACTCCGGTTTTATCATATTCCGCCTGATCGTATCCGAGAATTCCAGAATATACTTTTAACGCCCGATCAATATCGCTTACTCCGATAATAGCGCCGTAAGTGCCACCCCCATGCTTGTTATCATCATAAAACCAGGAACTTCCTTCCACCACATCAAATATATTACTATAAGGATCCTGCACAAAAAAGTGCTCTTTCCCATCAGGAGCCGTGACTATCCCTCCGGGAATGGAAACGCCGGCTGCACTGAGTTCTTCAAAACTATTGCGGATATTTTTCGATTTAACCTTAGCAGCAAAAATTCCCAGATCGCCAATTTGAATCTTGAAGGCAGGTGCCACAGGAATTCTTCCCTTGTATTGCCAGATCTCAAAACCACCACCACCCTGCATATTTACAGCGAGTGCGGCATGACGCTTCCGTGGCTCTCCCCCGGTATATGGAAGCATGAGCTCTGCAACAGCATCATCTTCAAAAACGCGCACGTCCATGCCAAAAACTTTTGCATACCATTTCCAGGCTTCATGCATATTCGATACCCCGATACCTATCTGTTGAATACCCGTAATCCTTTTTGCAGTCTTCTTGTCGTTCATATCTTCAGTTTTATCAATAGCCAAATATAAGTCTATACTTGCAAATGAATTGTTATTTTCGCGAAAGAGATATACCTATGAAGACACTAAAAGATAAAACCGTTTGGATCACCGGTGCATCGTCGGGAATTGGAGAAGCACTGGCTCAGGTTTGTGCAAAAGAAGGTGCCCGGCTCGTGTTGACAGCCCGTCGTGAGGATGAGCTTAAAAGAGTTGCAGCCCTGACAGGATTAGCTGATAAGGATATCCTGATATTACCGGCCGACCTTTATCTGTTCACCCAGGCCGAATCACTGGCCAGGCAGATTATCGACAGGTTTGGAAGCATCGATGTGCTGTTTAATAATGCCGGTATCAGCAGCAGAGCCCTTGCTATGGAATCATCCATTGAGATCGACCGTAAAGTAATGGACCTTGATTATTTCAGCGTTATTGCTCTCACCAAGGCAGTCCTGCCTCAGATGGTGAAGCAAAAAAGCGGGCATATCGTTGTTACCTCTAGTGTTGTGGGTAAAATAGGCACACCTCTCCGTTCTGCCTATTCTGCTGCCAAGCATGCGCTTCATGGTTTCTTCGATTCCGTTCGACAGGAAATAATTGATGATGGAATTAATATTACGATAGTCTGCCCCGGATACATTCGCACGGATGTGTCAGTGAATGCCATAACCCCGTCTGGTGAAAAATTCAATAAGATGAGCCGTAACCAGCAAAAGGGTATTGATCCGCTGGTTATGGCATCTAAAATGGTTAAAGCCGTTTATCGCAATAAGAGAGAACTGATTTACGGAGGTAAAGAGATTATAGGAATCTATCTTGGCCGCTTTGCCCCTGGTCTGCTAAACCACTATCTCCATATGATGCACAAGAAAAACTCCTTTGCCGACTAACAACTGCCTCCTGAGAACTGCAGACTGCAGACTGAGTACTGAAGACTGAGTACTGAAGACTGAGTACTGAAGACTGCAGACTGAATACTGTTATCTTTCCTTGGTAACGATCTCCTGTCCGATCTCGATGGCTTTTTTATTGAGTTCCAGCAAATGGCTATAACGTGCAGGTATTGATTTTTCCAATCCCTTATATACATTCTCAAGTTGAACAATAGGCTTGATTTTGAGATATCCGCCAAGAACAATCATATTAAAAGCCTTGGTTGAGTCCATCTTTGCCGAAGCATCAGCAGCATCAACCCGGTAGATATTAATATCGGTGCGTTCAGGCATCCTGACGAGCCCGTTGCTGTCATAAAGCAGCACTCCTCCGGGCTTAACAGATTCCTCAAATTTATCAAGCGATTGCTGATTCAGGAGGATAGCAGTATCATAAACATGGAGAATAGGTGAGCTGATCCTCTCATCACTCAGGATTACAGTAACATTTGCAGTACCACCCCTCATTTCCGGACCATATGAAGGAAACCAGGAAACCTCCTGGTTTTGCATAATGGCTGAATATGCAAGAATTTTGCCCAAGGAAAGGACTCCCTGGCCGCCAAAACCGGCTATGATAATCTCTTCGGTCATGTTCTTTGTATTTTATTGATTATTAACCAGTTTACCATCAACTTTTATATCCCCCAGCGGGTAAAAAGGAAACATATGTTCAACCATCCATTCATTCGATGCTACCGGTTCCATTTTCCACCCTGAATTGCAGTTTGAGACAATCTCTACCAGCGATAAACCTTTGTTCTCCTTCTGAGACTCGAATGCAGCACGTACTGCTTTTTTTGCACGCCGGACATTCCTGGGAGAATGCACTGACTGACGGGTAACATAGCAGGTACCCGGAAGCTGAGCCAGCAATTCCGTCATCTTTAACGGGTTACCCATTGATTTTAGTTCGCGGCCGTATGGACTCGTGGAGGTTTTCATTCCTTCAAGAGTTGTCGGAGCCATCTGGCCTCCGGTCATTCCATAGATTCCGTTATTGATGAAAATGATGGTAATATTCTCACCCCGGTTGGCAGCATGAATGGTCTCTGCTGTTCCGATTGCAGCCAGGTCACCGTCGCCCTGATAGGTATATACGAATTTCTCAGGCCAGCACCGCTTGATTCCGGTTGCAACTGCAGGTGCACGTCCATGGGAGGCACCCACCATATCAACATTCATAAAATCATAGGCGAGTACCGAACAACCTACCGGAGCAACACCAATAGTTTCGGATTGTATCCCCATCTCTTCAATCACTTCCATAACAATTCGATGAGCCGTTCCATGACCGCATCCCGGGCAATAGCTCAGTGGCTTATCGGTCATCAATGGAGTCTTTTGATAAACCAGATTTTCTGGTTTTATAATATCTTTAATATCCATAACTATTTCGTAATAAGCAGTTTCTTTAAATTCTCGAGTACTTGTTCAGGCGTCGGGATCATGCCACCCATTCGTCCGTAATGTTCAATATGGACGCCACATCCTACAGATAAGCGAACATCCTCAACCATCTGACCTGCGCTTTGCTCAACGCTTAGGATACCCTTCATTTTCGGCGCCAGTTCAACCAGCGGTTTTGCAGGAAATGGCCATAAAGTAATTGGTCTTAATAGCCCGATCTTAATGCCCTCGCCACGTCCCAGCTGTATCGCCTTCTGGCAGATCCTTGCTGAAGAACCATAAGCAACAAAAAGATATTCTGCATCATCCGTATCAATAAGTTCATACCGCACTTCCGTTTCTTTGCATTTACGGTATTTTTCCTGCAGATGCTGGTTATGAATTTCCTGCCTGGATGCATCGAGGTCAAGCGAAGTAACAATATTGCGTTCTTGACCATCAGGCTTGCCGGTGAGAGTCCAGCTGCGATCAAAATATGTTGTTCTCGGCATTTGCTCGCAGAGCTCAACCTTTTCCATCATCTGCCCGATGAGTCCATCTGACAAAATCAGTACGGGATTTCTGTATTTAAATGCCAGTTCGAATCCCAAAAATGCAAAATCAAACATTTCCTGTACCGAGGAAGGTGCCAGGACTATCAGATTATAATCACCATGGCCTCCACCCTTGACCGACTGAAAATAATCAGCCTGAGCAGGTTGAATGGTGCCCAAACCCGGACCACCTCGTGCTACGTTTAGCAGCAGGCAAGGCAGTTCAGCACCTGCCAGATAGGAAACACCCTCCTGCATGAGGCTCATACCCGGACTGGAAGAACTCGTCATGACCTTTTTACCGGTACTTGCTCCGCCATAAACCATATTAATGGCTGCAACTTCGCTCTCTGCCTGAAGCACAACCATTCCGGTGCGTTTTTCAGGCTGTTGTGCCATCAGGTATTCCATCACCTCCGACTGGGGAGTGATAGGATAACCAAAATAACCATCAGCACCGGCACGGATAGCGCCTTCCGCTACCGCCTCGTTGCCTTTCATCAGTCGTAATTCCTTCATTATCCAGTAATTTTATGTTTAATCGGACAATTTTACTTTATACACTGTAATCACTCCGTCAGGACAAACCACTGCACAGTTGGCACATCCGACACATGCGTCCTGATGTTCCTGATAAGCGTAATGATACCCTTTGTGATTAACCTCCTGAGCCATGGCGATCACATCGTTCGGACAAGCTACTCTGCAAACCTCACACCCTTTGCATTTCTCTAAGTCCACCACTATCGCCCCTTTCATTTTTGCCATATCTTATAATTTTATTTCGGGAAATCTTTATGAAATTTATTGAGCCTCTCCTCAAGGATGGGATACAGAGTTGGATGTACCTGAGCCACGCAAGCCCTCAAACCTTCCTTTCTCGTACTTCCGCATATTTCCAGAGAAATTGCACTGATACCATAATAGAGCAGATCCTCCAGCAATTCCGAACCGGTTAGTCCCGGATAGGATATCGTAAAATAGAAACCATCAGCTATCGGTTCATCTATGTCAGTATCATAAACAATTTTGAAACCGTTGGATAAGAAGATCTTCTTCAGAACCGAGGCTCTTCTGCCATACTCCTTAACGTTTTCAACAAAATTGAATTCACCATCATTAGCCGCTTTCAGCATGGCTGCCAATCCATATTGGGCTGAATGGCATACTCCGGAGGATAAAGCATATAATGCGCCATAAATCATTGAATACCCAAACTGGTCGGAGGTATAGTACCTTTTGAGATCAGGATAAACACGGCTATAAAGTTTCTCGCTGATAACGACCATCCCTACCCTTTCACCAGCAAAAGAAAAAGCCTTTGAACTGGAAATAAGAAGCAGCCAGTGATCGCAATATCTGGCCACAGTTGGCTGATAAGGCTCTTGTCCGGGCTGTGAATAGTCTTTGCGGAAATCCATACCAAAATAGGCAAGGTCCTCAATGACAATAACATCATATTTATTCGCCAGAGTACCGATCGTACGAAGCTCATCTTCAGTAAACGATATCCAGGAAGGGTTATTGGGATTTGAATACAGCAATGTTGATATTTTCCCGGTGGAGAGATAAGATTCCAGCTTGGGACCCAGTTTATCTCCGCGATAATCATACACATCAAAAGATTCAAATTCATGGCCTAATACCCTGCATTGCTGTTTCTGGACCGGGAAACCAGGATCAATGAACAAGGTACCCAGTTTATTACGATCAGAACGATTTGCCACCATGAACGCAGCCATCGCTCCCTGCATCGAACCAACACACGGAATGCATACTTCCTCTTTTACATCGATATTCAAAAAAAGTTTGGCAAAACGCATGGTTTCCCTTTTCAATTCGGGAACACCTTCAATCATCGGATATTTGGATGCAACTCCTTTATGAAGTGCTGCGATTTCTGCTTCAATACCTATTTCAGGAGGTTCCAGTCCGGGAACACCCATTTCCATCCTGATAAACTTTTCACCAGTAAGTTGTTCGATCTTGTTGACCAGCCTGACGATCTCCCTGATCGAGGCGCGGCCGAGGTCTGGCAGATTCGAAAGCAGAATCTGTTCCCCGACAATATTACGGTCAATAGGTGTGTTCTGTACCATCAAGCAAGATAAATATTTTTAATAATTCAGATACTGATATTAATCATTTTCCCAGGAAGTAATCGCCATCTCCACCATCCGTCATTTGATATCCCTGCAAAAGATTGGCAGTCAAACAGGAATGAACCGGAATGATCCCAACCGTCATTCCCGGTCGTAATTCATTAATAATATGGTCACCTCCTTCGAGTATTCCGTGCTCCTGAGAAAGAGAAACCAGATAGGCACCAGGAATCGGGTTGCCCCACTTATTATCATCCATTTCCACCACCTGACCATAAATCCTGCGCCCATCAATTATAAGAAATTCTTTCGATAAATGAATGGCGCCACCGTATAAAACAGCCTGATTTCTTGATGCATGAACCGCTACCACCGGACAAACAACCACACCGGCGACCTGCGAAAAATCGCATGATCCGGCAACAAACTGCATCAGGTCATAAAAAATAAAGTTCCCTGGCCGTATCTCATCAATATTGCTAAAATCCTCAACAATGCTGCAGGAAGGTGTATCACCATACGACAGGAGCAGTCCTTCTCCGGCAGTGCCGATATTTTTTCTGACTTCATTAAGTATTCGGGTCGAAGACAGATATATTTCGTTCACCTGATCACGTGTTGATGCACCGTAAGTATGCCCGGCATGTGTCAGGAGTCCTTTTAAATTCAATAGCGAACTGCCTGAAATTAAGTCTGTAAGCTGCCGTATAACAGGCATCTCATCCTCACTAAGCCCGGTTCTGTGATACCCGGTATCTATTTTGATATAAACATCTACAGGGAATTTTAAATTCTTTTCCAATTCCAAAGCCACATCAGGATGCTCAATTAACAGACCAATCCTCACGTGCGAGGCAAGCTCATTTATCAGCCCTATTTCCCTTAGATTGACCGGAAAAGCCACGGTAATATCAGTCCAACCATCACTGGCAAAATATCTTGCTGCGGCAAGCGATGAAACAGTGATCTTTGAAACCCCGGCTTCTCTGAACCACCGTCCAATGACCAGCGACTGGTGTGTTTTAAAATGAGGACGGAAAATGACACCGGAACGGGATGCCCTGGCAGCCATTGTCCGAATATTTGATTTGCAAATATCCGGATTAAGCAAATAGGTCGGCCTTTCGAACTTCATTGGTTTAAAACAAAAAACGGCAACCGAAGTCACCGTTTTCATAAAGTTATATTTTTAAAACTCAGTCAGTAATAGTTCTACCCAATTATTAATGCGCTTCTCAGTTAGTTCCGGCTCATTATCTTCATCAAGCGGCAGACCCAGAAATTTTCCATCACGGAATGCCTTCGACTCATCGAATGTATATCCTTCCGGATCAACCATCCCAACGAGCTTACCTCCTGATTTTATGACATGATCAGCAATTACGCTGATATCATCCACAAATTTGAATGAATAACTTACCTGGTCGCCAAGTCCGAAAACCGCACAGGTTTTACCCTGCAGGTTCATTTTATATAGCTTGGTCAGGAAAATATCCCAATCATTTTTCTGGTTTGGATCCGACCAGGTATGTGTTCCAACAGTAGGTCCTCCAAAAATAATCTTCGAATAACTCAATACGTCATTTTCCTGAATATCCTTAATAGGAATCAGGCTTGACTTACCTTCGCCGAAGGCTTTAGCGACCATACGGGCAGCCTTCTCAGTGTTGCCGCCGGTGGGACCATACAGAATAGCAATTTTATCCATTTCCTTAAATTGTTTGTACAAAAATATAAATTTCGCGGTTACTTTTCGATCCTTATCCGGGCATCAACTGCCACTACCCTATCTTTGAGGCCCATAACAGGATTCAGATCCATTTCAGCAATTTCCGGAGCCGCAGTAACGAGGTCTGAAACCCTTAAAATCAGATCGATCCACTTGTTTACAGCAACACCAGACTGTCCACGAACACCATCCAATAATTTCTTGCTTTTTAATTGACTGATCATAATATTTATGTCCGATTCCGACAAAGGAGCCAAACCGGTTTGAACATCTTTCAATACTTCAATAAATATCCCTCCGAGGCCAATCATAATCAAATGACCGAATGGATTCTCACGTTTGGCCCCGACAAAAAGTTCTCGGCCATTCAGCATTGGCTGCATGAGTACACCGGTAGCACCATCAATAGAAATCAACTTATCAAACGCTCCCACAACCTCTTCATGGTTAACCAGATTCAGCAGAACTCCGCCAACATCAGTTTTATGCACCGGACCAACAACCTTCATCACTACAGGAAAGCCCAGGGTAAGCGCAGAGCTCACAGCCTCCTCAAAACTGTTGACCACACGCTCCTGTATCCTTAAGATTCCAGCAGCATCAAGCAGCTGTTGTACCTGCTCAGGATTCAGATAACCATCAGCAAAATGATCAACCAATTTTCTGATCTTGGTATACACCTGATCAGAAACAGCTGATTCAGCATAGGATGGGTCTGCAGTAAATCTTGATTTTACCAGTGCTTTACCGAAAAGTACTTCGTCAGGAAAGCTTATCCGACCCCGTGAAAGGAAGGTAGCAATCTCTTCCTTTGCATTCGTGGTCGACGGGAAGATCGGGAAAATAGGCTTTTTGCAGCTTTTCATTTTCTCATCAATCAGATTGTACACAGGCTCCACCGAATCGAGTCCCGGACTGCCAAAGATGATACACATGCCGTCGATATAATCAAGCTCATTATCAACGCATTCTATAACGGCATTCATTTGCTCCACCCCTCCTGTCGCCAGAACATCGATCGGGTTGGATACAGAGGACCCGGGGTGAAGTCTGGCAAGCAATTTCCCGGCAGGTTCACCAGAAATTGGCGGGACCTCTAATCCCCCATTTGACAATGCATCTGTCAGCATAACAGCGGGACCGCCGGCGTGAGTGATAATCGCCAGATTCTTCCCCTCCAGCTTTTTATGCATGAATAATGCGCCCATGGTAGCCAGTTCGGTGCGGCTATAGCAACGCACAATGCCGGCCTTTTTAAATAAGGCATTAACCGCTGTATCAGGACTTGCCAATGCACCGGTATGTGATGAGGCCGCCCTGCTTCCTGCATCGGAACTTCCAGCTTTTATCGCTGCAATCCTACATCCTTTTTTGATCAGTGACGACGCATGTTTTAAGAGTTTTTCCGGCTTCTGTATACTTTCGAGATAAATCAATTTTACCCTGCTGGATTTTTCCGGATCAAAATTCTCATCCAGATATTCAAGAACATCCTCAACTCCGATCTGAGCCGAATTTCCAACACTGAACATACTTGAAAAGGTAAGACCCATTGGAATAGCTGCTTCCATGACAAAAACCGCTGTTGCACCTGATCCCGAAATAAAATCAGCCCCATGCGAATCAAGCTTAGGTATTGGCAACGTGAAACATCCTGCATAAGAAGTCGTTAGTACACCCGTACAATTAGGTCCTATCAGGCAACTATTTGTTTCTTCAAGTATTTCGACTATCTCCTGTTCCAGCAGCTTGCCTTCCTCGCTTTCTTCTGAAAAACCCGCAGAAATAATGATAAAAGCCTTTGTCCCTTTTTCCCTTGCAAGAATATCTACTATCGATGGGCAGGCAAAAGCGGGTATCGCCAGTATCGCCAGGTCGGCATTCGGGAGTGCCAAAGCACTGGGGAAAGATACAACTCCCTGTACCTCTGAGGCTTTTGGATTAACAACATATATTTGACCCTGAAAATTATGGTCGAGTAAGTTCTTTAATATCTTTCCACCGGGTTTCCGGAGATCATTCGAGGCTCCCACAATAACTATGCTGCTGGGATTCAGCAATTCACGATTAATCATACGATAATTCCTTAATTCAGTTCAGGCGATCTAAATCTAATAAGTTATTTTCTTGGTTGTTAAAGTTGGATAGCCTAATTTCAAACAATTAAATACCTCAATAATATGCGCCGTTCCTTTATCGCTTTCCTCTGGTTATCAAGTTTTGGCAGCCTTATCGCCCAGTCCGGCCTCGACTATTATCTGCCGGCAACTGCAAAATGCAACCCGAATATTCCTACTCCGGAGTCCGTTATCGGATTTAAAACCGGCGAATATCACCTGACTTATGACAAGCTGGTAAGATATCTTGAAGTTTTGGATCAGGCATCTGACCGGATCAGTATACTTAAGATTGGTGAGACATATGAGAAACAACCTCTTATCCAGTTAATTATCACTTCGCCAGCCAATCATCAGAATATTGACCAGCTTCGCACTGATCATTTGGCAGCCTCAGACCCGGCTTCAGGTGGAAAAATCAAAAACAAAGACCCGCTGGTTGTCTGGCTGGGTTATAGTGTGCATGGAAATGAACCCAGTGGAGCCAATGCTGTTCCTGTTGTTGCCTATTACCTGGCCGCTTGTGAGAATGACAACATCGTTCAAATGCTCGACCAGACGATTATTTTGCTTGACCCTTGTATAAATCCTGATGGCCTTAATCGATTTGCCTATTTTGTCAACACCAGAAAAAGTCTGAACAATAATTCGGATCCTAACTCCTTTGAATTTCAGGAACCCTGGCCTGGTGGGAGGACAAATCATTACTGGTTTGACCTGAACCGTGACTGGCTCCTGCTCCAGCATCCTGAAACTCGTGCGCTGGTGTCGCAGTTCCAGAACTGGAAACCAAATGTCGTTACTGACCATCACGAAATGGGTTCCGGATCAACCTTTTTCTTTCAACCCGGAGTTCAGGCCCGTAATAACCCATTGGTTCCTCCTGGCAATTTCGCCCTGACCCAAAAAATCGGCACTTATCATGCGAAAGCTTTGGACCAGATTGGTTCATTATACTTTACCGAAGAAACTTTTGATGATTTCTATATTGGAAAAGGATCATCATACCCAGATGTGCATGGCTCTATCGGGATACTATTTGAACAGGCAAGCAGCAGGGGGCATCTCCGCCAAACAGCTAACGGATTGCTATCCTTTCCATTTACCATCAGAAACCAGGTCACTGTAACGCTTTCAACCTTAGCGGCCGCAAATGATTTTAAAAAGGAGCTTCAGTATTATATGGCTGATTTTTATAAAACAGCAGTCGCCGAAGCCGAGAATTCAATGGTTAAGGGCTACCTTTTTGGCGATAGCCATGATCCATTTAAATCACGGATGATGCTTGATATATTACTTCAGCACCAGATTAAGGTCACCGGACTTGAGAATCCTGTGGAGCTCGATGGCAACCTATACAATCCGGAATCTTCCTGGTTTGTGCCGACAAATCAGCCTGAGTACCGAATGGTCAGGTCAATTTTCGAAACTGTCACAAAATTTACTGACAGCACCTTTTATGATGTAAGCTCCTGGACATTACCACTTGCCATGGGAATCCCCTATGAACCTATCGATGCAAAGAATCTGGTTAAAATATCAGGAAACAAAATCATTAAAAGCTTGCCTGAGATTTCCGGCCGCGTGATTGGCAATGAAAATCCGGTAGGCTACCTTATTAGTTGTGATCCTTACCTGATTCACAAAACCCTTTACCAGCTCTTGTCTCAAGGAATTCAGGCCAAAATTTCCAATAGTTCCTTTTTGCTTGATTTTGGACAAAAACGGATCCAATTTCAGCCTGGTACCATTTTTATTCCAACCCAAAGCCAACCAGTATCGGGAGCTGATCTGTTCTTTATACTGACAAAACTCGTTAACACTGACGGATTAACCCTCTATTCTGCACCAACCGGATATACTCCCGAAGGACCCGATCTGGGCAGCGGAAAATTCAGCAACCTTACCTTGCCCAAAATTCTCACATTTGGCGGTGCAGGGGGTGGCAGCAATACCGGAGAAATATGGTTCCTGCTTGATACCCGGTTTAATATTCCTTTAACTATTGCGGATATTAACAAATTCAGCACTATTGATCTGGATTCTTATACTGCAATTATAATTAGTGATTCATATAATCTGGCCGCAACTGAGGTGGATAAATTGCGTGGCTGGGTGCAAAAGGGAGGAACTTTAATTGGGATTGAATCAGGATGCTCCTGGATATCCAGAAATGGACTGGCAAAATTAACTTCGGCAGATAAAATGGAGCAGGAGAATGCCGCTGCTCCTGGCCTGAGACCCTATGGCAAAAGGAACGAGGATGCCGCCGGAAGATCAATCCCGGGAACTATTTTTCTGGCTGATTTAGATACGACACATCCGATAGCCTATGGTTATCATTCCGATAAGTTGTCAGTTTTCAAGGAGAGTTCTGTTTTTTACAAGCCCTCACAAGATCAGTATGAAAACCTCGCTGTCTTTTCCGATAAACCCTTACTCTCCGGTTATGTGAATAAGGGAAATCTTAATCTGCTTAAAAATTCCTCAGCAATTCAACGGCAATCACTGGGCAGTGGAAAAGTAATCCTCTTCATGGATGATCCGATTTTCCGTGGCTACTGGGCTGGGATGCACAAGCTTCTGCTGAACGCAATCTTTTGGGGGAAGATGTAAGATTGGGTGTCGGGTATCGGGTTTCAGGTATCGGGTGTCGGGTATCAGGTGTCGGGTATGGGGTATCAGGTATCGGGTGTGGGGTGTCGGGTTTGAATTTTGAGATTCGAAGGCCAGTGGTGAATTTTGAATTATCAGGATCAAGTTGGCTGGTCATTAAATACAAGCGCCAGGCCCACTTGACTTTGAGATTTCAGCATTCAAAATTGGTCTTGGTCTTCAGAAAGGTATCAGGTATCGGGTATCAGGTATCGGGTGTGGGGTGTCGGGTTTGAATTTTGAGATTCGAAGGCCAGTGGTGA
>CAIXHD010000330.1 GCA_903919065.1 uncultured Bacteroidota bacterium
AAAAGCTTTAAAGCCAAAGGGAAGCGGCTCTCTACTTTTGATATTGAAACTATCACCGAAATCGACCCGATCGATCCGGAAGACGAAGCACTTCTAAAATATTACGGACCGGAATTCGCCGACCTGCTTGGTCGCATGACTGAGGGTGATGAAGAAGGTGAGGAGGCGATTGGTGAGGAGGTTAATGAAGAAGGTGAGGAAGCGATAGGTGAGGAGGAGAATGGTGAGGAGGCCATTGAAGAAGATGTAGAGACAAAAAAGACTAAAAAGGCTAAAAAGACAGAAGACGAGAAGAAGACAGAAGACGAGAAAAAGACAGAAGACAAAATAAAGACAGTAGACACTGAAGAGACTGAAGAAATAGAAGAATCTGTCGTTGAAGATATTCCATTTGAAGTTGAGATAGCACTGGGTGATGACGCTGAGGAGGATAATGGCGAAAAGGTGAAGCGAAAAAAGAAATCCCCCAAAGAACCAAAGGAGCCGAAACCCGATACCCGAACCGAGCCGAAGGCGAGCTCAGCGAAGCTAAACCCGAAACCCGATACCCCTCCCGTAGACGACAGCGGCCAATTCACACTCGGATGGTAAACCTGCCAGTAAAACCGGTGGTTCTGCTGGGATTCATGGGCAGTGGAAAAAGCACTTTGGGCAAACAATTGGCAGCATTACTGGGTTGGGGATTCATTGATCTGGATCGATTTATTGAAACCCTCGAGAACAAGACCATTCCGGAAATATTTAGTCAGGATGGTGAAGAGGCATTCCGGAAAATTGAGTCTATGGCACTGCAAAAGGTTCTTAATTATAATTGTCAGGTGATTGCCATCGGCGGAGGAGCTCCGTGCCAACCCGAAAATCTCAATCTGATAAAAGAAAAATCCCAGTCGGTATACCTGAAAATAAGTGAAGCCCAATTAGCTACGAGGCTTGCCTATTCCAATACTCCCCGACCATTACTGAATGGAAAATCTGAATCAGAAACACAAATATTTATAAGGGATTTGCTAGCTGCCCGGGAACTGTTTTACAATCAGGCAGACATCATCATTGAATCGGATGTAATTACTGCAGATATGATTGCCTCAAGATTGTGATTTAGCGCGCAGCGCCTATTAGTGAGCCGCAGGCGAACCAATTAGTGAGGCGCCAGCCGAACCAATTAGCGAGCGCAGCGAGCCTATTAGTGAGCGAAGCGAACCTCTTAGTGAGGCGTCAGCCGAACCTACTCTATCGCATCCATAAAAGCCTGATTAAGCTTGCTAGCCACATCACCAAACTTCTTTTGATAGTCTTCGATACTTCTGCGAATTACACTGTGTGCTTCCTCACGACCGTACACCTCGGTGATTTCGCACCGTCGGTGCAGTTTTCCCGGCATATCCTTGTAGGTAAGAAAATAGTGCTTCAAACGGGCTATAAGCGTCTCAGGAACAAGCTGAACATCTCTCCAATGCTGGTAAACTTCATCATTTTTCAGGATAGCGATAATCTTATCGTCAGCCTCGCCATTGTCGATCATGCGGAAGCCACCAATCGGAATAGCCTTAACAATAAGGTTTCCGTGTGAGATATTTCTTTCGGTAAGTATGCAGATGTCCAAAGGATCACCGTCACCGATAATATCCGTGCGACCGGTTTTTTCCCTGCATAAATCCGCCACCCCTTCCCAGCAATAAGTTTGTGGAACAAAGCCGTACAATGCCGGCAGATAATTTGAATATTTCTGCGGCCGGTCAACTTTCAGGTACCCTGTTTCTTTATCAATCTCATATTTAACGGTATCCGTAGGCACCACCTCAACAAAAACCGTTACCTCATCCGGAACATCTTCGCCGAACGAGATTCCGTGCCAGGGGTGCGATGTGAACCGAAGGTCCATCATCTTCCACAGCTGCTTCAATTTTTCGTCACTCATAAGATTGATTATCCTTCTTTTCTCTTGATTTTAAGTATTTGTCCGGTCTGTAGTTTTGATCCCGTCATTTGGTTGAGCTTCATGATATCCTCATGACTGGTCCCAGGGTATCTCTGGGCAATATTCCACAGGTTATCACCCTTTCTGACAGTGTACAGAACAAACTGATCTGAAGGGCCCGCCGGTGTTTTTGCAGATGGCTGCTCAACTATCTGAGTGCTGGTCTCTTTGACTTGTTTCGGCTCATTTGCGGCGATTGCAACAGCCTTAGTACTACCAGTTGCATCAGTTGATGATTTGGGTGCATATACAGTCAGCGACTGGCCTATTCTCAGGTTGGTGCCTTTCAGACCATTCCAGTCCTTTAGTTCATTCACCGTCACCTTGTATTTAGCGGAAATTGCTCCCAGATTATCTCCCGATTTAACTATATAGGTAATCGAAGTTTCCCCATTAGCCGGGGAATCCTCTGCCACTTTAGTTTTTGTCTTGGATTTACCCGCACGTGTTGGTTCCTTATCCATATTATTCTTAGCCAGATAAACACCTTGCTTAAAGCTCTGGATGGAATCCTGATAAGTTATAAATGAGCTGATCTTTTCTTCCGGCAACCGCAGATCATAAGGTCCACCAGCAGCTGGAAGAATCTTTCTCCGGTACTTGGGATTCAGCATCTGAAGAATGGCAAGATCAACCCCGAGGACTTCTGAAACCTGACCGAGATGCAATTCATGGCGCACCAGAACAGTATCTGAATGGATTGGCATAATGGGCTTAACAGCAATAAAGCCATGATCCTGAGAGTAATTCATTATATAAGTTGCCGCAATGAAGGCAGGAACGAATCCGCGGGTTTCAACCGGCAGATAATAAAATACATCCCAATAATTTCTCTTGCCACCAGCGCGCTGAATGGCTTTTTTCATGTTACCCGGACCACAATTATAGGCCGCGATAACCATATGCCAGTCACCAAACATACCGTAAAGTTCTTTCAGGTACCGGCAGGCAACTTCGGTTGATCTTTCGGGATCAAGCCGCTCGTCGATAAACGAGTTCACATTCAGCTTATACAGCTTAGCCGTTCCAAGCATAAACTGCCACATTCCCTGAGCACCCGCCTTTGACTTGGCAACCGGATTGAGTGCGGACTCAATGATCGGCAAATACTTTAATTCCAGCGGAAGTCCATAAGAATCCAGCTTGGCTTCAATCATCGGAAAATAATAATCCGACAGTCCAAGCATAATGGAAACCTGTTTTCTGCGACTCTTGGTATATAGGTCCAGATAGCTTCTGACCTGCTTATTATAGGTTAGTTCGATGGCTGAAGGAATTCCTGCCAGCCTCTTGATAAACACCGAATCAGGTGTATCTGGAATACTGTAATTTTTTACGAAGGCCAGGGCGGTGTCCTGATAAAACCGGATCGGCAGGCGGTTACCTTGCCAGGCAAAATATAAACTGTCGAGGCGCTGCACATATTGAAGATATACAGGATCCTTGGCGGGATTCACCGAATCGAGCTTTGAAGGAATTGTGATTTGCTGCCCTATTGCGAGGGTCGACCAGCCAAGTATAATGACAGTAAGTGTATTGCGAAAAATTCCTCGTATCTCCATGCTCATTTAATGTTTAAATTTAAACTCAACCCTATACCCGGTTTCATCTTGCCAACCCAAAGTGCTCTGGGCCGGACACGCAGGCTAAGGTCCTCACTAACATCCCAATTGAAAAAATGGGCATCAACATTCGCATCAATAATAGTCAATCCATGCCAAGCAAGCAAGGCCAGAACCGACATATCTCTATAGCGGCGATAATAATCGATACTGGTAATCAACTGTGCTTCACTCAGGTTACCCTCATATACAGTGGATTCTATAGTATCGGTAAGTGCAATATAGCTATTCTTTGAGTCTTTGTAGTTTTTCTGATTGCTGTAAATAGCATATCCGGCCGCAGCAACACCAACATAAACGATCGGAATTTTCCAGTATTTCCGGTTATAGGCCTGACCGGCACCGGGAATAACAGCAGCAAGAATAGTGGCTTTACTCGGGGAATGTTTTATAATCTCAGGCTTGGACTTAGGTATGATGGTGTCATTAACGGTCTGCGCAAACGCAAAACCACCCAGGCCAGGCGTCAGGATCAGTAAAACTGACAACGCCAGCCAAATCACATTTTCTCTTACAAATGTCAAAATCCGACTTACTCTTTTATTTGGTCCAGTTTGCCCAGAATCTTCTCGAGTTCCTCATCAGAGTTAAAGGAAAGAACGATTTTCCCTTTTCCTTTGCTACTCCTCTTGAACTGGACGCTAACCTGAAAGTAACGTTTTAATTGGTCTTCTAATTGCCCATGCTCACCTGGGACAGGTACATTTTCTTTAGGTTTCGGTTGACCTTTGGTTTGAATCTGACGAACGAGTTCTTCTACCTTCCTAACAGACAAATCGTTGTCGAGTATTTGTTGATAAATTACCAACTGTGTGGCATCATCTTCAATATTGATCAATGTTCGTGCATGTCCCATCGAAAGCTTTGCAGTCCTCAGTCCAAGCTGGATCTCAGCAGGCAATTTCAGTAAACGCAGGTAATTGGCAATCGTCGACCGCTTCTTTCCTACCCTGTCACTCATGCTTTCCTGAGTCAGCTTACACTCATCAATCAATCTTTGATAAGATATGGCGACCTCTATAGGGTCAAGATCCTCTCGCTGAATATTTTCAACCAGGGCCAGTTCAAGCATCGACTGGTCATCGGCTGTTCTGATGTAAGCAGGTATTCGCTTTAATCCGGCAATCACCGCTGCTCTTAAGCGACGTTCGCCTGCAATTAGCTGATACTTCCTATCGTCAAGTTTCCTGACGGTTATCGGTTGTATAATCCCAATCTGCCGAATAGAAGCTGCCAGTTCCTCGAGCGCTTCCTGGTCGAAATGCGACCGGGGCTGAAAGGGATTGGTTTCGATCAGGCGGATCTCAATCTCATTTATTGACGCTTCAGGTTTAATGGAGGCATCCTCTATCAGTGAGCTCAGTCCTCTTCCCAAAACGCTTCTTTTCTCCGTCATCCTTTGTTTTCTTCGTTAATCAATAACTTTATCTGTATCCCTGATCTGGGTAAGCCCGTTTTTTTGCAGCAAGTCCCTGGCAAGGTTCAGGTGATTCAGCGAGCCTTTAGAGTTGGCATCATACATTACCACCGGTTTTCCATAGCTCGGCGCTTCCCCAAGTTTGACGTTCCTGCTGATGATCGTATTGAAAACCATCGACTGAAAGTGTTTGGTCACTTCGTCATAAACCTGATTCGACAACCTGAGCCGGTTATCATACATAGTTAGTAAAAATCCTTCAATCTCGAGTTCCGGATTCAGTCTGCTCTGAATAATTTTGATGGTATTCAAAAGCTTACCCAACCCCTCGAGTGCAAAATACTCGCATTGAACGGGGATAATAACAGAATTTGCTGCAGTAAGTGCATTAACGGTCAGCAAACCTAAAGAAGGGGAACAGTCAATCAGTACAAAATGATAATCATCTTTCACCTGATCGATCACACGGGTCATAAGCCTTTCACGGTTTGGCAGATTCAGAATTTCTATCTCAGCACCAACCAGATCAATATTTGATGGCAATACATCAAAGCCCGGAACCTCAGTATTGAGAATAATATTCTTCGGATTAACATCATCCACCAGGCATTCATAAAGGCTGGTTTTGATATTCCTGACATCAAAACCGGCACCAGATGTTGCATTGGCTTGCGGATCCGCATCGACAAGCAAAACCCTGTATTCCAGGACTGCTAAGCTTGCTGCCAGATTGATGGCTGTGGTCGTTTTACCGACTCCACCCTTCTGGTTAGCTATCGAAATCACTTTGCCCATTAACGTTTTTTTTAGCGCCGTAAAAGTAGCGATAAAACCGATATCTTCCGGTTGTATCTGTCAATTCTGTTATTGGAAACGGATATCCTTAACCATCAGCTGCATGCTGGTGGCACCCCGGAAAGTGTTCTCTTCAACGGTAAAGGCTATGTCAAATGGCTTTCCCGAATGGATATCATTAAAGAGGTGCCCCATATTGAAAGCAATCCCCTCGAAATCGGGTTGATCTCCTTTGACCGATGTTATGCTCAGCTTAAGATGCTCCCACGACCTTCCAACCTGTCTGCTTTTGGAGGTATCATGAAGGTTGCGGCATACAAATACAGGTGAATTGTTATCCGGGCCGAAAGGCTCAAATTGCCTCAATACCCTGAAGAATTTTGGGGTAATATCGGCCAGGTCGATTTCTGCATCAATCACGATTTGAGGAATAAGCTGCTCAGCAGTAATTGTTGAGGAAACAAATTCTTCAAAACGCTGGGTAAATAATTCAACATTTTCCAGAGGCATACTAAGGCCTGCCGCATATTTATGCCCGCCAAAACTTTCCAGAAGATCGGAACAGGCACTAATGGCATTGTATAGGTCATAATTATCCACAGACCGGGCAGATCCTGTAGCCATTCCGCTCGAACGCGTAAGAACCACGGTCGGACGGTAGTAAAAGTCGATCAGCCTGGAAGCAACAATTCCAACCACTCCCTTATGCCATTCAGGATGATAAAGAACAGTTGTTTTCCGGGTTTTCATGTCGTCCATGCCATCAACCATTTTCCTTGCCAGATCAGTGATCTCTACATCAATGTTCTTCCGGTAATCATTATAGGAATCCACTTTCCCGCCTAACTCCATCGCACTTTTTTCATCCTTGGCAATCAATAGTTCTACAGCACTTTCACCGGAGGAAATTCTGCCTGCTGCGTTGATCCTCGGTCCTATCTTGAAAACAATATCCGAAACCGTAATCTGCCTGTCATCGCAATTACTTATAGTGAGGAGCGCTTTCAATCCGGGAACCGGATTTTCATTTAGTTTTTTCAATCCGTGATACGCCAGAATTCTGTTCTCCCCGCTCATCGGAACAAGGTCTGCAGCAATACTAACGCAAACAAGATCGAGGTATTTAGCTATATGAGAAAAAGGTATCCCATTACGTAAACAAAAGGCCTGTAATAATTTGAATCCTACACCGCAACCCGAGAGTTCCTTGCACGGATATCCGCAGTCAATCTGTTTCGGATCAAGAATTGCAACTGCCACAGGAAGCTCCAGATCAGGCAGATGATGGTCGCAAATAATAAATTCAATGCCTTTGCGCCGTGCATAGTCCATTTTATCGATGGCTTTAATCCCGCAATCCAAAGCGATTACGAGCGTAAACCCTTCTTTTGCAGCATATTCTATGCCAGGATAGGAAATCCCGTATCCCTCAGAATATCTGTCGGGGATATAATAACCGAGATTTGGCAACCTTTTGCGAAAGAATGAATATATCAGGGCAACCGAGGTAGTTCCGTCAACATCATAATCACCATAAACCAACACCTTTTCCTGCTTTTCAATAGCCTCATTTAAACGCTGAACAGCCTTGTCCATGTCTTTCATGAGGAAAGGATTGTGCAATCCTTCGAGCTGCGGCCTGAAAAAGTGCCGCGCTTCTTCAAAATCCTTGATACCCCTTTGAACGAGTAAAGCGGCTAAACTTCTGCCTATCGCAAGCTCATTCGATAAACTTTCGACAAAAATCGGTTCAGGTTCAGGCAGTATATTCCAGTATTTGTTCATAAGGAGTCCCAAGAGGTAAAAAAATAAAAATAAGCAAATTTCCCCTGTTTGTTATAACTCCGGCGAAAAGTATCTTTGCAAAAATATAAACCACCCGAAATGCAGGAACTTAGCGAACAGGAACAAATCAGGAGACAGTCTCTTCAGGAAATAAGAAATATGGGTATCGATCCATATCCCGCTGCAAAATACCCGTTAGATTCAAACGCCGCAGATACTCTATTGAATTTTAAAGACAATCCCGATGAATGGAAGGACAAGTGCTTTGCTGGCAGGCTAATGACGCGCCGCATTATGGGAAAGGCATCTTTTGCCGAGCTGATGGATTCGTCAGGCAGAATTCAGATATACCTGAACCGGGATGAGATTTGCCCGGGTGAAAACAAGGACCTCTACAATACTTTATTTAAGCGCCTGCTGGATATCGGTGATATTATCGGGGTTAAAGGTGATGTATTCCGCACACATGTCGGAGAGATCACCGTAAACGTGAAAGAGTTTACCCTCCTTGCTAAAACCGTTCGTCCTCTGCCAATCGTTAAAGAAAAGGACGGCGTGCTCTTTGATGCTTTTTCCGATCCGGAGCAGCGCTATCGTCAGCGATACCTCGATCTGATTGTCAATCCGTCGGTCCGGGAAGTATTTATCAAACGGACAAAAATAATAACCGTAATGCGGGAAATGCTCGACGCAAGAGGTTACTACGAAGTTGAAACCCCTATTCTTCAGCCACTTCACGGAGGAGCAGCTGCCCGGCCATTTGTTACCCATCATAACACACTGGATATCGATCTGTATCTCCGGATCGCCAATGAGCTCTATCTGAAACGCCTGATAGTAGGTGGATTCGATGGGGTTTATGAGTTTTCGAAAGATTTTCGTAATGAGGGTATGGACCGTTTCCATAACCCTGAATTTACGCAGATTGAACTCTATGTTGCCTACAAGGATTATTTCTGGATGATGGACCTCGTGGAGGAAATGATCGAGAAAATAGCAATGACCCTGCACGGTACAACCCAGATACAGGTCGGCGAAAACCTGATCGACTTTAAACGTCCATGGAAACGCTTTACCATGTTTGGCGCTATCGAGCATTTTACGGGCATCGATGTCAGCCAGATGAATGAGGAAGAATTGGTGGAAACCTGCAAGAAACTGCATATCGATATCGATAAGACGATGGGCAAAGGCAAACTCATCGATTCTCTCTTTGGTGAATGCTGCGAATCAAAACTGATTCAGCCAACTTTCATTATGGACTATCCGATTGAAATGTCGCCGCTGGCTAAAAAACACCGCAGCATTGAAGGCCTTGTCGAACGATTCGAATGCATCGTCAACAGCAAAGAGATATGTAACGCATACTCAGAGTTGAACGACCCGATCGACCAGCGTGAAAGATTTGAAGAACAGATGCTCCTGGCAAAAAGAGGTGATGAGGAGGCTATGGCTCTCGATGAGGATTTCCTCAGGGCAATTGAGTTCGGAATGCCGCCGACCTCAGGCCTGGGTATCGGAATCGACCGCCTTGCCATGATAATGACCAACTCACAATCGATACAGGATGTACTCCTGTTTCCTCAGATGCGTCCTGAATAATTGCCTATTTTTTGGATTCTTCAAGCATCCAGATTGCATCCTTGGTCACCTGATCATCAACTGAGATTTTATTGATCAGTGCTTTTTCGCGGATCTGCTTCATCCATGCAGGATCTTTCAGGATACCCATGCGGTAATATCCGATATCATGCGGAACTTTTCCGGCCTGATCGTCAAGCCAGAAAAGATAATCTGCATTTCCGGCAAGCTTTTCCTGCATTGGTACCCCTGAATAATCAGCCTGTTGCTGAATATCATCGAACCACACGTAATTTCGGACTATACCGCGCATGAAATCATACCGGTATTCTTTACCTGCTGCTGGGTAATAGTGGTGATACAGTACATCCGTAAAATCCCAGTCGAACCGGTGATAAAAACGCTCAGTAACCATGATCAGCACCAGGTTCATGCCCTCCACCGTTTTGGGAACATCTATCGAGCTGGTGTCCTTGGGAGCCGACCAGCTATCAGGATAAATTGTGGCATTATAATACCAGAAAGCTTCATTGGCAAAGGCCCTGTCCGGAATTTTTGCACCAAGCACATTGAAAAAATAGCTGTCTGAAATAACGAGAACCTTCGGCTTAGGTGTCGAATCAACGGCGGTAAAATGGAACACCGGATAGCCCATTTTCGGGTGGCGCGGAGATTTTAACAGATTCATGATATCGGTTACATCACCATCAGTATCCCTCAGTGAGTCTGACATTTCCACCCGGTCTACAATCAGATCAGGGACTTTCAACCCCATCGTTCGGTCGATAAATCCAAGTAAGGTATCCGCAGCCTTCACCATACCGCCAACCGACCAATGAATACCTCCTTTCGGGAACAACGGATATTCCGCAGTGCTTTTTTGATCACGGAAGAATTTATTCAGATCCAGCAGTGGTATCCCTCTCTTGCCCGACTCATCAAGTATGGCCCTGTAATTTGTCAGATCCGATTTAAAGTGAATGAATCGCTTTGGAATAAATTCAGGATGATAACTCGCCTTTCCCGGCTCCAGTACAATTGCCAGTTTAACCCCAAGTTTGGCCAGAGTATCTGATACCAGTTTAAGCCGGTTAAACTTTTGCTCCCAGAAGTAATCGCCCAGGTAATCACGGCCGGTATACGACCTGATGTAATCGGATTCATAAACATATTTGTTCTTGCCTACCACAACCCCGGAAGCATTGGTTTTTGAATAAACCAAATATTCCACTTGATTTTTCAACCTGATCAATTCCGGACGGAAACCCACCCGTTCTTCGGTAGCTTTATTAAACTGAACCTGAAACTCATCCGTAAACCATGTTTTTATACTGAACTTCGGATAGGTTGCCGGATCACCCTGCCCCCGCAGGCGCCCCTCCTTGAACAGACCGGTCTTCTGCTGAATCACTGGCGCTATAAGAACCAGCAGCAGCAGAATAAAAAATGCCGTTTTTAGTTTCTGGTTCATATTTTAAAAACGGAAATAGATAAATGGATTAAAGCCCGAAGTCGTTAGGGAAGCCATGCAATATACCAGCAGAACTAAGGCGATTATCCCACCAGCCAATGTTTTCCGAGTTGAATAAGGAACCTTCAGCTGACTGTCCTGCCAGTTTTCGATCCCCTTGATCACTCCAAAGAAACCAAAGAATGCACCAACAAGCAGTATCACCCAAAACTGGGTGTCGAATCTCCATGCCGGAAATCCTCCTTCGAATGCAAACATCTTGCTGATATAAAGCCAGGCCTGTGTCAGGTCAGTCGCCCGGAAAAGCACCCATCCAATCAAAGTGATAAAATAGGTAAGAATAACCGATGGTACCTTCCCTATTTTCTCAGTAAACTTTATCAGGAACAGGCGATCGAGTACAAGGAATAATCCATGAAATCCTCCCCAGATGATAAAATTCCATGCTGCGCCATGCCATAGGCCCGATATAAGAAACACCAGCCACAAATTAAAGAAAAGCCTGGTCTTGGTTTTCACCCGGCTTCCGCCAAGAGGAATATAAAGGTAGTCCTTCATCCAGCGGCCCAGGGTCATATGCCAGCGGCGCCAGAATTCAGTAATATTTCTTGAGGTATACGGATTATTGAAATTCTCGGGAAAGGTGAACCCGAGCATCTTGGCAATACCGATGGCCATATCGGAATAACCGGAGAAATCGTAATAAATCTGGAACGAATAGGCTATAATACCGATCCAGGCGGTTGGTGTGGTAATGTTCATCGGCCCGAGAGCAAAAATCCGGTCGACTTCGGCACCCAGAACATTGGCAATCAATACTTTTTTTGCTAATCCGATGATAAACCGAAACATGCCGAGAAACCGGTTATCTGCTGTTTCAAATGCCCGTCGGTCAACAATCTGGTCAGCAATTTCATGATACCTGACAATCGGTCCGGCAATCAGCTTTGGAAACAATATAATATATAACTGATAATCCCAGAACCGGGTGAGAGGAGCCTGAACCCTCCGGTACACATCCACCACATAAGTGACAGTTTCGAAGGTATAGAATGATATACCGATAGGCATGATCAGCTTCGACCAATGCAAGCCATTGATCCCGAATACCTTGAGCATGGCATCGAGATTCTCAACAAAAAAATTGGAGTATTTGAAGTAAAACAGCAGTCCCAGGTTGACCGAGACCGACAGGGTAAGTAACAGACGCCGTTGTAACTTACTTTTGGAGCCCGACATCCACTTTACCAGGTGGAAATCGAGAAACGTAGTACCGAGGATAACAAAAATAAACTTTGGCGCCCCCCAGCTATAAAAGATAACGCTGGCAACAAGTGCCAGCGCATTTCTATACTTATATGGAACAAGGAAATAGGTAATAAGGAAAACCGGCAAGAACCAAATCAGAAACAAACTGCTGCTGAATACCATATTCTTACCGGTTTACCTTAAGGCTTGTTATTTTATATGCGTTTTTACAAAATCGGTCAGTACGCCCTTAAGATCCGGAGATCCGATTTCCTGCAAGTCATAATAAACCCGGGTATTCGGTTTCTTAATCTTAATAATACGGTTCAGGTCGATCGGTGTACCAATGATCACTGAATCGCAATCTGTATTATTGATTGTTTCTTCAAGATCATGGAGCTGCTGTTTACCATAACCCATTGCCGGCAATAACTTCCCGATATTCGGATAAATATCGAAAGTTTCAGTCAATTTCCCAACTGTGAAGGGTCTTGGATCAACTTCTTCGGCGGCTCCAAATTTGCGGGCAGCAACAACGCCTGCTCCAATTTTCATTTCACCATGGGTAAGAGTCGGACCATCTTCCACGACCAGAACACGCTTACCGCGGATCAATGACGGATCATCAACACTTATCGGGGATGCACCATCAATGACAATTGCCTTCGGATTTACACTGGCAATATTCTCGCGAACCGTCTGAACATCTTCCGGACGGGCAGTATCGATTTTATTAATAACAACGACATCTGCCAGCCTCAGGTTAACTTCACCCGGATAATAGGATAATTCATGCCCCGGACGGTGTGGGTCAACAACAGTAATGGTAAGGTCAGGCTTGTAGAAAGAGAAGTCATTGTTTCCACCATCCCA
>CAIXHD010000331.1 GCA_903919065.1 uncultured Bacteroidota bacterium
GAACTGCGTAAGGACCTGTCCATCGACAAGACCGGAAAACCGGGTATTGCCGGAAGCGGTGCCGATACCACCAATGAAAATGCTTCGAACTACATCAGTGAAACAGGTATGGGTTGGTTCCCGGGCTATGCGCTCGACGTTGAAACCGGAGAACGACTGAATATTGTATACGGCGAAAGTTCCTTCCTGACGGGTGACAACGGTGCCGACATGGCATGGAACCCTTCCACGAGAGAAGGTTCGAAACTGTATCAGGCCAATAACCGACTGGATCCGGGTTATACCGATGTATTCTTCGGCGGCAAGCACTATGTATATGTGATGGGTCACAACCGTACCCAGCCTGGCAAGAAAGACGTGAACTATTTCCCGGCTTACGATGCTGGACAGTATTACGTGACAAAGATGGCCGACACGAAAAACACAAGCCGCCGTCAGCAGTTGCTGATCAACGCGATGTGGACTACCGTACCGATTGCCGACAGCCGTTTTATCAAGCCTGAAGATGTAGCAACCGATGTATACGGATTCATGAAAACCGGTAATGATATCAAGGTAAGGCTGAGAGTGGTTGGTCAGTATTGCGTGGGCGTATATGACTATGCAGTTCCTGATTCACTGGCCTTAAACGGGAACAAGCCGATGTATCAGTTCAATACTGCGAAGATTGCGACAAAACGTGGCGACCTTCCGACGGCTCAGGCCGCATTGAAATTGATCAGAGTGGTACCTAACCCATACTATGGCAACTCGTCATACGAACTGAATCAATTGGATAACATGGTGAAGATCACCAACCTTCCAAAACTTTGCACGGTTTCAATATACTCGGTTAACGGTAACTTGCTACGGCGTTTTTCAAAGGATAACGAAATCACCTATCTGGATTGGGATCTGAAAAACCAATATGGTATTCCAATCGCCAGCGGTGCTTACATTATCCATGTTAATGCACCGGGTATCGGTGAAAAAGTCGTGAAGTTCTTGGGTGCATTGAGGCCTCAGGACTTAAACAGTTTGTAAAACTTTAAATTCTCTGGTTATGGCCAGCATTTTCTCTAGAATTGCCAGCGGTGAGATACCCTGTTATAAGATTGCTGAAACTGAACAGTTTCTTGCATTCCTTGACATTAATCCGTTGACCAAAGGACATACGCTGGTTATCCCAAAGAGAGAAGTTGATTATCTGTTTGATTTACCTGATGAAGAAATGGCTGGTTTATCGGTATTTGCAAAGAAAGTTGCGCTGGCTATCGGGAAAGCAATTCCCTGTAAAAAGGTTGGTGTGGCTGTTATCGGACTCGAAGTACCTCATGCCCATATTCATTTGGTACCGATCAATGGAGTCTATGATATCGACTTCAGACAGCCTAAAATGAAATTCTCACCAGAAGAGTTCGCAGATATTACCGAAAGCATTCGGGCAGGGTTTTAATGAACCCTGTCCGGGTTCTTCCGGATAAATTCCTCCCATGATTTTACTCCAGGTGCAACTGCCGGCCTGCTGGTTTGGAAATAGTGGCATAATGCTGCTGCAATCCCATCTGTGGCATCAAGGTATGCCGATACCTCATCAAATTTCAGGATATTTTTTACCATCATTGCCACCTGCTCTTTTGATGCGTTACCGTTGCCCGTTATGGATTGCTTGATCTTTCTTGGTGAATATTCGAATACAGGAATTCCCCTGTTAAATGCAGAGGCTAATGCAACTCCCTGAGCCCTGCCGAGCTTAAGCATTGATTGTACATTCTTGCCGAAGAAGGGAGCTTCAATGGCTACCTCATGTGGCTTGAATTCCTCAATTATCGCGTCAATTCTTTTGTAAATCATGCCCAGCCGGGCAAATGGATCTGCGATTTTTTGCATTCGCAAAACACCCATCTCTATTAATGAGAGCTGCTTACCCGAAACCAGAATCAGTCCGTAACCCATCACTATTGTTCCGGGATCAATACCCAAAATTATATGCTTTTCGTTCATGGTTCAGATTTCTTTGCTGGCATGAGTTGCTGTATCAGGATACCGCCGACAATGAAAACCAGGCCGGCCGGTGTTGTCCAGAAAATCTTCTCTCCCAGAATAATATTGATGAAAAACAGTCCGATAAAGGGGGAAATAAAGACCAGGTTACTGATTCTGGCATTGCTCTTTACATTCTCGAGAGCAGTTAGCCAGCAGACAAAAGCAATTGCCATCTCTGTAAATCCGACATAAACAGCCGGTATAATCGAAACATTAAGTGTAACTGGTTTTGCTGATATCACCAGTGCAATTCCGGTGAACAGGCTCCCAAAGAAGAAGTTCAATGTGAGCTTTATAATCTCAGAGCGTGTGTCTTTAACATTAAAAATCCAGAAACCGGCCCAGATGACAGAGCTTATAAGTGCCAGGGCAACGCCGAGAGGCTCATGGACAGGGGTTGTAAGAATATTCCGACCCTGGGAGCTGATAATAATGACTCCGATGAAACTGATCAGGATTGCAACCATTTCAACTAATCTTATTTTCTGGTGCAGAAACGGTACCGATAAAAGAACTAGCATCACTGGCCAGGAATAGTTTAAGGGACCGGCTATCTGGGCAGGTAATAAGGTATAAGCCTTTAGCAAAATCATGTAATACAGAAATGGATTCAGGAATCCTCCAACAGCTGACCTGAACAGGGATTTTGGGGTGTTGGCCCACAATTCACCGGTTTGTTTACGGATCGCTAATACGAGGAGAAGCAAAATCCAGGCAACCGTTGACGCTATAAAAAGCAGTTGTATCGGATCCATGCCACGGAGTGCCAGCTTAAAGGCAGTTCCTGACGTTGACCAGAGCAGGATAGCTGTCAGAGCAAACAGATATACTGATCTAAGTTTCATTTTTTAGCTTTGGCAATCAATGATTTTAGCCGATCTCTGGCATCGATAAAATAGAAGCTCGAAGGGAAGTCCCTGACGAATTCTTCAAACAATGCTGTTGCCTTTGCCGGATCTTCCATTTTGTCCTGATAGATGCATGCGAGTTCAAAAAGGGCCTTGTGACCCCAGTATTCATATCGGTAGGCGTCAATAATCATATTGAGAATAACCATTCCCTGATTGGTTTCTTTCTTATCGAGTAGAATTTTAGCTTTTTTATAAAGACAATCATCCGTTGCCGGATCATCCGGTGAGTTGCTGATAATGGAATCAAGAATGAGTAGGGCATCATCGTTTTTGTGCCTGAAAATCAGGTAATCAGCCTCAGCTACTTTCAGTAGGATTGATTGAGTGGAATCTTGCTCTGAAATATTTTCCCTAATGAGGATAGAAAGTTCCAGCGCATCATTGGCATTGGGTTTTGATGTACTTCCTTTAATAATATCAAGTTGTGCCAATGCCCATTTGTAATTGCCTGTAAACCATGAAAGCTGAGCTTTTCTATACCGTGCAGCTGATCCTTGCGGATTATCAGGGTTTTCCATATCCACCATACTATACACCAGGGATGCTTCCCATGGGTCGCCTGAGCTTAGCAGAATGTCAGCTTTCTCAAGCAGACAATCGGTTTTGTAAAGGGGTGGTTTAGCGGGAAGTGCGAGTGCCTGATCTATTGTTTTGAGAGCCTCTTCATAATTACCCAGCCGAAATGCCAGGATATGGGCAAGTTCAATATAAAGCGGGTCTGAAACGCTTTCTTTTCCAAGGTCTGTAATGGTTTTACGGATATCACCGGTAAGATTGGTCCATTCTTCGGCTTCAGTACCTGCCGTGTTTTTAAGTCTGGCCGATTGTGTCATAAGGTATTCCACCCGGGCCAGATTGTATATTGGCAACCTTCCAGGGCTTGAGTTGCCCCGATCGATCATGTAAAGGTACGCTGTAAGCGCTGCTTCCATACTGCCGGCCTCCGCCGACATACGGGCCATTAGCAGAACCCTGTCGGGACTGGCCTGATTACGGCGGTCCATCGCAATAACTTCCTCTACAGCTTCCTTGAATTTCTTTTCCTGTGACAGTACCCAAACAAGCATCTCATAAAATGCCGGCATGCCTGGCCATTTTTGGATATACGCATAGGTTTTCTCTCTTGTAAGAGCCAGCAGATTCTGATCGATATCGATAGAGAGAGCATTCTGAATCATTATCTGCACGGTTGGAACATATTTGGGGTCCGCGAGTATCAGACTGTAATATTCTTCCAGCATCTGAGGAAACCTTCGCTGTGCATAATATACATTGGCCAGTTCTAATCGAAACTCCTCAGGATTTCCTAAAACCTTTCTGCCAAGCTCAAATACCATGGAGGCATAAGAATATTTTGCAAAAGAGGAGTAGGCGTGGCCGAGGTTTAGAATGCCCGCGAGATTCTGCGGAAAATTTTTCATGGGCACCTGATAGGCCTCTTCTGCCCTTTTGTTGTCGCCTGATATTTCATAAATGTTACCAAGCTCAATATTCAGATTGACATCCCCGGTTTGCCTGATCGCCTTTTTTACTGCTTTCACTGCGGTATCATAATCACGCACCTGCATGAGGCAGGTTACATAATTATACAGATAGGTTGGAATGTTGTTCTCCTCATACATACGTAAAAAAAGAGGAGCAGCTTTCTCATACTCACGGGCATTGTAGTACTCCCAGGCCAGCTGGGCAGAATTGTTCTGCGCCCAGACTGATTGAAGTCCAAGGAATAAGAGGAACCCGGTGAGAAATAGTTTCATAGCCGGATCCGATCAAAGCCGGTATAACTATGCAGAATTTCAGGTATCAGAATTTCGTTGCCGTGCTGGTTATTCTCGAGAAGGCCAGCCATAATCCTTGGAAGGGCCAGAGCACTGCCATTGAGAGTATGGGCAAGGCGTGTACGTTTGTCTCCTTTCTCACGGAATCTCAATTTCAGTCGGTTAGCCTGAAATGATTCAAAGTTGGAAACCGAAGAAACTTCGAGCCAGCGTCCTTGTCCAGCTGCAAAAACTTCGAAATCATAGGTCATAGCCGAAGTGAAACTCATGTCGCCACCACAAAGTCGGATGATCCGGTAGGGGAGCTCGAGAAGGTTTACCAGGGATTCCACATAATTCACCATCTCTTCCAGCCCTTCATAGGAATTATCCGGATGCCGAACCTGCACAATCTCTACTTTATCAAATTGGTGCAAACGATTCAGTCCACGTACATGACTTCCCCATGAACCTGCCTCGCGGCGGAAACAGGGTGTATATGCCATATATTTTATCGGCATTTGTTCTGCGGCCAGAATTTCGTCGCGGAAGATATTTGTTACCGGGACTTCAGCAGTTGGTATCAGGTATAATCCATCCGCTTCTGACCGATACATCTGGGCTTCTTTGTCGGGGAGCTGACCGGTACCATAGGCAGAAGCCTCATTGACCATAATAGGAGGCTGAACTTCGGTGAAGCCAGCCTTGAGCCCCTGGTCCAGAAAAAAATTGATCAAAGCCCTTTGTAAACGGGCAGCTTCACGCATATAAACTGGGAATCCGGCTCCGGTTAACTTTACTCCAAGCTCGAAGTCGATCAATCCTGATCCTGCAAGCAAGTCCCAGTGTGCTTTTCGGTTAGTATCCGGTTCGGGAATTGTGCCGCCTGTGCGGATTAGTTGGTTATCGTCCGGTGTTTTTCCGGCTGGTACAAGCTCATAGGGTAGGTTAGGCAGCTGAACAACCAGATCTTGCAATTCTATTTCAAGAGCAGAGTGTTCTTCCTTGAGAATCCGATTCTGTTCCTTAATCTGAAAAGTTTGGGTTTTAGCCTCATCAGCTTCCTGTGACTTACCTTCTTTGAACAGTTGTCCGATTTGTTTGGCGAGATTGTTAAGGTCGGCCAGCTGGATGTCAATACTTGTTTGAAGTGAGCGACGACGTTCGTCGGTAGCCAGGATACGACCTATGATCGGTGTAGCATCGAAGTTTTTGATTTTCAGCCGCTCAATGATAAAGGCGCTATTTTCCTGGATGAGTTTTAAAGGAAGCATATTTGAGAAATTAAGCTATGGATTAACGTGGCTCTAAAATAAGAAATCTCCTGAACTATACCGTTACCGGGATAATTCAGGAGATTCCTGGATAAGACGGGGTAACGCCTATTCGTTCGATACCGGAAGAACCGAAACGTATGAGCGATCGTTTCTTTTGCGCTGAAAAGTTACTGTACCATCTTCAAGAGCAAATAGGGTATGGTCTCTGCCCATGCCTACATTGATTCCTGGGTGGTGCTGTGTTCCACGCTGACGAACTAAAATGTTGCCTGCTTTTGCAACCTGGCCGCCATAAATTTTAACTCCAAGTCGCTTACTTTCTGATTCGCGTCCGTTACGGGAACTACCTGATGCCTTCTTGTGTGCCATAATCCTGAGTATTATTGATTAACCAAGAATGATGTCCTGAATTTGTATCTGGGTGAAATTCTGACGGTGTCCGTTCAGTTTCTGATAACCCTTTCTGCGTTTCTTTTTGAAAACGAGAACTTTATCGCCTCTTACATGAGTAAGAACTTTTGCTGCGATTTTGGCACCATCCACAACCGGATTTCCGACCTGGATTTTGCCTTCATTATCAATAAGCAAAACTTTTGCAAACTCCATGTCAGTTCCTTCTGCTGCGTCCAACCTGTGAACGTAAACTTTCTGGTCTTTAACAACCTTGAACTGCTGTCCGGCTATGTCAACTATTGCGTACATGTCGAGTATATAAAATTACAGATATCATTTGGGTCTGCAAAGGTAGAAAAGATATTCCTATTATGCAAAGTGATCGATTTATATTTATTTGATACATTTACGGAAAATCAAGAATCATGGGCAATTTAGTGAAGCTGCGCGTTATGGGCCTGACTTTCAGTCAGACACAAGCTGGTAGTTACGCCCTGGTTTTGGCAGAGGAGACTGGGAAAAGGCGAATTCCTATTATGATTGGAGCATTTGAAGCTCAGGCAATTGCTCTGCACCTCGAAGAACTTAAGCCACCAAGGCCCCTTACACACGATCTTTTTCTGAGTTTCTCGAGAGCTTATGGAGTTGAATTGAAAGAGGTGTTGATTGCCAAACTGGAAGAGGGAATATTTTATTCTGAGCTGACCTTTATCCGCGATAACGAAGCCATTAAAATAGATTCACGGACCTCAGATGCGGTTGCCCTGGCTTTGCGCTTTAAGTGTCCTATATATACTACCACCGAAATTCTGGATAAAGCGGGGATCTTTCTGGAAGATAAAGAAGAGGAAGTAAAGTATGCGGATGATGAAATTCCGTTTGAGGGTGAAACTCTGGAGTCAAAATCTTTCCTGGAACTTGAGGCTGAGCTTGATATGGCCATCGAAAACGAAGATTATGAGGCTGCTTCCAAGATCAGGGATGAAATGAAGCGGCGCACTGACACTGAGAAATAGTGCGGTATGATGATCAGCGACACTTTTGGAATTAATCCCATCGGAATCGCCCGCGGGATACTCGGATTGGTCTTCCTTATATTTATTGCATGGATATTCAGCACAAACCGGAAAGCAATTTCATGGAAAATTGTTTTTGGCGGAATTGGTATTCAGATACTTCTGGCCATTGGTGTGCTTATTATTCGGCCGGTGCAGATAATGTTCGAAATCACGGGAAAGATGTTTGTCACCGTTCTTGACTTCTCCCGGTCAGGATCACAGTTTCTGTTCGGTTCCCTACTGGACGTGAACAAGTTCGGATCGATATTCGTTCTTCAGGTTCTGCCGACGATCATCTTTTTTTCTGCATTAACCAGCTTGCTTTTTTATATGGGGATCATCCAGAAGATTGTCCGCATAATTGCGTGGCCCCTCACAAAGGCTTTCAATCTTTCAGGTTCAGAAAGTCTTACTGTCGCCGGAAATATTTTCCTCGGACAGCTTGAAGCCCCGTTAATGGTGAAAGGGTATCTGGGAAAAATGAGCCGCTCGGAAATCATGACCATCATGGTTGCCGGAATGGGAACCATTGCCGCTGGAGTTATGGCTGTTTATATCGGGTTTCTGGGGGGCAATGATCCGGTTCAAAGATTGCTTTTTGCAAAGCATCTTTTGGCAGCATCTGTTATGGCGGCACCTGGTGCTGTGGTGATTTCGAAAATTCTGTTTCCTCAGAATGAGACTGTTAATGAACATTTAGAAGAGGGAAAAACTGCTTATGGGGCAAATGCACTGGATTCTATTGCTAAAGGGACCTGGCAGGGGCTGAAAATGGCGGCAAGTGTGGCAGCCATGCTCCTGGTGTTTCTTGCCTTTATTGCGATGATTAATTTTGTGCTGGTAAAACTGGGAGGCTGGACGAATCTGAATGATTGGGTGAATAATATCTCAGCTGGCCGTTATCAGAGTTTCAACCTTCAGTTTATGCTCGGATACTTATTTTCCCCGGTGATGTGGATGATCGGAGCTTGTTCACATGATTTGGCCCTGATGGGACAATTAGCAGGGGAAAAACTGGTTACTAATGAATTTGTAGGCTATATTAGCCTCGCATCCATGAAGGATGCAGGCGCTTTCTTACAGGATAGGTCAATCATCATGTCGACCTATCTTTTATGCGGATTTGCCAACTTTGCCTCCGTTGGGATGCAGATCGGCGGCCTCGGCCTGTTGGCGCCGGAAAAAAGAAAATGGCTGTCGGAGTTCGGTATGAGAGCCCTTCTTGGGGGTACCCTGGTTTCTCTGCTCTCCGCAACGATTATTGGCATGATGATAGGATAAGTATTAAACGATTAATTATGAAGCAATACCTTGAATTGCTCGATCATACCCTCAAAAACGGAATCCGCAAGGAGGACCGGACAGGGACAGGTACCCTGAGTACTTTTGGATATCAGATGAGGTTTAATCTGGAAGAAGGATTTCCATTGCTGACCACGAAGAAGTTGCATCTGAAATCAATCTTATATGAATTGCTTTGGTTTCTCCGGGGCGAGACTAACACCCGGTATCTCACTGAAAACGGAGTAAAGATCTGGAATGAATGGGCCGATGTGGAGGGCGAACTAGGTCATATTTACGGGTATCAGTGGAGATCCTGGCCGGGTTACCAAGGCGAATCCATCGACCAGATCACACGAGTTATTAAGTCGATAAAGGAAAATCCGGATTCCCGCAGGCATATTGTCAGTGCATGGAATGTGGCAGATCTGGGAAACATGAATCTTCCTCCATGTCATATCCTGTTTCAGTTTTATGTGGCCAATGGCAAGCTTTCCTGTCAGCTTTACCAGCGAAGCGCTGATATTTTCCTGGGAGTCCCTTTTAATATTGCCTCATACAGTATTTTGATGATGATGGTGGCTCGTGAAACCGGATTGGTTCCCTTTGAATTTATTCACACGCTCGGAGATGCCCATCTGTATCTGAATCATGTTGAGCAGGCCAGGATCCAGCTGGAACGAGAACCTAAACCCCTTCCAATCCTTGTTGTGAACCCTGATAAGCACAGGGTCCTTGATTTTGAATTCAATGATTTTGAATTGACAGGCTATAATCCTGATCCGCATATTAAAGCTGAGATATCCGCATGAGTAAAGTCCCGGGAAAACCCATATCGATTATTGTTGCTGTTGCCCGGAACTGGGCAATCGGCATGAATAACCAACTCCTTTGGCATATACCCGAGGATTTCAAGTGGTTTAAAAAACACACCTCAGGTCACCCGGTAATCATGGGTCGCCGGACCTGGGAGTCTCTGCCGCTTAAGCCGCTGCCTGGAAGAAAGAATATTGTTATCACTGACGATCCGACGGATTGCTTTCCGGGCACTACCTGTGTCGGCTCTATTGACGCCGCAGTAGCTCACATGGATGATACAGGAGAGAATTTCATCATTGGCGGAGGACTGGTATATCGCCAATTTCTGCCATTGGCACAGAAAGTTTATCTCACCATTGTGGACAAAGATTTTGATGCTGATGTCTGGTTTCCGGAACTGGATACCAGTGAATGGAAAGAATCTTACCGTGAAGAGCATCCCGAACATGATCCGGGATATACTTTTTTAATTTACGAAAGAACCAGCTAGCTGGCCTTAAGTCGGTTAGCTGTAAGTTTTGAGATTTTCTCCTCGGCCATAGCCTTGGTAATCCTGAGGGTTTGCTTTTTGTTCGACGGTGTTTCGTACATCACGTCGATCATGATGGACTCGCAGATCGAACGCAATCCCCTGGCACCAAGCTTAAAATCAATTGCCAGTTCTACTATGTAATCCAGCACGTCAGGATCGAATGTTATTTTAACATCATCCATCTGGAAAAGCTTGATATACTGTTTGATGATAGAGTTTCTTGGCTCAGTCAAAATTTGGCGTAATGCACTGCCATCCAGTGGATTGAGATGTGCAATTACAGGAAGCCTGCCAACAATCTCAGGGATCATCCCGAACGACTTAAGGTCCTGAGGAGCGACGTATTGAATCAGATTCGTGCGATCAATTTCATCAGCTTTCTTCTGTGCACCATAACCGATTACCTTGGTATTCAACCTCTGTGCTATTTTGCGCTCTATGCCGTCGAATGCACCTCCGGCAATGAAAAGGATATTTTTGGTATCAACCGGTATCATTTTCTGTTCCGGATGCTTACGGCCCCCTTGCGGTGGAACGTTTACAATTGCACCTTCCAGCAATTTAAGCAATCCCTGCTGTACTCCTTCGCCCGATACATCGCGGGTAATGGAAGGATTATCGCTTTTTCTGGCGATTTTATCGATCTCATCAATGAATACAATACCACGTTCAGCAGCTTTTACATCGTAATCCGCAACCTGCAGCAGTCTGGTAAGTAAACTTTCAATATCCTCACCAACATAACCTGCTTCAGTCAGAACCGTAGCATCCACGATGGTGAACGGTACATGAAGCATTTTAGCAATTGTTTTGGCCAGAAGGGTTTTGCCGGTTCCAGTTTCACCAACCATGATGATATTGGATTTTTCAATCTCTACCTCATTGCTGGTATCTTTCTGACCTAAGCGCTTATAATGATTATAAACTGCTACAGACAGCACTTTCTTGGCATCTTCCTGACCGATCACGTATTGATCAAGGAATAGCTTGATCTCCATCGGCGTTTTTACCTCAATATCATTGATGCTGAAAGGTTTGTCTGAAGTTTTCAGCTCCTC
>CAIXHD010000332.1 GCA_903919065.1 uncultured Bacteroidota bacterium
CACTGCACCGTATCTTTTCAACGGCAGTGCTTACCTGATGAAAGATGTATTTGAGGTACATGGTCATGGATTAAAACATGCCCTTTCAAAAGAAGAAATCGCGCAGCTTGCGGAGTATGTAAATTCATTGTAGAACCACCCTTGTTTATGCTCACCAGAAAATTTCGCGAAACTTACATTGCAAAGTCTGACGATTTCGTAGCGATGTGCAGTACATTACTGAGCAAAATTCCCGCTGGGAAGTTGGTTGCAAGCCTTGTTTTTTATGGCAATCCACAAGATAATAATGAGTATTCCCATCAATTGAATGTTCTGAATGAGCTCCTTTGTTCCGTCTATCAGGATTCTGTCCCCCCATTTTCCTATATCGCTCAAAAACCTCTGACCGGTGCGCTGATCCTGGAGGTTTGTCTTTTTGAAGAAATGGCCGGGCAGGAAATCTGTTATAAACAATTTTCGGGTTACAGGTATCTGACCATTCGAACAGGTGACTGCATGGAACTAATTACAGCGGTGTCTGTTGCTGTTGATTCAGGCACTACCTTCCAGCAGGCTACGTCGGTGTTTCAGAAGATAAATGCCATTCTCAGCCGGGAAAGAATGCCTGTAAATTCTATTGTCCGACAGTGGAACTATATCGGGGATATAACGGGATATTCCGGCGGAATACAAAATTATCATCAGTTCAATCTGGCAAGAAGTCTTTTTTATGATCTGGCACTGTGGGAGAACGGATATCCTGCCGCCACCGGCATCGGCGTTACAGCAGGAGCAGTCATGGTAAGGATTGAGGCCATAGTGACCTCTTCATCGGCGATAAAGAATATCGCAATCAATAATAACCTTCAGGTACCAGCCCATCAATATTCCACAGAGGTATTAGCCGGCAATGATAAAACAACCGGAACTCCCAAATTTGAAAGGGCAAGGCTGCTGGAAGATGAAGAAACCGGAACCGTTTTTATTTCTGGAACTGCAGCCATCAGAGGAGAGAAAAGTATGGCAGAAGGCGATGTCGCTGAGCAAGCACGGCTAACCATCGAAAACATCCTGAACCTCCTACCAGCCGGCAAGGCTCCGGTATTTGAGATGTTTATCATTTACCTAAAATACGAACAGGATTTTACCATTGTAAAAAAGCTTACAGATGGAATCCTTCCTGAAACTTCACCGGTATATGTGCTCGCCAACCTTTGCCGCGATGAACTGCTGGTGGAGATGGAAGGGCTGTACCAATGGCAAATCAGCATTAATTCTTAATTTCTTTCCCGATCAGCAGGTAGAAAACCGAACCTTTACCCTCTTCGCTCTCGACCCACAATTTTCCTTCATGCTTTTCAACAAAATCCTTACAGATTATCAGGCCCAAACCCGAGCTGGCCTCCCCATCCGTTCCCTTCCGGCCTGTTTGCCTATCCTGCCGGAACAGGTGATCCACCATCTCATTGCTCATTCCTATACCGGTATCCTGAATGCCAATTAATACGTTTCCATTGGAATGATCTTTGGCTGAAACAGTTATAACTCCCCCTGGATTGGTGAATTTCAGGGCGTTGGATATCAGATTACGAAAAATTGAAGCCAGCATATTTGCATCGGCGCAGAGTTTCAGATCGTTTGGCACATCAAATTCAATTTTAATCCCTTTTGAAGTTGCGAACTCCTGTGTTGCTTGCAGGGAATTCTCCAGAAGATTCAGCAACAGCAGCGATCTGGGATTAAAGCCTGCCAGGCCGCGCTTTATGCTGGCCCACTCCAGAAGGTTTTCCAGCAATCCATAAACGTTGGAAGCAGAATTCCGCAGAATCACGGCAATCTCATGAATCTCTTGCAAATCAAGTGAATGTATGTCATCGACCATCATTCGGGTTAATCCCAGAAAAGAATTGAAGGGACTGCGCAAATCGTGTGCGATAATGGAGAAGAACCGGTCCTTTTCGGCATTAATAGCCTGAAGTTCTTTTTTTTGCTGGCTAATCTCGAGATGGGTGTTAACACGGGCAAGAACCTCTTCGGCCCGGAAAGGCTTGCTTATATAATCCACCCCGCCCGATTTTAAAGCCTTCACAATGTCGTTGGTATCATTAAGCGCACTGATGAAGATAATCGGGATATCCTTTAAAGACCGGCGCTCCTTGAATTCACGACAAACTTCGTATCCATCCATGTCCGGCATCATAATATCAAGTAGAATCAGGTCGGGCTTCTCTTTCTCCGCAATCTGAAGGGCCAGTTTACCGTTAAGTACCGGCCGTGCCGTGTAACCTTCACCTTCCAGGATATCACTCAATATTTTAAGGTTAGCAGGAATGTCATCAACAATAATCACATTCGGGATAATCGGGGTCAGAACTATACTATTTTTCATTTCCCTGCCCTCTTTTACTTAATAACTGATGCAATGAATCGTAGTCATAATTTTTGGCGTGGAACAGCAGAAGACTGGCAATCTCCGGAAATTCCCTGTCAATGCTGCTTATTAATTTCTTTATCTGGCTGATATCCGCTATATCCAGAGCATCATTTAATTCCATGACCAACCCGTCAGGCAGGGTAGCAATATTTTCTTCCGCAACCATCTTATCAAAAGGATATTTGACGGGTAATAAAGCGATTTCATCCTCGTAGATATATTTAATATCGAGAACCTTTCCGATACTCTGAAATAATTCATTTTCCCGGAATGGTTTTCTGACATAACCCTGTAAGCCCAGGCGTTCAATCTTTTCACGGTCGCCCTCAAAAGTACTTGCAGTGATGGCTATGATTGGCGTATTCTTACCTTCTTCAGTGGCTCTTATCCGCTTGGTGGCTTCATATCCATCCATCACTGGCATACGCATATCCATAAGTATCAGATCCGGCTTCCACTCTGCAAATTTTACAATGGCCTCCACTCCATTTATTGCCGCATTGGTTTCAAAACCTACAATATTGAGGAGGTCCACTGCAACCCTCAGGTTTTCTTCTTTATCATCGACAATCAGAATGCGGTATTTTTTCAGATTCTCATCAATGCAAAGCACACGGGTTAAGTTACCCGAAGCAATTTCTTCAGTAATCCCCACTTTAATTTCAACCCGGATAGTAAATACTGAGCCCTGTCCAACCTTACTCGAAACGTCGATGTTACCGCCCATTAAAATAGCCAGTTCCCGACTTAAAGCCAGACCCAGACCAGTTCCGCTGCCTTGTTTTATTCCGAGACTGGTTTGAACAAAATGCTGGAAAAGGCTGGCAAGCTCTTGTTTTGGGATACCCGGTCCGGAGTCCTGAATTTCAATGATAAGATGGCTCTTGATCTTACTTTTTTTAACTACACGGGCCCGGACTGCAATCCCGCCTTCATCCGTAAATTTTACAGCATTCCCAATTAAGTTGATTAATATCTGGCGAAGCTTGCTCTCATCAACAACTACATTAGGAGGAATATCTGATGCGGTTTCAAGAATGAATCGGAGACCTTTGGTTTTTGCCCGTTCATTAAATATCAGGTGAATATCTCTGAAAAAGGTTTTCAGATCCACGTTTGAAGGGTTCAATACTGCACGGCCGGCCTCCACTTTCGATAATTCAAGGATATCACTTATGAGGGCAAGCAAATGCTCGCCCGAACGAATGATCGAAACATTGTACTCTTTTTGCGTGTCGGATAAATGCCTGTCGCGGCTCATCAATTGCGAGAAACCTATAATTGCATTTAACGGTGTTCTGATTTCGTGCGACATGTTAGCCAGAAATAAGCTTTTTGCCCGGTTTGCTGTCTCGGCTTCCACCTTTGCTTTTAACAAGCCGGCTTCTATCGTTTTTCGGTGAGTGATATCAAAACAATGGCCGATATATCCGGTAAATTCACCGGTGCTCTTGTAGGTTGGGGTGCCCAGGTCGAGAATCCACTGATATTCACCATTGGCATTGCGCATCCGATATTCCATCTCAAAGGATTCACGCTTATCGAATGCCATAACAAAGGTGTTAAAGCAAAAATCAAAATCGTCGGGATGAACACCTTCCGCCCAGCCGTTGCCCGATTCCTGTTCCATGGTACGACCGGTGAATTTCAACCAGGGCTCATTGAAATAATAGCATAACTTCTCCGTATCGGATACCCAGATGAGCGCTGTTCCAGAGTTGGCAAGAGTATAATATTGATACTCCTTTTCGTGTAATTCAGCTTCCGCCAGTTTGCGTTCGGTTATGTCGATAGATAATCC
>CAIXHD010000333.1 GCA_903919065.1 uncultured Bacteroidota bacterium
CAGCAGGAGTTCGGGATCATCCAGCCTTTTCAGATCGGCATTACTGATAAACTGGAAGCCTCATTTAGTCCACTGGCCGGATTATCCCTTGTGCCGAACGTTTCGTTTAAGTACCGATACAACCAGGGGCCATGGCTGATCGCTTCGCAGCATACCTATATGATGCCCTCGATGCTGCTGCACAGTATACAGGAAAACCAGTTTAACTTTTTGCCTCCGGGTTACCAGGTTCGCCTTTCCTCTGATCTGAAAATACCGTTTATATTTACTTTCCGTAACCAGATATTGGTCACCAGAATGATTGGCGAGGAAACTCTCCTGACTGGCAATGCCGGAATCGATATAAGTCTGAAAACCGGCAATAATTCGCAAATACTGGCCCTCAGCTATCCAGCGATTTACCGACAGCAAAATGACGGCACTGTGTCGCTAATACAGCCAAAAGCATATCCTTTGCTCTACCTCTGGTCTACAACCCTGATGAATAAAGTGTTGTGGCATGCTGGTGTGCGTGTTGACGGTAACTGGTTCAACGATTTTAATTATATGGCCCAAATAAATTTCATTTCTTCAGGCTTCAACGTGGAGCACTGGGCCATAGAACATAAAGGCTATTTTATCTGGAACAAAAGCGTAAAGTTTGCCGCACTCATAGGGTATAATATGAGTTACCGCACCTACCCCGATCTCACCACTGTACCTGCCACCAGCCAGGGCCGCTTTTTCATTTTCCCCGTGGCCGACCTGATCTGGAAACTTAATATCAAAAGGGAGCCTGCCAAGGATCTTTTCAGAGTCAGGAAATAATATTTTAATAAACTTTAGAAACTTTCTAAACTTTTTAAGTTTCCTGTTGTTATAAAGTTTACTTTTGCATGGCAATTGTAAATGAAACAATATGGACGAGAAGCACGGAAATTTTTTATTAAGGGTTTACGAACTGTATAACAGGTTCGGAATCAAGAGCGTAACCATGGACGATGTGTCGCGCGAGCTGGGTATATCCAAGAAAACACTTTACGAATGCATCGAGGACAAAGCTGATCTGGTGAAGCTGGTCATGGAAATGGTGTTCCGCTTCCACGGCGAAAAACTGAACGAAATCACTATTCAGGGTCTCAATGCCATCGAGGAGATTTTCGAGGTCAACCGCTACATGACCAAGATGGTAAAGGAACAGAACCCCACGCTGGTATACGATATGCAGAAATACTATCCTGAACTGTATGGAACACTGATGCAGGAACAGCGCAAAAGGATGCATGAGGCGATCCGGGATAATCTGACTAAAGGGATTGAGGAAGGATTGTATCGTAAGGAGATGAATGTTGATATTATCTCAAAGCTCCATATGACCCGGATGGAATACAGCCACAGGAAGGACAACAACTATCAGCTCAGTGATATCGACTCACGCGAAGTGATGCAGGAAATCTTTATATACCACCTCCATGGTATTGCCAACGAAAATGGAATCAAATTTTTAAATGAAAAACTAAAATCTGACTGGAAATGATAAAACCAATTAAAAACAGCTTTGTATTGCTCCTTGCGCTGCTGCTGGCCGGAACGGCAATAGCACAGACGCAGGATTACACTCTTAAGCAAGCCCAGGATTATGCCGTCCAGCATAATTTCCAAGCCAAAAATGCAGTGATCGACATTGAAATAGCCGTAAAAAAAATCAGGGAAACCTTGGCTTCCGGTCTGCCCCAGGCCCAGGCGAGCATCGGGTATACCAATTTCATCAACCTGGCAACCCAGCTGATTCCGGCCGAATTTTTCGGCGGTAAGCCGGGCGAATTCATGGAGGTGCAGTTTGGTACCAAAAACAATGCGAACATCCAGGGTCAGATCAGCCAGCTGGTTTACAGCGGATCCTATTTCGTGGGATTGAAAATGTCGAAAATAGCCCAGGAAATGACTCACCTTCAGATGGAAAAAGTTCAGCTGGATGTGAAACAAGCCATCGCATCGTCCTACATTCTTTGCCTCGTGGCAGAGAAAAACCAGGAACTGATGAAGGAAACTATCACCACTATGGAAGCCCTGGTTAAAGACTCGAAGGCACTGATGCAGGGTGGATTCATGCAGGAGACCGATGTTGACAAACTCAACCTCCTTCTTGCCGACCTGAAAACGAACCAGCTCAATGCAGCTAACCAGATCAGGAACGCCTATTCACTGCTCAAATTTAATATGGGCCTCACCATAATCGATGAGATAAAGCTCACAGAGAATCTGGATGTACTCTTGCTGGCTACCGATCCTGAAGGACTGCTCGCACAAACATTTAATCAATCTGATAATGTTACTGCAAGATTAATGGAAGCACAATCAGGTTTATCGAAGCTCCAGATAAAATTAGCGCAAACCGAATATCAGCCTGTAGTGACAGCGTTCCTCTCACAGACTGAAAATGCCCAGAGAAACACTTTTTCATTCTTCGATACGAAGGAGAAATGGTACGCTACATCGATTTTCGGAGTAAACGTAGCTATTCCGATTTTCAGCTCGGGCAAACGTTACTATAAGGTTCAGGGCGCAAACCTCGAGTATGTAAAATCACTGAATACCAAGCGTCAGGTTGACGAAAGTCTCGCCTTGGGTGCACTCACAGCTAAAAATAATTTCCAGGTATCGGTCGAAACTTTCCGCAATAAACGCGACAATTTCGAGCTGGCGAAAAAGATCTATTCAAAGGACCAGATCCGGTACAAATCAGGTGTTGCCTCAACGACTGATCTGAATCAAACCTATAACTCACTGCTTCAGGCACAGGGCACTTATCTCGGATCCATCATGGACCTTTTCACGAAGAAATTTGAGTTACAGAAGGCATATAATCAACTTTAGGTATCGGGTATCGGGTGTCGGGTATCAGGTTAAGAAAGAAATAAAAAAAGTAAAAAATAAAAGATAGATAATATGAAAACAGTATTCATTCCACTAGTAGCACTGATCGTCATGGCGGCGGCATGCAGCCAGGAGCGGACTGCGGAAAAGATTAACGCAGATTTGGTAAAGACTAAGAAACAGATCACTGAGCTTTCGGCCAAAATGACCACGCTTGAAGCTGAACTTGCTATTAAACAGCCTATTACAGAAGCGAAAATAACAAAAGTTGTTGTTGAGACGGTTAAGAAGATAAACTTCACCGATTATATCCAGTCGAACGGCATGGTTGAAGCAGTTAGAGCTGCCTCTATCAGCCCGGAAATGGGTGGCAAAATCGCATCGATTCCGGTAAAAGTCGGCCAAAGCGTTAGAAAAGGCCAGCTGTTGATGGTTCTCGATTCAAAAGTCATGGAAAGCGGCCTGGCCGAACTTCAGAAGGGACTGGAGATGGTAGTAACCACCTATAATAAGCAGAAGGAATTGTGGGATCAGGGAGTAGGATCGGAAATGCAGTATCTGCAGATCAAAAACAGCAAGGAATCTTTGGAAAGTAAGATAGCGACCATTAACTCGCAGCTGGACCTGACCAAGATATATGCACCTTTTGACGGAAGGATTGAAAAGATAGCCATGAAAGTTGGCGAACTTGCATCACCCGGCCGCGGGATCATTGATGTGGTAAACCTTTCGAGCTTATATGTGAACACCGAAGTATCGGAAGCTTTCATGCAGACGGTTAATAAAGGGGATTCCGTAACCGTTGAATTTCCTAACCTTCCGGGTGTCACCAGAACCATACCTATAGCTTATAAAGGTGATGTGATCAATCCGCAGAGCCGGACTTTCACCGTTCGTGTTGAGATTCCAAACACTCGTCAGGAAATAAAACCCAATATGCTGGCTAATATGAAATTACGTGTCATTAACCTCCCGGATGCCGTAGTCGTACCCACCGCTCTGGTTCGCCAGGATGTTGAAGGCTCCTATGTTTATATTGTTGCGAATGCCGGTGCAGCCAAGGCTCACAAAGCATATTTGAAAACTGGTAGTTCCGATGGCAATATGACAGTTGTTGACAGCGGACTGATCGGAGGGGAAATGATCATCAGCCAGGGCAACAACCACGTAAAAGAAGGCACCCTGGTCTCCTGGAACTAATAGTAACCGAACTGAAAAAATCAGATGGAAAATCAAGATAAACTGCTGATCAGGGATTTTAAATTAACTACCCTGGCGCTGAAAAACAAAAGCACGGTATATCTGCTGGCTGTTATGCTGCTGATATTCGGTGTAATTTCCTATGTGACCATGCCAAAGGAACTTTTTCCCGAAATCAATTATCCGACTGTATTCGTACAGACCGTATATCCGGGAAACTCTCCGGTAGATATTGAGAACCTGATTACCCGGCCTCTCGAAAATGAGCTGCAAACGGTGAAAGGGATTAAGACTCTTAAATCCAATTCATTACAGGATTTTTCGATGATCTTTGTTGAATTTCAAACCAGTGTCGATATCAAATCAGCCCTGCTGGATGTTAAAGACGCTATTGATAAGGCAAAGAGCAAACTTCCGAAGGACCTGATGACCGATCCGGCAGCGATGAATTTCGATTTCAATTCACTGCCGATCCTCAATGTGAATATTTCAGGCGACTATTCGCTTTCGCAACTGAAGGATTACGCTGAATATCTGAAAGATGAAATTGAGCGGATCAATGAGGTTTCAAAGGTGGACATTACTGGCATCGACGACCGCAAGATTCTGGTTGAGGTAGATCTTCCTAAGATGGAAGCCCTCGGCATCGGTTTCAGCACTGTCGAGAATATGATGCGCATGGAAAACATGTCGATGTCGGGGGGAGAGATCAAGATTGGAAAAACCCGCCGCACGGTTCGTACAGTTGGCGAATTCAATACTATTGACGATATCCGGAACATCGTTGTCCGCCAGGATCCAACCAATACGGTATACCTGAAAGATATAGCCACTGTCAGTGATGGATTCGGTGATAAAAAATCTTATGCCCGTCTGGATGGACAGCCGGTAGTAACGCTTAATGTGGTAAAAAAATCGGGTGAAAACCTTATTTCGGCTACTCAATCCACCTTTACGGCCATCGATGCCGCAATAAAAGACGGATCGGTACCCGCTGACCTTCGCGTTGATTATACCATGGACCAGTCGCAGTCGATCCAAAGGCAGCTGGGTGAACTGGAGAACAGCATTGTAATGGGGATCATCCTCGTAATCACCGTTTTGTTCCTGTTCCTCGGATTGCGCAACGCATTAATTGTTGGCCTGGCCATACCAATGTCGCTTCTGATGACTTTCGTATTCCTGACTATTCAGGGAGCACAGATAAATATGATTGTATTGTTTTCACTGATTCTGGCGCTGGGGATGCTCGTTGATGATGCGATTGTGGTGATGGAGGTCATCACGCGATTCCGGGAGAAAGGGTATTCTAAGTTCGAAGCTTCGCGGCTGGCAGTCGGTGAGATCGCCATACCGGTTATCACGTCCACGCTGACCACAGTGGTTGCCTTCCTCCCCCTGATTTTCTGGGGTGGCATGATGGGTGAATTCATGAAATATATGCCAATTACCCTGATGGTTGTATTGGGCGCTTCGTTATTGGTTGCGCTGGTTTTTGTGCCGGTTTTCACCGGATCTTTTGAACAGCACGACCATAATAAGCCACATAGCAGCAGGCGCATTTACATCTCTGCTGCCGTTGTTGCAGCCGTTTCGGCAATGTTTTATGCAACAGGCATTTACTGGATTGCCAACCTGCTGGCCCTGTTTGTTATTCTGATGGTTATGCATCAGTTATTCATGAAGCAGGTAGGCTACTGGTTCAGCGAGGTATTTATGGTGAAATTTGAGAATTTTTATCTCCGGTTCATCCGATATACACTTAATGGTAAACGACCAGCCTGGTTCCTCACCGGAACAATGGTTCTTCTAATATTAACCATGATGTTCTTTGGTGCCCGTCACGGTGAAACACGTTTATTCCCGAACGGGGAACCCCCAATGATCAATGTTTTTGCCGAGATGCCGCTGGGCACGGATATTTCACTTACCGATTCCATTGCCCGTGTGATGGAAGTAAAAACCCGCGAGGTGCTCGGCGACAACATGAAACTGGTTAAATCCATGCTCACGATGGTGGGAACAGGGGTGCGCCGCGACAATGAATTTGGTACCGGTGAGACTCCGAACCGAGCCCAGGTCCAATTGAATTTTATTGATTATGAATTCCGTAATGGGGTAAATACCAATGATATCATGCAGAATCTGAGTAACGCATTTGTTGGTCAGTATCCGGGCATTGAGTTTTACCTCGAAAGGCAGGAATCGGGTCCGCCAACCGGAAATCCTATCAATATAGAGATAGCTGGTAAGCAGCTTGATCAGATCCTTGCCTATGCCGATACGGTACGGAACAAAATTGAAGCCTCCGGAATTCAGGGTATCGAAGGTCTGAAAGCTGATATTGAGCTGGGCAAGCCGGAATTATTGGTTAAGATCAACCGCGATAAGGCACAACGTTACGGCCTGTCGACCATGGTTATTGCGTCGACAATTCGTACTGCATTGTATGGCAAAGAGATATCGAACTTTAAAATCGGCGAGGATGAGTATCCTATTGAGATCCGCCTGGCCGAAGGATATCGCTACGACCTGAGCAGTTTGATGAATCAGAAGGTTACCTCCATAAATATGGCTACCGGTGCGATGATACAGGTTCCGATTTCCGCGGTTGCTGATTTCACCTACGGCACCACTTTCGGGTCGGTAAACCGGAAGGATGTTGAGCGTGTTGTCACGCTGTATTCCAATGCCACAGCAGGATACAACGCCACCTCCATCAACAGGGAATTAATCACTTTGCTGAAGGATATGCCATTGCCCGAAGGGTATTCCATTCACTTCACTGGTGAGCAGGAACAAACTGAAAGCAGCTCCGTCTTTATGCTGGAAGCCATGTTACTCGTTCTGGCCCTGATCTTTGTGATTCTTGTTACTCAATTCAATTCCTTCGGTAAAACGATGATTATTCTTACAGGGATTTTCTTCAGCATTATCGGTGTATTTTTTGGACTGGCACTATTCAAGCTCGATTTCATCATTGTCATGACAGGTATCGGGATTATAGCACTGGCGGGGATTGTAGTCAAGAACGGGATCGTGCTGGTGGATTATATTTCGCTTCTGAAGGAGAGAAAACGTCTTGAGCTGGGGTTAGAGAGCGGTGCTCCGCTGGCGAAGGAAATATCGCAGGAGTGCATCATTGAAGGCGGGCAAACCCGGTTACGGCCGGTAATCATGACCGCGCTCACCACCATTCTTGGGATGTTGCCACTGGCGGTCGGGCTCAATATCGACCTGATCAGAATGTTCACCGAGTTTAAGCCGAATATCTATTTCGGTGGTGACAACGTACTATTCTGGGGTCCGATGTCGCAGGCCATTATTTTCGGTCTGGTGTTCTCCACCTTCCTTACGCTGGTTATTGTTCCGGTGATGTATCAGGTTGGACAGCAGATGAATATCAGGTTTTCGCCGAAGAAAAGAAGGGCATTGAAAGAAAGAAGTTAGAGATTCGAGGGCCAGTTTTGAATGTTGAAATTTCAAGATCAGGTTTGCCTCGGAGAGTTGTCATCCCCGCGCAGGCGCAGCCGGAAGCGGGGACCCCGTCGCATACCACGGCATTTACTTGAACCTGTATTTTCAGCATTCAAAACTGGCCCTGGAGCCTCTAAACTTCATGATCATCTCACCAGAACCATCTTCCCGGTCTCCTTTCGGGTACCAATGGTTAGCCGGTAGAGGTAGGTGCCGGGATTAACATCGCGGTTCGACCGGTCACGGGCGTTCCAGAAGTAGGTGAATTCCCCTGGAAGCAGGGTCTTATCAACTAATTCCATGACCTTGCGACCTGAAAAATCATAAATTTCAAGAGTTACCGGCGATTCTTCAGTAATTAAAAAAGAGATTCCTGTGGTTCGCCGGAAGGGATTTGGATAATTCTTGCTTTGGATTTGAGCGGTATCCCGGGTGAAAGAGGAAATCGGAATCGAGGCTTGCTGCTCCTGGTTATTGGCATCAATGACTTTTACTAAAATGGTCCACAACTGGTCTTTCTCCGAAATGAGGCCACTCAGGGTCCCATCATTTGTTAAAGTAAGATTTTCCGGATATTCCATCGGAGAATAGGTAATCGCATAATCCTCGGACATCATATGCCCCTGATTGATCGCTGCATATTTATACATCAATTGATCACCGTTTGAAATTCCAACCTTCCAGGGATAATCGGTTGGAGGAACGCTCCTCTTGCCATAAAGAAATTTAATACGGCCATCAGGATAAAGCTTAGCGCTAAAATTAACCGGATAAACTATTTTCCCGGTATAAACAGAGGCCCTCCATTCAAATGTTGCCACGGAATCCGTGCCCTTATAAAGCAAAACTTCCCCTGGCATATTGGCCTTAATGTCAGCCCCAAATGGAACGATACTCTTTCTGACTCTGAAAACCAGGTCGGGGTTTACGACATATGGATAGTCGATATATTCGTTATTGAAAGAGAGCATCCCTTTAATATCTGCAACCAGACTTTTATACTTAGTCCCATAAAACGGGAATTCAAAAGGCAGGGTTACGCGTTGAAAAGCTACTCTATGTACATTTTCTGAAAGTGTATCTCCTGAGATCCCTTCAAATGGCTGGCTGAAATTTTTCTCCTCATAATCCTTCACCAGTTCCCACCGGTAGGGAGGCTGACCGCCACTGGCCGAAAGCTGGGCGTAAAAAGGCTGGCCAAGAATAACGCTCGTAACAGCTGGCTTCTCCACTTTCAGTTTGTTAAAGTTCAGCGTTTCAACCAGGCTGAGGTAGGTAATTCCATTATTTACAAGGGGGTAATTCTTCTGTTTGGAGATCACCTCATTGGCGCTGGTCGTGTAATTAATCACGGAAAACTCATCCACCTGACCAGTGGCAGATCCGGCGGCATCGGTTTCTTCTACAATCAGAAAAAACTTTACCGGCACTCCCGGTTCAATGTATCTGAGAAGTGTTGTGATATCTAAGCCAAACTCAAATCGCGCATTATCTGATGCATTTTCCAGATCAACCATCGGAGTATTGTCGCCCTGGTGGTTAAACACAGGAAAGCTCATCGTTTGCTCCGGTTTCATTGCTGTAGTATCGGTTGAAAAGCCCGCCTGGACACTGATTTTCCTTCTCATGGTATGCCTCATAACCACGCGCATAGTGAGTTCAGGCTGATAGGTTTTTACCACCTCGGGAACATGCACCGATCGATTCCAGATTCCTCCCTTGTTACCATCGCGGGCAACCACGCTGTATAACAGATAGGACTGTCCATGTTTCCAAAAGTCGCCCCAGCTGTTGATTATCAACAGGGCTCCGATTTCCCAGTCATTCATATCAACCACGCCATCGGCGGTGATATCGAGATCATTGGTAAATTTTTTGTCGTTGTTTAAATCCACCCTAACGGAATCATTGTAACCAATAACGGTGAGGGCATGACCAATATTTGTTCCAAAAGTCCAGAGAACAGGCCACACCTCATTGGTTTCCGGATCGGTCCAATTTTTCGTCTGCATGCCATCGGAAGCAATTTGTATGCTGGCAACTCCTCCATCCGGAGAGTCCTCAAAGTGGTTGTCGAGGTATTGTTTTAACACGAGGAGGTCTTCGGGATTGCCCGTCGGCAGCGAATAATTCATGGAAATCCGGTTTTTCATTGCACGGTAATACTTTCCGTAACCTGACATCCAGATGCCTGTATCAGTCATATAGTAGGGATAGTCCAAAAAATTCGGACATCCGGCAGCTTTAACAATCTCCCAGCTATCGAAGTAGCTGACCCCGATTCCGCCGTTGCTACTATTCAGCATATTCCACACAAAACCAGGTGTATAAAGGTTATCAAGACCCTCCGCGGAAATATTCCGGATACGGTTCATCTCATAGGTAAAAACGTAACCTATACTGCTGGCCTGATTGCAACTATAGCCGTATTGATTAATTACCGGGGGGAAGTATTTTTTTTGTGAATTGTCTACTTTGTATGGGAGACCGGCTCCACCTTTCAGACGGTATTTTTCCGGCACCGGGTAAAGGGGGTAATCCCCAATATTCTGCGAATTACCTGTTATCACAGAAGCGGCAATGCATATCAGGAGGAACAGCTTTCTCATAATCAAAGTCATAAACCGCGTAAATATAGTATGGAATTTTAAACTTTGCCCAATGATCAATTTTTCTCATATTTGACAACTTTTAATGCGGGAAGTTGTGAAAAGGCGGTTTTTCTATGTTCTGACTGGGCTGGTGTTTATTCTCCTGCAGCCGTTGTATGCCCAGAAAGAGGGAGCG
>CAIXHD010000334.1 GCA_903919065.1 uncultured Bacteroidota bacterium
CTATCTGCCAGAATTTTAAATCGCCATTATTAAATCCGGGGTCTTTTACCGGAGTTCCCTTTCCCCAATCGGAAATGGAATTCGCAGCAGCTTTCTTCTTATAAATCACATAAGGTTTGCCCGCTTCAGCCTCGATAGTAATTTTCCCGTTTTCAATGCTCAAACTCTTGATATATTGGCGTCCCTGATCGGTAAGTTTATACAATTCAACCGTTTTGGAATTTTTCCATGTCTGTGGGATTTCCCAGATGGTGGTTCCGCCTTTTGTGTTCCAGTGATACAATTTTTCCTCGGTTTGCGGATTCCAGGGCAACAGATAGGCATCTCCTTTTAAGATGATTTTGCCGTCTTTTTCGATCTCCCGTTCTCCGCCAGCAAGGGTGGATGCTACATTTCCCGAGAAACTAATCCTTTCATCCGTCCATTTCATGATCTTGAAATGCTGCAGATATTTCGTGGGTAAATCCGTCCGGAAAGTCATATTGATACAACTGTCGAAATCGATCCGGCCCTGCCAGCCCTCAAAATCGTTCATCTCTTCACCACCCAGCAGCGGATGACGGGCGATCCAGGTATCTTTCTGGTGGTTTCGTATGAATCGTACAATCTGGCTGTTGAAACCTTTGATCGTTTTGCCTCCGTAATTATAATCTACTGCCCAGTGATTCCATACGGCATCGTATTCATGGTCCGTTGGAAATTCAGTCGTCAGGGTTAGCCCCAGGGAATGTATTTCTCTTGCCAGCTTGCGGCTATCCCAGCTGCCTTTGGCATACCACACATCACAATAAATGAACTGGAGCGAAGGAACCTGATCCTTCAGCGACTGGAATCTGAGCATCCTGTTATTGGAAGTTGCATCATATCGCTTGTCGATATAATAGGAAGCATCGAGCCAGTCCCAGCCCTTTTTCGTTTTATTTACCAGCGAATCGTCGAAAGCAACCGCCTCGGGATAAGATTCCGTCCCATTGATATGCACTCCCATAAAGGCATTGTACTTCAGCGCCTCCTTGCAAAGCAGTTCCATGTCTGCAGCCCCGCCCTGCCTTTTGCCGATATCGCCATAGTCGGGATGCTTGGAGTCGTGCCCCTCTGACCCATACCCCTTCAATATCACAAACTGACCGAGCCCATCGGTATTTAAAAAAATCCTTTTCGTTTCATCGAGAGTTTTGGTGAACGGATTGGTGGCCTGACTGGCAAAGTTCATTGGAATACGCTGTACTACCAGGTCTGGAATTTTATCACTTCCCTCCGGGTTATTCATGATCTGTCGGAAAGCAATTGCACCATCCTGCCAATCCACTTTTTCATCGCCATTCGCATCATTGGTAATAATAACTTTTGCTGATGGCAGCGGATCGGTTGAGGTCATGCCTTGTGCCCGGTAAATCCAGGGACCGTTCCAGATGCCCGTTTTGTAGTATCCATCCTTTTTAAGGGTCTGCTTCTGTATCCGGTTGTTATCCGATTTTTCGTTAACCGAGTTGGTCCATAAACTTGCAGACAGCTGATCCGTATTCAAAATTCCATACAGATAATCTTTCGGAATGCTGTCGGTGGCAACCTCGCCGCTGAGTGGGAGAAAGGTATCTCCGTTTCCTTTAACAGCAGTAAACATCCTAGCTCCAGAGAATGATGCCCCCGGCTGCGTGCTTCTGACCGAGAGAAACTGTTGATCCGGTATTTCGAAAGTATTTACCCTGAAGGTTCCATTTTCTTTAATCTGCCTGACATCAAAATCAACCCTATTATCGCTTACCTGAATCCGGATTCTAATTACCACACTAATATCCGGGATATCCAAAGTGTAATCCACCGAATTTTTAGTTTTTACCGATGAAACTTTCGGTGTATAAAGCTTTTCATTAATCTTAACCTGCGATAGCTTTTCTTCCTGCCCATAAAAAATTTGCCCGCCTGAAACCCAGGTATAATCGATGATTCGGGGAAATGCCGCATCAAGTGTGATCTTCAGATTTTTTGATTCTATATTGATGTTGCTGGAATTTTGTTCGGAAAAAGCGGAGTCGGATGCGTATGCTGTAATCCCGGTTAATTGAAAAATCAGGAGAATAAATACAATAATTCGAAATGGGTTCATGGCTTCAGATTTATGCCACCAAATGTACAATCCTATCGGGTAACCTTTCTCTCCCAATCCGGATATATAGAAGACTTACTTAATTACCGGGGGAGATGTTATGGAAAAGCGGCTTATCGAGGTAAAAATCCAAAACAGAATTTGGTACTACTGTCCTGTTAATAAGTATCTTCACTTCGATCCCAAAGGTATAGCCGGCACCTTTAGTCTGCGGGTGCTTACCCCTGAAGAAAGGGC
>CAIXHD010000335.1 GCA_903919065.1 uncultured Bacteroidota bacterium
CCAGCTAAGTGTTTTGCCATCAAAGCGACAAATGCCAAAGTTTGACGTGCCGAACCAAAGAATTCCTTTGCTGTCTTCATAAATAGTATAGACTTCATACGGGTTATATGGAGGATTTGGATTTGTTGTATAAAATTCGTCTGCAAGATAGTGTTTTGGAAATTCCAAATGATAAAGTGATTCTCCATCATACCTATAGGGTCCATTTTTACCAGGTCCACCATTGAACCACAAATCATCCGGTTCCAGCTTCCATTCATTGCTTTCTATTACCGGTAATGTGGTAAATTTCTGTCCGTCAAATTTGCTGATGCCTTCCAAAGTGGTGAAAAAAATGTTGCCTGATTTGTCTTCCTTGATTTCCCGAATACGGTTGTTGCACAAGCCGTCTTTGGTTGCAAAATGGAGAATGGTTTTTCCGTCATACCGAAATACACCTTGTCCGTCACTACCGAACCAATAGTCATTATTGTTGGCTTGAAAGACAATGAATATTGTCTTATCAAGTTCTGAAACCGTGTCTCCTATGATTGTTTTCTTTGTCTGTTCTTTATATAGCTGTTGAATGATGTTTGCACTGTCGACCATGAGATCAAAAAACCTGAAATCTTTTTTAAACCCACGGGCTGATATTTTCAGGAGGTTAGACTTCTTTTCGATGATCAGGTAGAAATAGACAGGTTTGGATTCTTGTTGCAGCAGGTCATTATTCGTGCGTTTATCCTTTGGCAGTAATGGTTGTGTGATGCCGCCGCCACCCCCGATGACCAGGTAGTGTTTCCCTTTTATGCCGGCAAAATACTCGAGATTATGTGAATGTCCGCTGATGAACAAAACCGATTTTTTTGATTTTTCATACGCCGGAACTATTAGGTTTTTTACCGCCTCCGATGATCCTACAACAGCGCTGTTACTATATGGAGCATGATGTGTGCAAACGATTATTGCCCTGGTGGCGGGATCACTGTCCAGCGAATCCATGGCGGATGCATACCATTTCAGCTGACGGGAATACTGATTTTCGCTGAGATTGCCGAAGTTTGAGTTGATCATCATCACTGCAATAGAATCATAGGTCACCATATAACCTCCTGACATCATTTCCGCAAACCGCAGGTTGAAATTCTTAATGCCAGTCGATTGACTGAACATGTACTCATGATTTCCAGGAAGGGCATTGACTTTGGTGCCGGACTTCTTCAGCGAACCCAGCAAGCTGTCAAGCGGCAGCCATGATTTTTGTCGGGAGCCCGCAGAAACCATATCGCCGGTGAGAACGAGATTCTCAGGTTGTTTACGGATCAAATCTGCAAAAAGACTGTCTCGTGCATCCTCATTTCTAAAGGTCCTGAGGATTACTTTCTCAATATCCAAAGGAGCCTGAAAATCACTGATAAAGAATATGCTGTGATTATTCCGGCTCTCCTGCGCAAATCCATAGTATGGAGAGGTAAAAAGAAAAATAAGGCTAATAAATCGAAATACGTTTTGCATGTTCATCTGCCTGACCTAACACTTTTACAAGACAAATGTAACAGGTTTAGTTTATTACCGCCAGATAGCTGAAAGGTTACCTACAGAGAATGACTGACGATGTTTTAGCTTGGATTTGCTGATCTGCTGCTCGGCAAGCTTACGAACCAACCCTAATTTTTTCTCGAAAATGTCTTTGTCTAAATTGGCTTTGATAAGTACCTGTGCAACATGAGTTTCACCTCCTCCGACTATCTTACTGCTGACAGGCAGACTGACTGGCAAATCATGATATTCGATCAGCTCAAGACCTTCCTCCCGTATAAACTTTGTAATTACTTCCATACATAAAACTGCTTCATAACTGTATTCCGGGAGGAATACCAGACCGGTACCAAACAGACCTTTTTCGGAAATTTTCATCATTCAACCTTTCAATCATTAATAACTATGCAAAGATAATGCAAAAATATACATAGAATCATGCAATATAGGCACAAAATGAATGATTATAAGTAAATATGATAGAAATGATTGTATAAATATGCAAAACTTGCAAAATGTATTTGGATATTTGCTAGTTTTATTTTAATAAGATTCATCCATAAACTATAGAAAATGAAAAAACTGATTTTTTCAATACTGATGGTAATGGCAATTGCGGCAACCATCCGTGCTCAGGACAGCGAGGGCTGTAAGGACCATCCTCTGCTCACCCGCATGCCCGGTTACGTTATCTTCGAATGTACTCAAAATTTCAATGAGCTGGATTTTGCTGACCTCAAAGGGGAGGAGGTCAAGCTGGAGGGAAATCTTACATACAACTGGTATACCCTGAATCCGGATTCGGGAAAGCCCGAGCCCAGTTTTCTGCAAATCATCAAGAATTATCAAAATGCCATTGTCAAGATAGGGGGCAAAAAGATTTTCGAAGATGAGAGTAATGGCTTTTACGAATTGAATAAAGGCAGCAAATTCTACAAGATCAAAATAGCCTGTACCAATACCAGTGATTACATGCTGTTTATTCTCGAGATGGAGCCCATGAAGCAGGAAATAACAGCCAATGAAATGCTTGATGCCTTAAATAAGGATGGATTCATTGCCCTGAATATACTTTTCGAAACGGGAAAGTCGGCCATTCAGAAGGAGTCCATTCCAATTGTAGACCAGATCTTTGAGATGCTGAAAACTAATACGGAACTCAAAATCAGCATTGAAGGGCACACTGATAACACAGGTGATGCTGCCGGAAATAAGAAGCTTTCCAATGATAGGGCCAGAACGGTCATGACTGCCCTGGTGGCAAAAGGAATTGATGCTGCCAGGTTATCCTTTGTAGGTTGGGGGCAGGAGAAGCCGGTTGCCGATAACAGGACCGATGAGGGCAAAGCAAAAAACAGGAGGGTGGAAATAATTAAAAAATAATTTCCTAACTTAGATTCAATCAGTCTGATAAGATTGTAACTTTAATATTATTATCAATCCAGATAAAGGCTGAATATTTTCACCCTAATGATGTTTAATTATATCATGAACAAACTAATCTTATTAAAATGAAAACAAAAGCATTTTTTCTCGGAACTGCAGTGGTCCTGCTGGCATTCAGCAGTTGCCAGAAAATCAAGGATTCACTCACCGTGAAGGTGCCGGTTGAATTTAACAATGATCTGCAGGTTAAACCAAAAGGCCCGGAATTGAAATCGGGGAACTCTTATGAATTTAAAGCTGAGGTTACATTTAATCCGTCGACCGATCCGACCGTGATTAAGTACAAGGAGAAAATTAAAAGCATTACGGCTAGTGGGATATCCTATACGCCGACAGGTCTCTCCCAGGATATTGTGATTACGACAGCCAATTTGTCCATATTTGCTATTGACACTGGCACTGGCACCCCTATAGTCATCTCTTGGGTATTATCAAACGTGACCTTGAAGAATGGAAATTTAGTTGCCCTTGGAGATCCATCTAGCGGATCTTTAGACGCTCTCTCACTGTTACTTGATGGAACGGCGGATATTAAGGTCACCTGGACGGGCTACCAAAATGTTCCTGTTAACGAATACACTTTCACTACTACCCTTAAGGCCGAAGTTTTGGCTTACCTGCTCAAATAATCCAGCCGGACTCAATTTTATCTTTTCTCTGTCCTCCCATCGGCATACCTGGCAAAACGGCCCGAATTGCGGTCATGAACCACATCGGGCCGGCGCCATGGCCAGCCGCCGATATTCCCTGAATCAACTTTACCTCAATAGCCTTGCCAATTATATCCTTCGTTTTATATACAGGTATTGTCTGACCATTATACATCCGCCAGCCATCCTTTAGAGTGAAATCCTGGCCTATATTGCGTCCTTTTAGGACGCATCAGGTCCCATGGATTCATTGCCGCGAGGGAAGTGATCCCGATGGTGTGCACAGAATAGAAATGGATTTTTAACATCCCACAAGAATCCCATCGGTTTCAGGTTGCTTGTCAGATCACTTTTCATGTTTAATATTATATTTATAGGTGTAAAGTTGTGCTTAAAAACTTAATTCTAAAACCTATGGCACCATTAGACTGGATTATTATTGCTCTTTTCTTTCTTGCCCTGGCCGGAGTTATTATTTATGTCATGCGTCGCAGGAAGGATGATACAAGCGATTATTTTTTGTCAGGCAGAAGCGAGACCTGGCTTGCTGTTGGTGCAGCAATCTTTGCAGCTAACATTGGTTCGGAGCATCTGGTGGGATTGGCAGGAGCCGGAGCAGAAAGCGGAATGGCCATGGCCCATTGGGAAATGCACGGATGGCTCATCCTTATCCTGGGCTGGGTGTTTGTTCCGTTTTATGCCCATAGCCGGGTATTTACCATGCCGGAGTTTTTATACAAACGCTTCAATAAGAATACAAGTTCAACATTATCCATAATCACCCTGATCAGCTATGTCCTGACAAAAGTATCAGTTACGGCATTTACCGGCGGAATCTTCCTTTCGTCAGTCATTGGAATTAATTTCTGGTACGGAGCTATCGGGCTTGTGCTTCTGACCGGGATATTCACAGTACTGGCAGGAATGAAGGGGATTATGACGATATCCGTTATCCAGACGCCGATTCTTATCCTCGGCGCTATTATTATCCTGGTACTCGGACTGCTGAAGGTTGGTGGCGGTGGGATCCTTGAGGGATGGCAGGAAGTGGTGAAACAAGCCGGTGGTAATATACATCTGATTCATACTAAAGGAGATCCCTGGTACGATAAATTTCCTGGTGTAGGAGTTATTTTCGGTGCTGCGATTATTGGTTTCTGGTACTGGTGCACCGATCAGCATATCGTTCAAAGGGCTCTCGCTGCAAAAAACCTGACCCAGGCACGAAGGGGATCAATCTTTGCCGGTTATCTGAAGATATTACCTGTTTTCATGTTCTTAATTCCCGGGATGATAGCCGCGGCTCTGAACGCAAAAGCACAGGCAAACGGACAAACCTTGTTTTCAGATAATAATGAGGCTTACGGATACCTGGTCAGCTCTCTCCTGCCGATTGGGGTAAAAGGCATAGTGGTGGTCGGTTTTATCGCGGCTCTAATGACTTCACTGGCAGCTCATTTCAACTCTTCAGCCACACTTTTCACCATCGATTTTTATAAGAATTACAAGCCTGATGCCTCTGAGCACAGACTGGTATGGGTTGGTCGCATTGCAACAATCACGGTTGTTGTGCTTGGCTTGATCTGGATTCCGATTATGAAGAGTCTCGGCAGCGTGCTCTATGAATATCTGCAGAATGTACAGTCACTGATCGCCCCCGCCATTGCCGCAGTATTTCTGCTTGGCGTCTTCAACCGCAAGATCACGCCCAAGGCCGGTCAATGGGGATTGCTCGTGGGATTCCTGGTTGGAATGTTCCGCCTCGGTCTTATGATTTTTGATCCGGGAACAAGTATGAACCCCGAAACTCATAAAATGATTACAGATCCATCTTTGAGACACGGTTTATTCCTTATTCTCGATTTCAACTGGTTGCACTTTTGCATATTCCTGTTCTTTCTTACCATGGCTGTGATGGCTGTGGTCAGCACGTTTACGGAAAAAGCTACTGCTGAGCAGCTTCAGGGAATTACCTATTTCTCACAATCTCCTGAGCAGATCGCTGAAACGCGAAGCAGCTGGAGTAAATGGGATATCTTTAATACCGTGGTCGTTCTCGGAATTTGTATCGCCTTTTATGTTTATTTCTGGTAAACCGGTCAGGTAGATTTTGTTTTCATTGCCTTTACGATTTGCTGCTTAACCAGGTCGTTGATCTGCTCTGGCTTTAGTCCATGTGGATTGATTGCCGGCAGGAATTCAACGGTGATCTTTTCCCCTTTTTTGATTCGATTATTACCGGATCCCATAGCTTTATAGGCTCCGGTAATGGCAATCGGAACGATCGGGATATTCAATTCAGTACTCAGAATGGCATAAGTTTTCTTGAAGTCTCCGAGTTTTCCGGTCTTTGTTCTGGTCCCTTCCGGGAAAATGAGAATCTTTTTGTTCTGTTTTACCACCTCGGCCATCTTCATGATCGATCCCTTCAGATCCTTCGATAAATCCATGATGATTACGTTATTATGTCGTGCCAGATATTTGCGGATCCAGCTTTTAGCATGGTCTTTCTTGGCATAGGTAAAGGTGTCCTTCAGAGTTTTCTTATCCAGATAGGAGAGAACGAGAAAGGCATCAAGCTTGGTTTCATGGTTAGGCGCCAGAAAACAGGGCCCCTCGGGAATGTTTTCCAATCCCCTGACTTCGAACTTGAAATAGAGCCTGAAAAAGCCTCTGACGGATGAAACTATCAGATGAAGAAGAATAGATGCTGTAGGCAAAATTTCTTTCGACTCTTCTTTCAGATCTCCGGACCAGCTGGACTGGTGCTCCGTTTTATGAAAAAGTTTGTTGATGCTTATATGCTCCGAGATTTTGCGGACCGATGGAAACTTGATAAGTTGATCGGTTTCCATTTTTATACCAAAGCTCTTCTCTATGTAGTCAATCAATCCTAACTTGCCCAGTGAGTCGAGCGATATGTCGAATTCCAGATTATGATCAGGCAGGACATCCATGTCAACCTGACTTTCGATATATGATTTGATAGCCTTATATTCCGGTGTTTGCGGTGCATCTTCGGCAGGTTTTTTATTCTCCTTCATTTCGAGAAGCTCGGCAAGCTTGAACCGCTGCAACTTTGATAAGCGCGTGCGGGGTAATTCAGTCTTAACCAGCGTGAACTGCATAATCCGCTTGTAGGAACTCATTTCAGCATTAAAAGGAGATATCACTTTCTCCCTGAAATACTGTGTGATGTCCTCAATCTGATTCTCGGCCAACCAGTCATAATCAGGGACTATTACTGCATGAAGCATTTCCTTGTGCATAAAGACACCAGCTTCCTTAATGGCTGCAGTGAATCCGTCGAGCTTCATCTCTATCTCCACCGGATTGATATTCTTACCATTCGGAAGTACTATTATTTCCTTCTTACGTCCTGTAATGTATAGGAATCCGTGCTTATCCAGATATCCCAGATCGCCGGTATACAGCCAGCCATCTACCACCACTTCTGCCGTTTCTTCAGGGCGGTTGTAATAACCTTTCATAATGGATGGCCCTTTGGCAACAATCTCCCCATTGCGAATCTCTACTTTCAAACCTGGAAGTGCCTCACCCGTTGATCCAATTTTCACCCGGCCGGGTCGCGGGAAGGTAATCATCGGTGCGGCCTCAGTCATTCCAAAACCTTCCAGAATATCGAACCCGATCCCATAGAAAAAAGTTCCCACTTCCTTGTTCAGTGCAGCTCCGCCGGCGATCATGTATTGAAGATTCCCGCCGAAACCCTGATGAACTTTCTTAAATATGATTTTTCCGAGTTTTCGGCTATTGGTTGCCAAAACAATCTTAAGTAAGGTGCGTGCTACGGCACTGCTATCGATTTTTGCCTTAATACCCCTGTACATGAGTTCATAAAGACGAGGTACTCCTAAAAATACCCCAACCTGATTGTCGGCAAAGGTTTTCATCAGGTCGGCCGATTGCATGGATGGAACAATTGGTATGGTACACCCAACAAATAGTGGGGTCATCATTGACCCGACGAGTGGAAAGATATGATGGAGCGGAAGGAAAATCAGCACCTGCCTATCCGGAATATAAATTTTGCATCCGATAACAGAATTCATATTTTCATGAATATTCTGATAAGAGAGCATAACACCTTTCGGACTGCCCGTTGTTCCGGATGTATAAATGATAACAGCAGTTATTTCGTTGTTCTCAGGTTCCAGCCATTGACTTTCGGGTACCGTTGGGTCAGCAGTGATTTCATCAAAAATTATCACCTGAGGTTTATACCTGGTTTTCAGATCAACCTTCCCATAGGCTTCCTTCATCGCAGAACTGATGAAAATCAATTCGGGCTGACAATCGTCGATGATATAGGCAACATCTTCTGCCGAAGCCAGAAAATCGATCGGAACTGCAATACTATCGTTTTGTAATGCAGCATAATAGGCATAAATCCAGGATGGTGAATTTTCTGCATAAATGGCCACCTTTTGATATCCTTTGCCTTCAAAAAGCTGTGCAAATTGCTGCACGTGCTTTAAAAGGTCGCGATAAGTTATATTGCCCTGACTGGTAATCAAGGCTATTTTGTCTGGATACGATCGGTTTATTATGGCTTTCATCGTCATAAGTATTTAGATATGTAAAGTAACGAATTCCCATTTGATAAAGTTTGCTTATCCCCCTCAAAAGGGATTTAGTATATTTATTAGCTTCAATTTGCAACCCATGGAAAGAAAATCTGCCAATCGTTTTGCCATTAAATTGCCAAAAGAGGTAGGGCCAGAGGTTAATGTTTTGGGGAAAAGTAAACTGTCACCTGTCACCAGTCTTCAGTCACCAGTCACCAGTCTTCAGTCTTCAGTCTTCAGTCACCAGTCACCTGTCACCAGTCACCAGTCTTCAGTCACCAGTCACCTGTCACCAGTCACCAGTCTTCAGTCTTCAGTCTTCAGTCACCAGTCACCCGTCACCTGTCACATCTTGAAAGTAATCGGGAGGCCAGAAAGGTTAGCCACGGCGAGGGTGTCTTTTTCTGTCCGAAGTCCCAGTCTTTCCAGGCTTTCCATTCGGATTCGGGTGTATATCGCCCATGAAGGTCAGCCTTGTGTTGGATAAGGTCTGTCATGGAAATAAAATCATGCTTTTTGATAGCCTGGGGGAAATTGGAGAGGGTATCGGCAACGTGTAAAATATCATACCAGATGAACGGGGCTTTGAGTTTCCTGAAA
>CAIXHD010000336.1 GCA_903919065.1 uncultured Bacteroidota bacterium
ATATTAACCCTGAACCGGCATGGAAACACCATTATCATGGTCGACCATTCACCTTTGCTGATCGGGAAATCAGACTTTTTGATAGAGCTTGGTCCCGGGGCCGGCAGCCAGGGTGGGGAGGTCGTATACGCAGGCAAGACGAAGAATAAGATCGAAACACGAAACACGAAACACGTGACTGAAGACTGGAGACTGAAGACTGTAGACTGGGAACTGAAGACTGCAGACTGGGAACTGAAGACTGCAGACTGGGTGGGTTTGAGGATAGAAGGCGCGAATGCCAATAACCTGAAGCATATCGATCTCGAGATTGCGCGGGGAGTGATGACGGTGATCACGGGGGTGAGCGGCAGCGGAAAAACCAGCTTGCTCGATAAAGTTATTTTCGATAGTTATTCAGCGGGGCGTGCAGTTGCCTGCCAGGCGATTTCGGGCTTTGAAAACTTCAATAACCTCATCTATATTGAGCAGCCCCTGCCGGGTAAAGGATATACCGCCACTGCCGCAAGCATGCTGGGAATATCTGATATCATTTATAGAATTTTTCCCGGATCTCGTGATGGCCAATGTCCTGAATGCAAAGGCAGCGGACTCAATCAGGTCAGTATGGACTTTTTTACTGATGTTGTTTCCCCCTGCGAACATTGCGATGGCACCGGTTTCAGAAATGAGATTCTTGAAATACGGATTGATGGGGTCAATATTTATGAAGCTCTTCAAACCCCCTGTGATCAGCTATCACTATTTCTCGATTCAAATCTCCAGGGCAAGTCCAGACAACAGGTTAATTCCATTTTTGAATTAATCGCGAAAACAGGACTCGGGCATCTTGCCGGTGGCCGTCCCCTGAAAACATTATCCACTGGGGAATTGCAGCGCATGAAGCTGGTTTCCGGACTATCCGGCAAAACGGGCAGCAACACTCTTTTTCTTCTTGATGAACCAACCGGTGGTTTACACCCCAATGATATCGAGAGACTGGTAAAACTATTCAACGAGCTGGTTGAAGCCGGAAATACAATTGTTTGCGTTACCCATGAGCCAATTTTAATGCGTGCAGCTTCACGAGCCGTTGAATTGGGTCCGGGTGGAGGAATCAATGGCGGGAGGATAATTCCGGTTACAGTTTAATAATTTTCTCAGTTGCCCGGATAGTCATCGGGATAGAGGTAGGTATCGTATTTTGCGAGGAACTGATGGTTATGGCACCCTTAAGCAAAGTCTTGAATTCCGCCTTGCTGCTTATTCCGGTTTTCGGATACAGGATCAAAGACCCATTTCTGTCGCCCTGGAATTCAAAATAGTACTTCATCCCAAACATTTCCTTTGCCGGGGTATTTTTATCCGGGACGATCTTTCCGGCCACCTCTATTTCATTTGATGCCGCGGATGATCTGACCAATTTGTAATCCGATATGATTTTATTAACCATAAGACTTTTATTAATAGCTGATTCTGCTTCCCAGGGTACGTTTACATCAACTCCTTCCTGGGGATAGACCATAAACATCTGTTTCAGGATTGTACTGAATCCGGGCCCGTCAAATTCCTTGACAGCTTCATCGATATCAAACCCAAAATTAGCCATACCCGTAGCTTCCAGAATCTTTTTCATCTTCTCAAGTATTCCCGGAGGCGCTTTGACATCTGTTATTACACCAAAGGGAGAAAGTGTAAAGGAATAAGCCTGATCCAAAAGCGCTGCTTTGTCTGTGGCGAAATCCGGAACTGCAGATTTGTCGGATGAATTGTATTTCATGTCGCCAAATTGCGGCCCCGATGATTCAATGGAAAAGGCCTTTAATGCGACGTTGATTTTCATGTCACCGGTTGCTGAGACCTCTGTCACTTTAAATTCGTAAGTAGTGTAATTGATTGACTTGGAGCTCAATAATTCCGTTCCGGATACCTGATCGATTTCCTGGTTTGAACTGAGCTCCAGCTTAAACTGGTCTCCGGTTTTCAGTTGGTAGCGGAGGTTAACCTTTTTTGCTTCAACTTGCGATGTGAAAGAAAACAACATCGCCATAACTGTAAAAGTTTGGATTGCTTTCATTTCTAAATATTTAGAAATTATTCCGGATTATTTTTTTCTTTAATTGCCCAGAGCAGACCTCCTCCCATGAGCCCGGCTATAAAGCCGATGGGGCCTGTTATAAATATCCCCAGCAATGGACCCTGGTCGGCTTTTGGAGTGAAAATTATGGGTCCCAGAAATCCACCCAGGAAGCCGATTGTACCCAAAATTATTCCACCCATAATGATGTAGGTCGGTAAGCCAACTGAAATGGCGCCAGACTTTTTCCAGACATAGTATCCAACCCAGGCGGCCGGTATTATTGAGAGAAGTCCCGGGACCAATTCGCTTTTTATTAATCCCATCAGAAATGAAAAGGGGATCCAGTAAAAGAACAAGTAGCTGGCAAGGACAGTAATTGCTGTCAGGAAAATTCGGATTGTAGTTTTCATTTTGATTTTATTCAAGGTTGTCCCATGTCGTAACTCCATCTTTCTTTATTTGAAGCATCCCATAAAGAATGCCAATGATTCCAACGCCGACAATGATCGGCAGAATAGTCCCCATACCCATTACCATACTCAGTGCCACTGTAGTAATTGTTGTGCCGATCATCCCCCAGAAACCCCATTTCTTCCATTCAAAAACCATTAATGCAAAAAATCCCATGGCCAGGCTTAACAAACCCTGGGCTATGATTATCCCTTTTAATGTAGACAGGTCAAGCTGAGCCATCACGGTATCAGTGAACAGTAAGTATTTTATTCCGGTATATGTATTCGAAAGGATCACAAGAAGCAGCCATGCAGTAACTAATCCATTCCTTTTTTTTGGTTCCATGATTTCCGGATTATTATTGTTTTAACTGTTCATCAAACAAAATTTTCAGGTCTTCATTGGCGTAAGCCTTTGAGCCCACATCGTCGGTCACAATTTTTCCGTTTTTCCCGATCAGTATATATCGCGGGATGCTTTTGACTTTGAAGAAATCGTAAATATATTTTTGCTGATCCTTATCGAGCTTATAATGCTGGCCCTTTATATCCGGGATCATCATGCTGAAAAGGTCTTCAGGGGAGGAGGGGTCGGTGATATAAACAAATACCAGGTCCTTGTCCTTATACTCCTCCTTCAGGGGCTTCATGCGCTCAATGGCCGCCTTACAAGGTCCGCACCAGGTAGCCCAGAAATCGACTAAAACAACTTTCCCCTTATATTTTTCAGTTATCGCTGCAAAAAGTTCTTCGTTTTTAACCTTTGGAGTTTCATTCAGGACATAGCCGGTTTTGGTCTTGTTTTCACGAAGCTTAGTCTCCAGTTTTGTCTTCTGTAATTCATTTTTCGACAGGAGGTAATCTCTGATAAACGGAGTTTTAATAATCTGCCTGATTGAATTTTCCTCGGAGGGAGAAAATGGATTTGGCTGACTGGAGAGGAAACTCATTTTCTTCTGGTAGAAAATAATGTCGGAAAATAATCCGGGTTCCAGGCCAAGATAATTTTTTAGTCCGAGGTAGGTCTTTTTGAGTGTTATCGCCTGATTCACTGAATCAACCAGAGTTTTATTATTTTTTGTAATTGTGTTCCATCTGCTGATGTTGGCAGTCCCGATTTTTTCAGGTGTTTTTAAATCCAGCATGGTAATGATGGTATCCATGGTTGCCATCTCCTCATTGGTTATCCCCTTTTTTTTAAGGCAATGCCGGAGTTCACGATATAGCTCCGACCCCTGGGGCAGAATGAAATTCGAAACGCCGATTGAGCTGGCCAGTAACGAATACATCGACCCGGATATTGGCGCAAGGGGATTGTTTAAATCAGCAGATATTAAAAAAGTATAGAAACTGCTGTCCGGTTCAATAAAGGGTTTCGCAGATTTATTGGCCGGATTCAGAGAAGTATAGCTCTTCATGGCTTTATAATTCATGATCTGTCCGAACGCCAAATACGAAATCTGAAGATTCTCGAATTGCAGGGCCTTCTTACTGATGGGGCAGGTTTTTACGAAATTACTCACCGAATCCAAAATTTTTTCAGTTGCGGTCAACACCGAATCGCGGTATTGATAGAGCGGGGTTTCCATTTTGTCCGACAAATCAGACGGACTAAAATGGTTCAGGATAGGAAGGATAATGTCCATATCCTCATTAATTCTGGCATTCTCTCCCATGAACATTCCTTTTGATGGGACCAATGGATCTGATGACTTTAAAAGGTCAAGAACCTGGAATGTGGTTTTGCCGGGTTCCAGAAATACATTGTTGAAGGTGCTGTAAAAGATGACTGAAACGGTTTGGGAATGGTTAATAGGAATTTTCATCGTAAAAGTTCCATCTTCAGCCATGGGTATGGTGAGCGGCGCGAAACCAACCGAAAGAACATCACTGGTAATTATTTTTCCCGGACTGCCCATTTGTTTTACGTAGCCTTTCACATATCCCTGATAAAACGCGGTATCACTTTTGAAAACCGAAGTCCCGAATTCAACGTCATCCGGAAATTTGTAGTCCGCCTTGATAACCGGTCTGCGACTGTACAAGGCAAGCTTTTTCGGGTCCGTTCCGATCAGAAGGCTATTGTCCGGGGCAGGTTTCAGGTAAAATGTCTGTTGCTTTCCGTCTTTATTCACTGTGAGCTTGTAGCTTTTTCCTTCCTGACTTATGGCGGGCTTGAAATATACACGGCTGTTAAAAATCACTTCATGATCACTGAATCCATACACCCACTGCCTGCTTCCATCGGTGGTGTACCAATTGCCGGCAACGGATTCGGGTAACAATTTTACATGAGTTTGCGGAGCTATCTCCAATCCGAAAATGAACCAGGCATTTCCCGTTACGGACCCACCTTCTCCAAAATCTATAGAGGTGACAGACGGATCAATTTTTGGAAAGAAGAGCCGATAACTCACCACCCCTTCTTTCGGCATTATTATTGGCGCAGTTATTTCATATCCCTCCGAACGGGTGATCAGCAATTGCTGGCCTGCTGAATTTGGTTGTATATAACTTCCCTTTGCGATATTGATGGACTGTCCTGCAGGATAGGTTACCTTAAAACTGAGAATGGTGCAGGTGTCCTGTAGTTCGATTTTCGTCACCGTCACATAGCTTGATGTGGTAGCGACAAATTTGGGGTTCTCAATTACCTTCTGGGAAAAGGCATTTAATCCCAGAAAGCAGAGCAGGGTTGAAAAAACAAGTCGTTTCATGGGTGGGTATTTGATTGGGGGTTTGCATAAAGACGGCTATTGTGAAATAATTAACTATCTTATTTACAGAGGTTTCCAAACGAAAGGTAAAACAAATATCTATATATCCAAATTTTTGGATATAAAATTTTGTTGACACGTTCGGAAAGCAAAAGAGATCCTGGGGCAGGTAATTTTATCTATTTTAGTCCTGATTATACGCCAGAGCATAAACATCCTATGAAAAAATATTCCACAAAGAGTTTTTTCCAGATATCGGTACTGATTTCAGTAATATTCCTTTCCGGTACCAGCCTCCTGGATGCCCAGGAATACAACCTTCGCCCCCTGTTTGATGAATACGGGCTGACCATCCGCGATCAGGGCGGGCGCGGAACCTGCTCTGTATTTGCCATTGTTGGGCTGATGGAGTTCGAGTACGCTCATCTTCGTGGTCAACAAGTTAACCTGTCGGTGGAATATCTTAACTGGGCCAGCAACCAGGTGACCGGTGAAACGGAAGACGGTTCATTCTTTTCGGATGCTTTGAAAGGCCTGCTCAAATATGGTATTTGCGAAGATTCCCTTTTTCCCTATTATTCCAGGAATTATACAAAAAAAGTGGAACCGTCAGCAGCAGCATTAAAGGATGGGAAGAAGCGCAGAGAGGCCCGGATAGACTGGATTAAGCAATGGAACCCGAATTTCGGCATGTCCGGCGACCAGATCCTTCAGGTAAAAGCACAGATCAGGGCAGGGCATCCGGTGGCGATCGGATTTCAGTGGCCAAAGGGTGAAGGGGACTATCGGAGAGTTGTCGACGGGATCATGACTGTTCCTCCGCGCGAAGGCGTGTTCGATGGTCATAGCATTATCATGGTGGGATATCAGGATGACCCGAAAATTCAGGGTGGAGGCTGGTTCCTTTTCAGGAATTCTCACGGGATAAATTATGGCGATGGCGGTTATGGTAAGATGCCTTACGAATACCTGAGCAAATACGCTAATGACGGGGTAACAGTCATCGTAACCGGATGTTCCAAACCGAGCAATAATCCAGCCGAAACTAAAGCACTTCTTCATCTGAATTACGAGCAAAACCTGAGCTCGACCTACGATGAGGTCATTACAAACTATAAAAAGCTTGATAGCGCATGGCCGGAAGCAAGACTGCTGGAATGCGGACTCACCGATTGTGGCAAGCCGCTGCATTTGTTTGTAATAAGTGCTGATCAGGAATTCGATCCTGATAAAATTCATAAATCAGGGAAGCGTATCGTTCTGATAAATAATGGAATACATTCGGGTGAGCCGGAGGGAATCGAGGGCAGTATGCTGGCAGCCGATGACATACTTCGAAACTTTAACGGGTTGCGCCGATATCTTGAGAACACCGTGATCTGCATAATTCCTGTTTATAATGTCGATGGGCTTCTGTACCAGAACCGGTGGCATCGCACCAATCAAACTGGTCCTGACAACCCGGGCTACCGGGGCAACTCCAGGAACCTCGATCTTAACCGTGATTTCGTGAAGCTGGAAACCCAGAATGCCCGTTCATTCGTTAAAACTTTCATCCAGTGGGATCCTGATGTTTTTCTGGATACGCATACCACAAACGGATCCGATCACCAGTATGTGATCACCTATCTGCCAGCTCAGCATAACAGTATGCCGGAACCGGTCGGAAATTTTTTCGCGGATACGATGATTCCTGCCATGTATGCTAAAATGCTCACCACTCCATTTGAAATGATCCCATATGCCGAATGGGATGTTGCAACACCGGAAAAGGGTATTGCCAATTATGTGCAAACCCCCAGATATTCAACCGGATATGCCCAGTTGTTTCATGCCTTGCCCCAAATGATTGAAAATCATTGTTATAAGCCCTATCCGGATAGAGTTAAATCGATTTATAATTTTATTCTTAAACTGGTTGAATTTACCGGTGAAAATAGCACACGCATCGGTCAGGTAAGGGCGGAATCAAAGGAAAAGGTGAAAACGCAAAAAGATTATGCGCTTAAATATGAGATAGATAGTGCACATTTCAGAACTGTAGAATTCAAGGGATATCGGATGGGACACGATAAAAGTCCGCTCACCGGTGAGGATCGTGAAATCTACGATTACAAGCAGCCCTTCACCGTGGAGAACGTTCCGGTTTACGACAATTACAAGCCCACACAAACGGTTACCGCACCCAAGTATTACCTGATCCCACAGGCCTGGGGCGAAGTAATTGAAAGGATGAAAATGAATGGAATCCGTATGGAACGGCTGGTAAAAGATACAGTTCTCACGGTGGAGGTCTATTATATTGATAGCCTGGTTTGGGGAAAAGAGCATGAGAACGGGCACCTGTTCCATCGCCAGTTTAAAACCCGGAAGGAGATTCAGTCGATCCCTTATTATGCCGGCGAATACCTGGTACCTGTCAATCAGGAATCGAATTTTTTTATTGTTAATCAACTCGAACCGGAAGGTCCGGATTCCTATTTTCGCTGGAATTTTTTCGACCCCTGTCTGGAAGACCGTGAATGGTTTTCACCTCATCCGGTGCTGGAGGATAAAATTGCAAAATACCTGAATGAAACCCCAGCCAGCCGGAAGATGCTCGACGATGCCATCAGGGCAAATCCAAAAATGGCTGAGGACCGCACTGCCCAAATGTATTTTGTATATACCCAATGCGGACTGGCGAATAAATGGGTTAACAGGTATCCTGTTGTACGGGTGATGAAATGACTCTGATTAATTGTTGCCTTTTATGAATTTTTTAATCACGATACCCGCACTCGTATTAATCCTGATTAAATAAATACCATTCTTCAAGGTTCCGATATTTATCAGATCATCATCAATCCTTTTTTCAAATAGCTGCCTGCCATTAATGTCAAAGATGGTAATGAAACCATCGATTTTCGAATTAAACCTTAAAACCTGGTTTGCAGGATTAGGGTAAATGATTATCTCATTGGCTGAAACGGTTGCGTCGGGGATGCCTGTTGTACTGAAATTTGCTGTTACAGGCACCGACAGCTGATTGAAAATATCCCTGATGGTAAGCCGCGCAGAATATTCACCGGGAATCAGTTCGGAATCGATAGTGAAATCGCGCCTTTGCGGAATGGTATCATGCAAAGTGAGAATTACCGTACCCTGGGAGTTCAATATCTCCAGTTTGGCAGATAATTGCGGACTTTTCAAATCATCCATTGTCCAGTTTATTTCACTTGTTCCGGAATTATAAGTGGCAGATAAAGAGGTTATTAATGGAGCTGTTAGAACAGGAGTTCTTCCTTGATTGGTCTGGGCTGGAAGATTTAATGTCCTGCCCCCGTTAAAGCCTGTTGAAGGGGTGGTATTGCCTCCGTGCTGCATGCAATAAGCATCCTCAGTGGCATCAAACCAGGCATTGAAAGCGTTATGGTATATGCCGTTTCGCCGAATATCAGCATCACTGTTATTGACGCTGCAGACCGCCCGGGTATTTTTCTCCCAGGATCTTCCCGTATTGAGGTTCCAGCAATCCTTGAAGAATGCCTTTCGGATAAAACTTCCGTTCCAGGCAGAATTTGTACCATCCCAGTTTTCCAGAAATGCATCGTTATAACTGTTGAGGTATTTCTGCGGATAAGGAATGGAAATGGTGGCCGTATGAAACCATTTTTCGGTGGACAGATCATTAATAAAGGTTGCGATGAACAGGATTCCCTCCGACTTCCATGCGCGTTGAACAATATTATACCAGTTATTCAGCTTCCAGTCGTACGGATTGATTGTTTTCCAGCCATCGCCTTCCCCTCCGAAACGGCTTTTAACCGTAGTAGGCGCATTATAATCGACATAAGAATACACTCCCCCGGAGGTGTTGGGATCCCATAAGGAGGATATCAGAATATTGGATTTTCCATAGCGGGTATCAGGCGTTTGCTGCAGTCCGGCATAGCCGTTGGTAAACCAGTTGATTTCAAAATAGGAGGTATAGGCCGATTGTGTAATTTTGATCTTCTGCATCTTCAGAACAGCATCCGACGAAGGGAAATAATAGGAAAGGTGCATGGATGGCGCGGCATTTTCCTGTGCGTTAACCGGGCAGGGCAGGGCACAGGCCAGCAAGAGAACAGCGAGTATAGGGGTAAATAGCTTCATGAAGGATAAATCTGCGTGAAACTACTAATTTTAAAACTTCGGATATAAACTGAATTCATGAACCCCTCATGAGTCAAGCTGGCAAAATGCTGTGATGTTTATTTGAGGGCTCCATGAGTGCGAGCCAATTTAACTTTGAAGCAAATTATTAACGAATGAAAACGATAGTTCTTACTGGGATCCGCCGGATGGAATTGGTGGAAAAACCCATGCCGCAGATCATCAATGATACCGATGTTCTGATCAGGATGAAAGTGGTGGGTGTTTGCGGATCCGATATCCATTATTATACCACCGGGAAGATCGGCATCCAGGTGGTAAAATATCCTTTTACCGTCGGTCATGAGGGTGCAGGTGAGGTGATTGCCATTGGCAGCCGGGTATCCCGCGTGAAGGCCGGCGACCGGATAGCCATCGATCCTGCCATGCCTTGTTTTCAATGCGATCAGTGCCTTGCCGGACGGACCCATACCTGCCGGAAACTGAGGTTTCTGGGGAATCCGGGACAGGCGGAGGGATGCCTTTCGGAATACCTGGTCATGCCCGAAACGAGCTGCTTTCCTTTACCAGCCAGTATGAGCTATGATGAGGCAGCCATTTCGGAACCTCTTGCCATCGGAGTTTATGCTACCCGTCTGGCCCAAATGGATTTATCCGGAAAGAAAATCGGAATCCTGGGGTTCGGTCCTATCGGGATGAGCGTTATGCTGCCTGCAATGCATCAGGGAGCAGCCAAAGTATATGTGACTGATAAAATCGATGGCCGGCTGGATATCGCTGCTAAATGTGGCGCTGCCTGGACCGGTAATCCATTGAAGGACGATATTGTTAAAGCTATTGTGGAAAAGGAGGAGGCCTTGCTTGATCTGGTCTTTGAGTGTTGCGGTCAGCAGGAAGCGGTTGATCAGGCCATAGATATTTTAAAACCGGGAGGAAAACTGATGATTATCGGCATTCCTGAATTTGACCGCTGGTCATTCCCCGTTGATAAATTGCGTCATAAGGAGATCAGCATACAAAATGTGAGGCGCCAGAACAATTCGCTGGAACAAACCTTGGCTCTATTGGATGAAAACAAGGTGGATGTGAGCCTGATGCCCACCCATCGCTTTCCTTTCATAAGGACACAGGATGCTTTCGATCTGGTGGCCGGCTACCGCGATGGGGTCATGAAGGCGCTGATAGACTTTGACTGAAAAAATAACAAAGAATGTCTGCCTTTTATATTGAAAAAGTAATAATTACCATTGGTATCAAAGGTTTTAACAAATTGAGGGTTTGGAAACATAATAAAGTGAAGAGAGCATATGATGAAAAACAAAAAAATACAAGTAAAAGGGACTGACATAACCGTTATTGTGCTTAACGAAATCGACTATATCAGCCTAACAGACATGACCACAGGTTTCAACGAAGGAAGTGGACTAATTGGTAAATGGATGACAAATAAAAATACCCTCGAATACCTGGGCGTTTGGGAAAAAATTAACAACCCTGATTTCAATTACCCCGAATTCGGGGTAATTGAACAGGAGGCAGGTATCAATAGATTTATCATGTCGGTAGGGCAATGGATTAACCGGACACTAGCTATGGGTATGCTGGTAAAGGCAGGCAGATATGGGGGTACTTATGCTCACAAGGATATTGCTTTTCATTTTGCAATGTGGCTTAGCCCAGAGTTTCAGATTTATCTTATCAATGAATTTCAAAGACTAAAAGCCAGCGAAAACGACCGGCTTAAATTAGAATGGAGTTTTCAGCGTATGCTTTCAAAGGTAAACTACCATATCCACACTGATGCAATAAAAGAGAAACTGATTCCTTCCGAATTGACCAAACAACAAATCAGTTTCGTTTATGCCGATGAAGCCGATTTGCTGAATATGGCACTATTCGGAAAAACTGCCAAACAATGGAGAAGCGAAAATGCTGATGCAGAGGGAAATGTTAGGGATTCAGCTACAATCGAACAATTAGTGGTTCTATCGAATATGGAAAGTATTAACGCAATTCTTATTCATCAGGGATTAGCCCAATACGAAAGGTTAGTACAATTAAATCAAATCGCCATTACTCAGATGAAATCGCTTGTAGCTAACAGGCAAATAATAAAACTCAAATAGACAATGACATTAAGGAATTGTCCTTCTTTCTCCAGATCAGTGTGTTCCTCTGATAATCCTCCAATGTAGCCTGATCTGCCCAAATCCTCTCGGGTAAAACCTTACTACTGGTCGCCGGCCTCTCCGGATTTTTCCTATCTTCGAAAAACATCACAATAAATACAAAATGAAAAAGTCATTGCCGGCACTCATTTCTTCTTTGATATTCCTGATGCTGACTACCTCTGCCTTTGCCCAGAAAGCCAAACCCGAAGCTCTGCAAAGCTGGCGCGACGCCCGTTTAGGCATGTTTATTCATTGGGGGCCGGTAAGCATTACGGAAAAAGAGATCAGCTGGTCACGGGCCAATACAAATCCGAAATGTCCGAACGTCGGTCCAACCGCCGCTGATGTTTATGATAATCTGTACAAAAAATTCAATCCCGTTAATTTCAATGCTAAAGAGTGGGTGGCTATCGCTAAAGCCTCGGGAATGAAATACATGATTTTAACCGCAAAACATTGCGATGGGTTCCTTCTTTGGGACTCAAAGGTGGATCCTTATAATATCATGAATAGCCCATTCAAACGTGATGTTTGCGCGGAACTGGCTAAAGCCGCTCATGAGGCAGGCATGAAAATCGGATGGTATTATTCCCCCATGGATTGGCGCGATCCGGATTGCCGTAACGCTAAAAATGCTGAATTTGTTAAGCGAATGCAGGCTGAAATTGCCGAATTGCTGACCAACTATGGAAAAATCGATATTCTGTGGTTTGATACAGATGGCAAATCGGCTCCCTGGGACCCGCAAACCACCTATAAACTCGTTCGGAACCTGCAGCCCGATATAGTGATCAATGAGCGGCTGGATATCGGCGATCAGGGCGGATGGAACGAAGGGTTCATTGGCCCCAATGCCGACTTTCACACTCCGGAGCAAACAGTGGGCAAGTTCGACCAGCGCCCCTGGGAGTCATGCATGACCGTATCAAAACGCGGTCAGTGGTCGTGGGGCGGACCCTCCGACGGGGTAAAGCCTGCTGCACAGGTTCTGGATATGCTGGTGCGCTGTGCAGGATCTGATGGCAATATGCTCCTGAACGTAGGCCCGATGCACACCGGAGAAATTGCTCCCGAACAGGTTGGGGTAATCAAAGAGTTAGGCAGCTGGCTCACAAAATATGGCAGTAGTATCTATGGTACCCGCGGAGGCCCCTGGATGCCTGGTAAATATGGGGTATCCACCAACCACGATAAAACTATTTTCATCCATGTTCTTAAACATCAAGGAGATACAGTAGAGTTGCCTGGAATTCCGGCTAAGGTTATCCGCTCATCCGAATTGGCCGGTGGTAAGGTCACGTTCCTTCAGAATGATAAAAAGATAACTCTCATTTTGCCAAAGGCAGGTCAGGATATTAAAGATCAGGTGATTGTACTGGAACTCGATCGCCCGGCCAGTGGAATTGCACCTTTAAAAATGAGCCTTCCGTCCCTTTCATTAACAGCCGGCAAAAAAGCCACCGCCTCCAATGTTTACCAAAAATCAGCAACCTATGCGGCAGGAATGGCCTGTGATGAAGATGAATCCACCCGCTGGGCAACGGATAACGGAACCCACTCCGCCTGGCTGGAGGTTGACCTTGGGTCGCCAAAATCAATCGGTCGGGCATTGGTGCAACAGGCCTTCCCTGAATTAAAACGCATTAAAAAGTTATCAATAGAATACTGGGATAATAACCAATGGAAATCCTGTTACGCCGGTGAAAATCCTGGCGAATTCCTTGATGTCACATTTAAGCCCGTCACCGCTCAACGGGTTAGACTCAACATAACTGAAGCAACGGAGGGACCTACGATTTGGGAATTCCAGCTTTTTAAATAAACATTTTTGGGGTTTTTTTGTACCTTTCAGTGAATCAACACCCCCGGCCATGAAAAAACTTGTACTCCTTTTAGTATTACTCCTGTCGGTTATGTCTGTTACACAGGCAAAAAAAGTGGATACCTCTTCAGCCATGAGGACAGCCAGAGGATTCCTGTCGACAACTTCAGCAGCTCCCGTTCGGTTTAAAAGTTCCCCTGTACTCGACCTGGTCGTGGAGGAGAACTATTACGTTTTTAATCTGGATTCATCAGGATTTGTAATTATTTCAGGTGATGATGCCGCCAGACCGGTTTTGGGTTATTCTTTCGAAAGCAGCTTTGATCCGGGCAATATGCCGATCAACGTCAGGAAATGGATGGAAGATTATAAGAAACAGATAGATTACGCGATAATTAACCATCTGGAAGCTACTCCCGAAATAGCCTCCGAATGGGATTTGTACCGGAGCGGCATGGGAATGCCGACCGCTGCAGTAAGCACCACGGTAAACCCGCTGGTAAATACCCGCTGGGATCAGTCGCCCAACTATAATGCACTCTGTCCGGGCGGTTCCGTTACCGGATGTGTAGCCACAGGGATGGCACAGATCATGAAATACTGGAACTATCCGGCTAACGGTTCCGGCTTTCATTCCTACAATCACGAAACCTATGGTACCATTTCTGCAAATTTCGGAAGTGCAACATATAACTGGGCCTCCATGCCTAACACGTTAACCGGCCCAAATGATGCCGTAGCCACATTGATGTATCACTGCGGGGTAGGGGTTGATATGGACTACAGTCCCGAAGTGAGCGGTGCCTTTGTGGTGAGTGCTTATACCAATACGGAGAACTGTGCAGAATTTGCCCTGAAAAACTACTTCGGATACAAGGCCACCATGCAAGGACTTCTTTCATCGGCTTATACCAGTACCCAATGGGCCAATATGCTTAAGAACGAGCTTACTTCCGGCCGGCCAATTCTGTATGCCGGATTTGGATCAGGAGGAGGGCATTGTTTCGTTTGTGATGGTGTCGACGGAGCCGGAAACTTTCATTTTAACTGGGGCTGGTCGGGATATTACGACGGGTATTTTGCCTTAAATGCAATGAATCCGGGTGGAACCGGTACCGGAGGAGGATCGGGGGGCTACAACAGCAACCACCAGGCGATTATAGGCATTGAACCACCTGTGATTACCCAGCAGTTCAGCCTGAGTCTTTACAGCCCGATCACCCCATCCGCTACCACGCTAAACTATGGTCAGTCATTCACCGTCAGCTCTAATTTTGCAAACTTTGGTACCGGCGATTTTTCGGGCGATTTTGGCGCTGCTATTTTTGACAGTCAATCCAATTTCGTGCAATTTGTAGAGATTTTAACGGGTTACGTACTGCAGGCAGGGTACGCCTATACCAATAATCTTGTATTTCAGAATAGCGGCATGCTCGAAATGCTGCCCGGGCAATATTATATTGGAATGTTCTGCAAACCAACCGGAGGCAACTGGATCGAAATAAGCAATAACGGAATCAACACAAATTACATTACGGTGAATGTGGTCCAGATCAATTCCATCCGGCTTAATTCTGCTATCACAGTAGCGCCAGGCACAACGGTTGTGCAGGGTCAGCCCCTTACCGCCACCCTCGACATAACCAATACCGGCGCGGCTACCTTCCTCGGAATGTATGCGGTGAATCTTTATGATCTTGAAGGAAACTGGGTGGAAACCATTGGAACCCTCGAAGAGAAAAACGGCCTGCCAACCAATTACCACTACCTAGCCCCTTTCCTGAATTTTACCAAAGCAGCAGTTACAGCCGATCCCGGAACCTATCTTCTCGCAGTTATACATAAGTCGAGCAGCTCGGAAAACTGGGAAATAACAGGGAACGGTAATTTTCAGAATCCGATTAAGGTGATCGTGCAGCAGCCAGCTTATCAACCGGATATTTACGAAACCAATAATACCGCTCAGCAGGCGTATAGTCTTTCACTGAGCTTCTCCGGGAATACCGCCGCCAAAAATACCGGCGGATCAAATCTCCATGAACGCGATGATATCGATTTTTATAAGCTAAACCTGCCCTCAGGCTATAATTATACGATTACCCCCAGACTCCATGACAAGTACAATAGCGGAAACGGACTCCCATATTCCGTTGATGCGCTCTTTACCTGGTCGGAAGATGGGGTAAACTGGTCGTCGACATATGATGATTTAATGACCGGGAATATCTTAATTAAAGCCAAGGTGGCCTCAGCGGTTTACCTGAAGGTTGCTCCTTATTTTGCAGGAGAAACCGGAACCTATCTCCTTGATATTAGCGCAACCCGGACTTCCACATCCGGAATCGGCGATGCTGATATTTCCGGAACCGTGAATGTTTACCCTAATCCGGCAACAGATATTTTATTTGTTGAGCAGCTTAATGGCCAGATGCCATTAAGTTCCATCCGCCTGTCGGATATGGCCGGCAAGCAAGTATGGTTTGAGCAGGTGAGCGGACCATCGGGAATTCATACCATACCTGTTTCAAAACTGGAAAAAGGCGTATATCTGATACAGCTGAACAGTGGAAAGGAGATGGTCACCCGGAAGGTGGTCGTTCAATAGTTCAGGAATCAGGATTCGGAGGTATAATAGATCTTGTAATATTTCCGTCCGTCGGATTCAGTGCCCCGCTCAATCAGGTCCTTGTCGCCATGGATATAAATATGAAAGTTCTTATCGAGTTTTAAAACACTTTTAAAAGCCCTGGCCTGCTTCTTTACAGCCTGGGGTGATATTTCGAAGTTTTCCAGTAGCTCCATCCCGTTTTCGGAGATCCATGAATCATTAAATTCCCGGAACGAATTGATGATGTTGTCCTGCTGGAAAACTTCGTTTTCAAACTGGGTCTTGTCGAAATTCCCATGTTCCTTAAAATATTCCACCGACCGGTTAAGAAGGTCGATCTTATCTGCCTTGCTCACGTCAAAATCCTCGGATAATTTCTTGACCACAAAATTTTTGGCAATACCCATGAATTGATTGGTCTGATAATATTCATCGCTGACAGGAGTTACCTGCAGAAAATCATCCTTCCAGTATACCGCCTCGGCCGACCGGTTGGTATTGTCGACAATCAGTATGCGATATCCGGTATCTGCCCCGGTATTGAATATGATACAGCCTTTATCGATTCCCTTTAATTCAAATCCAAAGTCATGGCGAATAAAAAAGTTAAGCGGACTCTCCTCCATTTTGATGAATGCCGCGTCATTTTCCGATTTGAAAATACCGATGGCATCCACCACCTCATCGCCCAGTATTGCCTCTGAAAACAAGGCAATGTTAAGTTCTCCCTGTTTGATTTTCGGATGGGTCGAATATTCATAAAGTAATCTGGCAATCTGCTGCGAGTCCGAAATGAAGCTTGATTTGTCAGAGAAGATCCGTTGAGCAATAGTGTAAACCTCATTCATGCTGA